>NZ_JAUJWZ010000006.1:0-292134 GCF_031931925.1 Pseudomonas sp. rhizo66
GTTCGTACAGCATTCACGGACGCCGTCCGGCTGTCATACCCTGCCGACAATGCTAAGGTTCTGCCTGGCTTTTGTACTTCTCCAAGGAAACCCTTATGCCGGACGCCCAGTCCCTCAACGCTGCATTCATGGTGGTCCAGAGCAATAGCCTGGACGAACTGCGCAGCCTTGTGATCAGCATAATGCGGCGCTACCCACTGGCACCGCTGGAGAACGAAATCGCTCTGGTGCAGAGCAACGGCATTGCTCAATGGCTCAAATTGGCTCTGGCTGAAGATCCAGAGGACGACGACCTCGGAGGTTGCGGCATCGCGGCAGCAATTGATGTGCAACTGCCAGGCAGTTTCATGTGGCAGCTATACCGCATGGTGCTGGGCCGAGATGAAATTCCTCCCAAATCCCTGCTCGATAAGGCCCCGCTGACCTGGCGCCTTATGCGCCTGCTCCCTCAGGTCATTGATCGTCCGCATTTCGAGCCGTTGCAACGTTTCCTCACCCACGACGCCGACCTGCGCAAGCGCTACCAATTGTCCGAACGCTTGGCGGATCTGTTCGACCAATATCAGGTGTACCGGGCCGACTGGCTTGAAGACTGGGCAGAAGGCCGGCATCAATTACGCAATGTGAGGGGGGAAGTAAAACCATTGCCGGCGACCAGTTGCTGGCAGGCAGAATTGTGGCGAGCGCTGCTGGATGACGTGGGCGAACAAGGTATGGCGCAGAGTCGTGCCGGCGTTCATCAACGGTTTATCGAGCGCATTAACAACCTCACCGAAGCGCCTGCGGGATTGCCATCGCGAGTGATCGTTTTCGGGATTTCTTCGCTGCCAGCCCAAGTGCTTGAGGCGCTGGCCGGGCTTGCGCGTTTCAGTCAGGTCCTGCTGTGTGTACACAACCCGTGCCGCCACCACTGGGCCGACATTGTCGCCGACAAGGATCTGCTGCGGCATCAATACAAACGGCAATCGCGCAAGACTGGAATGCCCGCAGTACTGGACCCTGAAACACTGCATCAACATGCCCATCCACTGTTGGCTGCATGGGGCAAACAAGGCCGGGACTACATCAACCTGCTCGACAGTTACGACGATCCCAATAGCTATCGGGCGGCTTTTCGCGATGGCCGCATAGATCTGTTCAGCGAAACTCAACCACGCAATCTGCTCAATCAACTACAGGACGATATCCTGGAGTTGCGTCCACTCAATGAAACACGTGAACACTGGCCCGCCGTCGATCTGGCACAGGATGAGTCGATCCGTTTTCATATTGCCCACAGCGCTCAACGTGAAGTCGAAATACTGCACGACCAGCTCCTGGCACGCTTCAGTGCCAATCCGGATCTGCGTCCCCGCGATGTGATCGTGATGGTGCCTGACGTCGATAGCTACGCGCCGCATATCCGCGCGGTTTTTGGTCAGCTTGATCGCCATGATTCGCGGTTTATCCCCTTCACATTGGCAGACCAGGGACAACGTGGCCGTGATCCACTGCTGATCGCGGTCGAACACCTGCTCAAGCTTCCTGACAGTCGTTTCCCGGTCAGTGAAATTCTCGACCTGCTCGATGTTCCTGCACTCCGCGCTCGCTTTGGTGTAGAGGAGCGCGACCTGCCAACACTGCACCGCTGGATCGAAGGCGCGGGCGTGCGCTGGGGCATGAATGCCGAGCAACGTGCGGGCCTGGGGTTACCCGACGAACTAGAGCAAAACAGCTGGCATTTCGGTCTGCGCCGCATGCTTCTCGGTTACGCCGTTGGCAGCGCCAATGCGTGTGAAGGGATTGAACCCTACGATGAAATCGGCGGACTCGACGCCGCACTGATCGGGCCGTTGGTGGCTCTGCTCGATGCCCTGGAGCTCGCCCACCAGCAGCTCACCCAACCGGCCCAACCCAAGGAATGGGGATACCGGTTGCAGGCGCTTATGCAACTGTTCTTCAAGGCCAGTAACGAGCATGACGACTACCTCTTGACCCAGCTCGAAGAGCTGCGCGAAACCTGGCTGGAAACCTGTGACGCTGTAGGTCTGGCGGATGAGCTACCGCTGACAGTGGTTCGTGAAGCCTGGCTCGCCGGTCTGGACCAGGGGCGTTTGTCTCAGCGTTTTCTGGCCGGTGCCGTGAATTTCTGTACGCTGATGCCCATGCGCGCCATTCCATTCAAACTGGTCTGCCTGCTGGGGATGAACGACGGGGATTATCCCCGCGCGCAGCCGCCGCTGGACTTCGACCTCATGGGCAGCGATTACCGTCCGGGAGATCGCTCGCGGCGTGAAGACGACCGGTATCTTTTACTCGAGGCACTTTTGTCGGCACGCAATCAGCTGTACATCAGCTGGGTGGGGCGCAGCATCCGCGACAACAGTGAGCGACCGGCTTCAGTGTTGATTGGCCAACTGCGCGATCATTTAGCTAGCGGTTGGCGATTACTCGATGAAAACCGCGATCTGCTGAGTGCCATGACCCAAGAGCACCCGCTGCAACCGTTCAGCGCGCGTTATTTTCATGACGGCGATCAACTCTTCAGCTATGCCAGCGAATGGCAGGTTCTGCATCAACAGCATGAGCCTCAAAACGAAGCGCAGTTACTCACCCCTTATGTGCAAGAAGAGCCGTTGAGTCTGGCGTTGTTGCAGGACTTTTTGCGCAATCCGGTTCGGCACTTTTTCACCCAGCGTCTCAAGGTGTATTTCGAGGCCGCCGAAGCACCGCTGGCTGATGAAGAACCCTTCGTGCTTGACGCATTGCAGCGTTACACGCTCAGCGACAGCCTGCTTGAAGCCGCTCTCAGGCAACCCGAAAATGTCGAACAGGCGCTGACTGCCCAGGCCCGACGTCTGCAGAACAGCGGCCTGTTGCCAATGGCCGGGTTTGGCGAGTGCCTGCAACGAGAGTTGATCGAACCCCTGCCGGATCTGCTGCAGCGTTATCAACAACTGCTGACACTGTGGCCGACCCCGTTGAGCGGTGCGACGCCGATCAACCTTGAGTTGCAGGGCTTGCGCCTTGAAGGCTGGCTCGCCGGTTTGCATCAGCGCGCCGACGGTGGTCTGTTGTCGATCACGACCATTCCCAACAGCATTGGCTCGATCAAAAGCCGTAAATGGCATCGCCTGACCAAACCTTGGGTCAATCATCTGGTGGCCTGCGCCAGCGGACTTTCCCTGAGCACCGCGTTGGTGGCCAGCGATGACACGCTGCTGCTTGAACCGATGGAGCAAGATCGAGCGATACGTTTCCTCAGTGATTTGCTCCTCGCCTGGCAGGCGGGTATGCGCCAGCCACTGCCGATCGCAGTCAAAACCGCCTTTGCGTGGCTCTCTCAGAGCGACCCGCTGAAGGCCGAAGCGGCGGCGCGTAAAGCCTATGAAGGTGACGGGCAGACCAGCGAAGGTGAGCGCCGCGAGAGTCCCGCATTGTCACGGCAATTTGCCGACTTCGAGGCATTGCTCGCCGACGAGACGTTCTCCGGTTGGTGCGACGCTTTGTATCGCCCGTTGTATGAAGCATCTTGGCGTTCGCTGTCCACCGAAGGGGCTAGGGCATGAGTACACAGACACCCCTCGCACTGGCATTCCCGCTACAGGGCAGCCAGTTGATCGAAGCCAGTGCCGGTACCGGTAAAACGTTCACCATCTCGGCTTTGTATCTGCGGCTTATCCTTGGGCACGGTGACGAGGAGAGTGGATTCGGCCGTGAATTGCTGCCACCACAGATTCTCGTGGTGACCTTCACCGATGCCGCGACCAAGGAACTGCGTGAGCGCATACGCACGCGTCTGGCTGAGGCCGCTCGATTTTTTCGTGACGAAACGCCTGCGCCCGATGCACTGATCGCCGAATTACGTGGTCAATTCGACCCCCAACAATGGCCCGGTTGCGCCAACCGCCTCGATGTCGCTGCGCAATGGATGGACGAGGCCGCCGTTTCGACCATCCACAGTTGGTGTCAGCGCATGCTGCGCGAGCACGCGTTCGACAGTGGCAGCTTGTTCACCCAATCCCTGGAAACTGACCACAGCGATTTGCTCGGCGAAGTGCTGCGCGATTACTGGCGACTGTTCTGTTACCCGATGCAGGGCGATGCCTTGAATTGGGTTCGCAGCAATTGGGGGGGGCCGGCGGCGTTGTTGCCTCGCGTGCGCGGCCTGTTCGCCAGTGAGCGTGACAGCGACGAGGGCAAAGCGCCCGCGGAGCTGATCGATGAGTGCCTGCAAGAACGCCGCGCGGCGTTGATCGAACTGAAAATGCCTTGGCGCCAGTGGGCAGACGAGTTGCTCGCCATCTGCCAACAAGGCGTTGCGAGCAAAACCGTCGACGGGCGAAAAATGCAGGCGCGTTACTTCGAACCGTGGTTCGAAAAGCTCAAGGCATGGGCCGAAGACGAGACCCTGGAGCAACTGGATATCGGCACCGGTTTCACCCGACTGACCCCCGACGGTATGGCCGAAGCGTGGAAAGGCCAGGCGCCAGGTCACCCCGGCCTGGACGCGATGCCGAAGCTCAAGTCGAGCCTCGATGCCTTGCCGACCCCCGATGCCGCTGTGCTGCAACATGCCGCCAAATGGGTAGGCGCTCGCTTTGAAGAAGAGAAGCGGCGTCGCGCCGAGATGGGCTTCGACGACATGTTGTTGCGCCTGGATGCCGCACTGCAATCCGACGGAGGCGAACGTCTTGCGACGTTGATTCGCGAGCAGTTCCCGGTCGCGCTGATCGATGAGTTTCAGGACACCGACCCGGTGCAGTATCGAATTTTCGAAAGCATCTATCGCATTGAGGAAAACAGTCCCGAGACCGGCCTGTTTCTGATCGGTGATCCGAAGCAGGCGATCTACGCTTTCCGCGGTGCAGACATCTACACCTATCTGCGCGCGCGTCAGGCTACCACTGGCCGACTGCATACGCTGGGCACCAACTTCCGTTCCAGCCACGGCATGGTCAACGGGGTCAATCATGTATTCGCACGCGCCGAGTCCCGAGAGCAGGGCCGCGGCGCGTTTTTGTTCCGCGAGAAAAACGGCGAAAACCCGGTGCCGTTCCTCCCCGTCGAATCCCAGGGGCGCAAGGAACAGCTGCAGGTTTGCGGGCAAGCAGTCGCGGCGTTGAATGTCTGGCACTTGTCCACCGACCAGCCGATATCGGGCGCGGTCTATCGCCAACAGTTGGCAGCCGCGTGCGCCAGCGAAATCACCGCGTTGCTCAATGGCGGGCAAAACGCTAGCGCAGGTTTCACTCAGGACGGCAAAGACTTCAAAGGCCTGAGGCCGTCCGACATCGCGATTCTCGTGCGCGACGGCAAAGAGGCCCAGGCCGTACGCGGTGAACTCGCCGCCCGTGGCGTGCGCAGCGTTTACCTGTCGGACAAGGATTCGGTATTCGCGGCGCAAGAGGCTCACGACCTGTTGTCCTGGCTCAAGGCCTGTGCCGAGCCGGATGTCGAGCGCTCCCTGAAAGCCGCATTGGCCTGTATCACTCTGAACCTGCCATTGGCCGAACTGGAGCGTCTGAACCAGGACGAACTGGTCTGGGAAACCCGGGTCATGCAGTTCCGTGGCTATCGCGAGCTATGGCGCAAGCAAGGCGTGCTGCCGATGTTGCGCCGTCTGCTGCACGACTTCCATCTGCCGCAAACCTTGATGACACGCACCGATGGCGAGCGTGTCCTGACCAACCTTTTGCACCTGTCGGAATTGATGCAGCAAGCAGCAGCGGAGCTGGACGGTGAACAAGCGCTGATTCGCCATCTGGCTGAACTGCTGGCAGTGTCTGGCCAGGCTGGCGAAGAGCAGATTCTGCGTCTGGAAAGTGATGAGCAACTGGTCAAGGTCGTGACTATCCACAAGTCCAAAGGCCTGGAATATCCATTGGTGTTCTTGCCGTTCATTTGCTCGGCAAAACCCGTGGATGGCAGTCGCTTGCCACTGCATTATCACGACGCCGAGGGCAAGGCTCAGGTGAGCCTGAAGCCAACCGGCGAGCTGATTGAGCAGGCGGATGATGAGCGTCTGGCCGAAGACCTGCGCTTGCTCTACGTTGCGTTGACCCGCGCGCAGCATGCCTGCTGGTTGGGCGTGACGGATCTCAAACGGGGCAATAACAACAGCTCGGTGCTGCACCTTTCGGCGCTGGGCTATCTGCTCGGCGGTGGCGCATCGCTGGGCGAGTCCAGCGAACTGAAACGCTGGCTGCAAGACCTGCAACAAGACTGCCCGGCCATCCACATCGATGAAATGCCCCAACCCACCGACGAGCATTACCAGCCGCCACGCAATGACGCCGTGCTGAGCGCCACACTGTTGCCCAAGCGCAAGGCCAGCGAAAACTGGTGGATCGCATCCTACAGCGCTCTGCGTATCAGCGACGTATTGAGTGTCGGCAGCGATGAAGCGCCGGACAGCCCGCAAGCGCAAAAGCTGTTTGATGACGAACGCCTCGACCCTGATGCACCACGGGAAATCATTGCCGGCGGTGCCGATATCCACCGCTTTCCGCGCGGTCCCAATCCCGGAACGTTTCTCCACGGTTTGCTGGAATGGGCCGGTGATGATGGCTTTGCCGTTTCCCGCGAGGCGCTGGAGGATGCGATTGCCCGGCGCTGCAACCTGCGCGGCTGGGAAGGCTGGATCACCACCCTGAGCGATTGGTTGCAGCATCTGCTCACATCGCCATTGCCGATCGCTGGCGGGCAACCGCCGGTTGTTCTTGAGCAACTGAAGCAATATCGGGTCGAGATGGAATTCTGGTTCGCCAGCCATAAAGTCGATGTACTCAAACTCGACGAACTGGTGCGTCAGCACACTCACCGGGGTGTAGCCCGCGTGGCGGCAGAAGCGGTGCAACTCAACGGCATGTTCAAAGGCTTCATCGACCTGACCTTTGAGCACGATGGTCGTTATTACGTGGCGGACTACAAATCCAATTGGCTTGGCGTAGATGACCTGGCCTATACCGAGCAGGCCATGGAGCAGTCGATCCTCGACAACCGTTATGACCTGCAATACGTGTTGTACCTGTTGGCGCTGCATCGCCAGCTCAAGGCACGACTGCCGGATTACGATTACGACCGGCATGTTGGCGGCGCGTTGTACCTGTTCCTGCGCGGCACCCGCGCTGACAGTCGCGGGGTATATTTCGCCCGTCCACCCCGTGAACTGATCGAGCGTCTCGACCGTATGTTTCAAGGAAAACCCGAGCCCAAGTCCGAACCCGCCTGGGAACAGGGAGTCCTGTTATGAGCCGTACCTTTGCCGATCTGCTCCCTACACCGCTGGCAGCCGACAGCCTGTCGAGGCTTGCGCCGCTGACCCGCGCCGATGACCTGTTGATATTGCTCACTCGTTGGGTCGAGCGTGGCTGGCTGCGTGCATTGGACAAAGCATTCGTCGCGTTCCTGCACGAACTTGAGCGTGATACGGATCCGCTGGTGCTGCTCGCTGCCGCCCTGACCAGCCATCAATTGGGCCACGGTCATGTCTGTCTTGATCTGTACGAAACCCTGAAAGCTCCCGACTTCGCGCTGTCGCTGCCCCCTGAAGGTGACGTGCAAGGTGGTGTGCTGTTGCTGCCTTCGCAATTGCTTGAGGCGCTCGACGGTGCTCACTGGTGCAAAGTGCTGGCGGGCAGTTCACTGGTCGCACTCGCGGCGGATACCAGCGATAGCGCACAGCAACGCCCGCTGGTGTTGTCGGGCAAACGTCTCTATCTGCGACGCTACTGGGCCTATGAACGACGCATCGATACGGCGTTGCGCCAGCGCCTGCAGCAAGTCGAACCAACACCGGACGATCTGCCGCAGCGCTTGAATGAACTGTTCGGATCAGCCAAGGCGGGGGAAGTCATCGACTGGCAGAAACTCGCCTGCGCCCTTGCCACTCGCGGCGCCTTCAGTATCGTCACCGGCGGTCCGGGTACCGGCAAGACCACCACAGTGGTGCGTTTGCTGGCCCTGCTTCAGGCACCTGCAGTCGCTGCCGGTCATCCGCTGCGGATTCGTCTGGCGGCACCGACAGGCAAGGCTGCGGCGCGGTTAACCGAGTCCATCAGCCAGCAAGTGCAGTCGCTGAAAGTTACCGAAGAGGTGCGGGCGAAGATTCCTTGTGACGTCACCACCGTGCATCGCCTGCTGGGCAGCCGACCCGGCACCCGCCATTTCCGCCACCACGCCGGCAATCGCTTGCCACTGGATGTGTTGGTGGTCGACGAAGCCTCGATGATCGACCTGGAAATGATGGCCAATCTGCTTGATGCCTTGCCACCCCATGCACGCCTGGTCTTGTTGGGCGACAAGGACCAACTGGCCTCTGTGGAGGCCGGTGCGGTGCTGGGGGATTTGTGTCGTGACGCCGAGGGTGGCTGGTACAGCCCACACACCCGCCAATGGCTGGAGTCGGTCAGCGGTGAGTCGTTGCAGGACAGCGGCTTGCATGCGGACGTCGATGGCGCTCACCCGCTGGCCCAGCAAGTGGTCATGCTGCGTCACTCCCGGCGCTTCGGCGAGGGCAGCGGGATCGGTCAGCTCGCACGTCGGGTCAACCAACAGTTGCCGGATGAGGCGCGCCAGTTACTCACCGCCGGACACTATGACGATGTGTATTCGTTGCCGCTCAAGGGCGAACAGGATCACAAGCTGGAGCGTCTGTTGCTGGAGGGGCATGGCGATGGCCCACAGGGTTACCGCCATTATCTGAGTGTGCTGCGAGATCAGCGTCCACCCTCGGGCCGACCACTCGAGCATCCGGACTGGGTTATTTGGGCCCGCGAAGTCTTGCAGGCATTCGACACCTTCCAGTTGTTGTGTGCCGTGCGCAAGGGGCCTTGGGGTGTCGAAGGCCTGAATCAGCGGATCACCGCCGCATTGCTCAAGGCGCATCTGATTGAAAACGATCAGCAATGGTACGAAGGCCGTCCTGTCCTGATGACTCGTAACGATTACGGTCTGGGCTTGATGAACGGCGACATCGGGATCGCCCTCAAGCTGCCCGAGCGCGAAGGTCCGGATGCGGGCAAACCGGTATTGCGCGTGGCGTTCCCGCGCAACGACGGTCAGGGCGGCGTGCGCTTTGTATTGCCGAGCCGCCTCAACGACGTCGAAACCGTCTACGCGATGACGGTGCACAAATCCCAAGGCTCGGAATTTGCCCACACGGCGCTGATTCTGCCGGATGCCTTGAATCCGGTGCTGACCAAAGAATTGATCTACACCGGCATCACCCGGGCCAAGCATTGGTTCACCCTGATTGAATCCCGACCGGGGGTGTTCGAGGAGGCGGTGCAGCGTAAGGTCAAACGCCTGAGCGGGCTGATGCTGGAACTGGAGGAGGGGAGCGCGTCTGCGAGGTGAGAATCCCGACGATTGACGGTGATTACTGACCGACCGGTCAGATGACGCTGTATCGCTGGCGTATCAACGCTGTGCTATCGTTGCGGCATCACTTCGGTACGATCCAAGAGAATCCCTGCATGAAGGTGTCTGTCTGGGCGACAGGGCGCGTAGTTGTCTGCAAGCACGCGTTGCTTGTCGGTCTGCTCTGGTTGTTGACGGGCGCGGCTGTCGCGCAGTCGCAAGCGCCGACGGGCATGGCCGAACAACGGGCCAAATCTGTCACTCAGGTCGTTCTGGGTATTCTCAGCTACGCGCGCTGGCCGGTGGAACCCGCGCAATTGCGTCTGTGCATCGTCGGCCCCACTGAGTACACCGACGATCTGGTCAAAGGCACCACTCAAGCCAGCGGCCGGCCGGTGGCCGTACGCCGTCTGCTGGCCGACAACCCGGCCATCGTCGGCGAGTGCGATGCGGTGTACATCGGCAAGCTCACGGCGGATGAACGCACTCGCTTGTTCGCTTCGCTGATCGGTCATCCGGTGCTGAGCATCAGCGAAGGTGGCGATCAGTGCACCGTCGGCAGTCTGTTTTGCCTGCGCGTTGGCGATGAGCAAGTGTCCTTTGAAGTCAACCTCGACTCCGTTGCCCGCAGCGGCGTGCGCATTCACCCGAGCGTGCTGCAGCTGTCGCGTCGCAAACCGGCGGCGCCATGAAACTGTTCCCAGCGAAAAACCGCCCAACCCTGGGCTCGGTCATTGGTCGAGGGCATTTGACGGTCGCGCTGGTAGGCGTGGCGATGGCCAGTGTTTCGCTGACGTTGCTCGGTGTATTGGCGCTGCGGGTTTATGCCGATCACAACCTGCATTTGATCGCCCGCTCGATCAGCTACACCGTGGAAGCTGCGGTGGTTTTCAACGATAAGACGGCCGCCAACGAATCGCTGGCGCTGATTGCTTCCGCCGAAGAAGTCGCTGATGCCCAGGTGCTGGACAGCCAGGGAAAACTGCTCGCGCATTGGCAACGCCCGGAAAACGGCTTGTTCTCTGAGCTGGAAATGCAGATCACCCGCGCCGTCCTGGAAAAACCCATCAGCCTGCCGATCGAGCATCAGGACCGTGAAATCGGTCGCGTGCTGCTCACCGGCCATGGCGGCAGCCTGATGCGTTTTCTGCTCAGCGGTCTGGCAGGGATCATCCTCTGTACCGCAATCAGCGCCTGGGTCGCGCTCTACCTGGCGCGGCGCCAGTTACGCGGCATCACCGGCCCCTTGCGCAGCCTGGCCGCCGTGGCCCACGCCGCACGTAGCGAACGCGCGCTGGACCGCCGCGTGCCGCCGGCGCAGATCGCCGAACTCGACAACCTCGGCAATGACTTCAACGCCTTGCTCGACGAACTGGAGTCGTGGCAAACCCATCTGCAAAACGAAAACGAAACCCTCGCCCACCAAGCGACTCACGACAGCCTCACCGGTCTGCCAAATCGCGCCTTTTTCGAAGGACGGTTGATCCGCGCGTTGCGCAATGCCGGCAAACACGATGAGCGCGTGGCCGTGTTGTTTCTCGACAGTGATCGCTTCAAAGGCATCAACGACAACTTTGGTCATGCCGCCGGTGATGCGGTGCTGGTGGCCGTGGCCAATCGCGTCCGTGCGCAATTGCGCGAAGAGGATCTGGTGGCGCGGCTGGGCGGTGACGAGTTCGCGGTTCTGCTCACGCCGCTGCACAAGGTCGAAGATGCCGAGCGGATTGCCGACAAGATCCTCGCCAGCATGGACATGCCCATCGCGTTGCCGGGCGACACCAGTGTGGTGACCTCGCTCAGTATCGGCATTGCGGTGTTTCCCGATCATGGTGTCACGCCAGGGGCCTTGCTCGATGCCGCCGACGCGGCGATGTATCAAGCCAAGCGTCTGTCGCGCGGCGCTCAATTCACGGCCGGGGCGGAGCACTCGGTCGATTCCGTTCAAACCAGGAGCTGACTCTCGTGTCCACACTGACCATTCGATCTTTTTACGCTGTGCTGTTGATGGCCGTTCTGGCCCTGACAGGTTGCCAGACCGCGCCGCAAAAAGGCCTGAGCCCGGTGCAAGTCGCAGTCCTCAAACAACAGGGCTTTGAGCTGACAGACGAGGGCTGGGAGTTTGGCCTGTCCGGCAAAGTGCTGTTTGGCAGCGACGTCGAAAGCCTGAACACTCAAAGCACCGAGATCGTCGAGCGCATCGGCAAGGCATTGCTGGGTGTCGGCATCGAGCGCGTGCGGGTCGATGGTCACACCGATGCATCGGGCAAGGAAACCTACAACCAGCAATTGTCGTTGCGCCGTGCGAAAAGTGTCGCCAACGTCCTGCGCACGGTCGGCATGAAGGACGAGAACATCCAACTGCAGGGTCTGGGCAGCAAAGAGCCGGTGGCGTCCAACGATACGGCGGCCGGTCGCACGGAAAACCGCCGTGTGTCGATTGTGGTCAGCGCCGACTAATCGGCGAACTGCATGTCGCGGGTCTGCCCCATCAGCAGACCCTGATTGCGCTCAGTCACCTCACGGATGTAATCCCACAACAGGGTGATCCGCTTGAGCTTGCGCAGATCCTCCCGGCAGTACATCCAGAACTGCCGGGTGATGTCGATGTCCTCCGGCAACACCGGCAGCAGGCGTGGATCCTGCGCGGCGAGGAAGCACGGCAGAATCGCCAGAGAACGCCCTTGCTGCGCCGCGACGAACTGCGCAATCACGCTGGTGCTGCGCAGATGCGCGTTAGCGCCGGGCAGCACGTTCGCCAGGTACAGCAGCTCCGAGCTGAACGCCAGGTCATCCACATAACTGATGAATTGATGCTTGCTCAAATCGGCCGGGCGGCGGATCGGTGGGTGTTTGTCCAGATAGTCCTGGGTCGCGTAGAGCTGCAAACGGTAGTCGCAGAGTTTGCAGCAGACGTACGGCCCATGCTCCGGGCGTTCCAGGGCAATGACGATATCGGCCTCGCGCTTGGACAGGCTGATGAAGTGTGGCAGCGGCAGGATGTCCACCGAGATCGCCGGGTAGGCGTCGACGAAATGGCTCAACTGCGGGGTGATGAAAAAACTGCCGAAGCCTTCGGTGCAGCCCATGCGCACATGCCCGGAGAGTGCCACGCCGGAGCCGGAGACCTGCTCGCAGGCCATGTGCAGCGTGCTTTCGATCGACTCGGCATAACCGAGCAGGCGCTGGCCTTCGCTGGTCAGGACAAAACCGCTGGTGCGCGACTTTTCGAACAACAACGTGCCGAGTGCCGCCTCCAGCGAACTGATACGCCGCGACACGGTTGTGTAGTCGACAGCCAGCCGTTTGGCGGCGGTGCTGGCCTTGCGGGTACGGGCGACTTCGAGAAAAAACTTGAGGTCGTCCCAGTTCAGCGAGCCTAGAGAGGTGATGTTTTTTTGCATGATGGACGGGCTTATATGTGCGTTCTTATTAGAAGTTTGCACATCTATACTCCAAAAACAGTCCGACAACCAATTCGTGACACACGCCTCATCTCAAGGCGAACCTTTCGCCTTGGCTCCTACGATAAAAACAAGTTTCGGAGACCAGCATGAACGCATCGCTTACGCCCAACGACACCACGCTGCAAAAGGTCAAACTGCTGATCGACGGCGAATGGGTCGAGTCGCAGACCGCCGAGTGGCACGACATCGTCAACCCGGCGACCCAGCAAGTGCTGGCCAAAGTCCCGTTTGCCACCGCCGCTGAAGTCGATGCCGCCGTCAGCGCCGCCCAGCGCGCTTTCCAGACCTGGAAACTGACTCCGATCGGCGCGCGCATGCGCATCATGCTCAAGCTGCAAGCGCTGATCCGCGAGCACTCCAAACGCATCGCCGTCGTCCTGAGCGCCGAGCAGGGCAAAACCATTGCCGACGCCGAGGGCGACATCTTTCGTGGTCTGGAAGTGGTCGAGCACGCCTGCTCCATCGGTACCCTGCAAATGGGCGAATTCGCCGAGAACGTCGCCGGCGGCGTCGATACCTACACCTTGCGTCAGCCGATCGGCGTGTGCGCCGGCATCACCCCGTTCAACTTCCCGGCGATGATTCCGCTGTGGATGTTCCCGATGGCCATCGCCTGCGGCAACACCTTCGTCTTGAAGCCCTCAGAGCAGGATCCGCTGTCGACCATGCTGCTGGTTGAGTTGGCGATCGAGGCCGGCGTTCCGGCCGGTGTGCTGAACGTGGTTCACGGCGGTAAAGACGTGGTCGATGGCCTGTGCACGCACAAGGACATCAAAGCGGTGTCGTTCGTCGGTTCGACCGCAGTGGGCACTCACGTTTACGACTTGGCTGGTAAACACGGCAAGCGCGTGCAATCGATGATGGGCGCCAAGAACCACGCCGTGGTGCTGCCAGATGCCAATCGTGAGCAAGCGCTGAATGCGCTGGTCGGCGCCGGGTTTGGTGCCGCCGGGCAACGTTGCATGGCCACCTCGGTGGTGGTGTTGGTCGGTGCGGCGAAACAATGGCTGCCGGACCTGAAAGCGCTGGCGCAGAAACTCACCGTCAACGCCGGTAACGAGCCGGGTACCGATGTCGGCCCGGTGATCTCGAAGAAAGCCAAGGCGCGCATTCTCGAGCTGATCGAAAGCGGCATCAAGGAAGGCGCCAAGCTGGAACTGGACGGCCGCGACATCAAGGTGCCGGGCTACGAGCAAGGCAACTTTGTCGGCCCGACCCTGTTCTCGGGCGTGACCACCGACATGCAGATTTACACCCAGGAAATATTCGGCCCGGTGCTGGTGGTGCTGGAAGTCGACACCCTTGATCAGGCAATTGCGCTGGTCAACGCCAACCCGTTCGGCAACGGCACCGGCCTGTTCACCCAGAGCGGTGCGGCGGCGCGTAAATTCCAGACGGAAATCGACGTCGGCCAGGTCGGCATCAACATCCCGATCCCCGTACCGGTACCGTTCTTCAGCTTCACCGGCTCGCGCGGTTCGAAACTCGGCGACCTCGGCCCGTACGGCAAGCAAGTGGTGCAGTTCTACACGCAGACCAAAACGGTCACGGCGCGCTGGTTCGATGACGACAGCGTCAATGACGGCGTAAACACCACCATCAACCTGCGCTGAGGAACTGCCATGAAAATCGCATTTATCGGTCTGGGCAACATGGGCGCGCCGATGGCGCGCAACCTGATCAAGGCCGGCCACTCGCTGAATCTGGTCGACCTGAACAAAACCGTGCTGGCGGAGCTGGAGCAACTGGGCGGCAGCATTCGTGCTTCGGCGCGTGAGGCTGCCGAGGATGCCGAACTGGTGATCACCATGCTGCCGGCCGCTGTGCATGTGCGCAGCGTCTGGCTCGGTGAGGACGGTGTGTTGGCTGGTATTCGCCAAGGTGTGCCGGCAGTGGATTGCAGTACCATTGATCCGCAGACGGCCCGCGATGTGGCAGCGGCTGCGGCGAAACAAGGCGTGGCCATGGCCGATGCGCCGGTGTCCGGTGGCACTGGCGGTGCAACGGCGGGGACGCTGACCTTCATGGTCGGCGCCACCCCGGAACTGTTCGCCACCCTGCAACCGGTGCTGGCGCAAATGGGCCGCAACATTGTGCATTGCGGTGAAGTCGGCACCGGGCAGATCGCCAAGATCTGCAACAACCTGCTGCTGGCCATCTCGATGGTTGGCGTCAGCGAGGCGATGGCGCTGGGCGATGCACTGGGCATCGACACGACTGTGCTGGCCGGGATTATCAACAGTTCAACCGGGCGCTGCTGGAGTTCGGAGATGTACAACCCGTGGCCGGGCATCGTCGAAACGGCGCCGGCCTCGCGCGGTTATACCGGCGGGTTCGGCGCGGAACTCATGCTGAAGGATTTGGGGCTGGCGACCGAAGCGGCGCGTCAGGCGCACCAACCGGTGGTGCTCGGCGCGGTGGCGCAGCAGTTGTATCAGGCGATGAGCCAGCGCGGCGACGGCGGGAAAGACTTCTCGGCAATCATCAACAGCTATCGCAAGCCTGCAATAGAAGGGCAGCGCTGAACAAACTGTGGGAGCGAGCCTGCTCGCGATGACGGCGGTTGTTTCAACAAGGAAGTGACTGACCGTCCGCTTTCGCGAGCAGGCTCGCTCCCACAGGAGGATTGCGTATATCAGACATTGTTTGCCGGGAAATCACGTCGGGTGATCTCCCGGCTTTTTTGCATCAGGCAAACACGAAATATTTACGCACGGTCTCGACCACTTCCCACGTGCCTTTCATCCCCGGCTCAACCACGAAGATATCGCCAGCACGCAGGTGGATCGGCGCCATGCCGTCCGGAGTTATCACGCAGTAGCCTTCCTGGAAATGGCAGTACTCCCACTTCACATAATCGACGCGCCATTTGCCCGGTGTGCAGATCCACGTACCCATGATCTTGCTGCCGTCTTCGCTGGTGTAGGCGTTGAGGTTGACGGTGTGCGGGTCGCCTTCGAGTTTTTCCCATTTGCAGGCATCGAGTACCGGCAGCGGATGGGTGTCGCGTAGAACGGTGATAGGGGCGGTCATGTGTCGGCTCCAGACAAGGCGATCAAACGGAAGCTGCACCCTATAGCGCCGTGCTTCTGCCCAGATGTCTGTGCTCGACATGCAGATATCCATAAACGCTGCCAAGTTTTATGGATGGAGGCGTAAACCTTCCAGCAAAATCAATTAACGGCAGTATTGATCTAAAACAAAGGTTATGAAGTTATAACTATTTTACTTGTCTGGTTTTTGCTTTTAGTACGTCGGTTCCGTTGCGTCCTTAGTTACTTTCGATAGTCAGCCTGCCTGATAGCGCGGGCGCCCCACCATACCCCGTCTTTGTTAAGTAAATAAGTCGTTCACCGCACCAGGGAGGTGCGGTGTCTGTGGGGTTTTGCAGACTTTTTTCGACTTGTAAAAAAACCTTGAATAGTTCGTTGACTCTCCCCTTAAGGGCAGAGTTTAGATTCCCGCCGCGTAAGAAGTTGCTGTGGGAAAAGTTACTTTTCATAAGCCGAAATCATGAAGTAGTCACGACATATAGGGAGATAGAAATGAACAATCCATTGGACTTGGAACATGTCGTTGCCAGCACTCGCGAAATCCTCGCACAGCTGTTGGTGATGGATGCGAATGACATCGAAGAAAACAGCAGCATCGTCGAAGACCTCGGTGCCGACTCGCTGGACATCGTCGACCTGAGCTTCCAGCTGGGCCGCCAATATGGCTGCACACTGCCGAAAACCAGCGTGCTTGACCACGCGGTGGCGGTTTGCGGTGATGCCAGCGAGTTTCTCGCCAACGGGCGCATCACCGAAAGCGGCAAGCACCTGCTTGAGCAAAGCCTCAGTGCCTACACCCCGGATCAACTGAAGGCGGGCATGCAGCCGGCGCAAGTGTTCGCCGCGACCAGCGTGCTGAACTGGGCCAACCAGTGCCGTAATCTCTTCAACTACCTGCCGGCCACGTGCCCGGATTGCAACGCTCACCAGGCGATTCTGAACGAGCGCCAGCAAGTGGTCTGCGGCGCGTGCAGTGCGCGTCTGGTGCCGACGGATGGTGATGAAGTTTCCCGTCAATTGGTTGAGCAGTTTGTCACCACTCACGCCAAAGAAGCGGTGTAGGAGTTCTCATGCGGGCACGAGAAGTCTATGTGAGCGGGTTCGGTCTGGTGGCGCCCATGGCGCTGGACGCTGCCACGTTGTTCGAGCGGATTTGCCGGAAGCAATCCTGTGTCCGCGAACATCCTCGGTTCAAGGCGCTGGGATTCAACAACAGCGCCGCCGGTTTTATCGATGATACGCAGTGGCAGCGGATCGGGGCCGGTTTCGGTGGCAACGCGGCGCTGCACCCACGGCAAAGTGTGCTGGCCGAATACGTTGCCCGGCAGGCGCTGGAGCACGCCGGTCTGACGCCAGCAGACTTTGCCCACAATCGCAGCGGTCTGTTTCTGGGCGCCAACAAGTACTGTGCCGACAGCCACGACCTGCAGCGACTCAGCCGTTGCATGGATGAGGCCGGACGCGTCGACCTTGATCGTCTGCTGGACAGTCCGGCAGCGTCCAGCGCGCCCTTTGTCCGGCGGGTCGATCAACAGACGCAACACCTGGCCGATCGGCTTGGTATCCGCGATCACATCTCGACCCATTCCGATGCCTGTGCCGCCGGCACCATGGCCATCGGCAGTGCTTACAGGGCCATCGAGCGCGGAGAGATCGATCTGGCTATCTGCGGCGCCGTCGAACTGATGGCCAACGAACTGCCTTATTACATGTTCAACAGCCTCGGCGCGCTCTGTCAGGCCGACTTGCCGGCGAGCGAACAAAGCCGCCCGTTCATGCCTGACCGTAGCGGTTTTGTCCTCAGCGAAGGTTCGGCGATGATCATTCTCGAATCCGCTGAACACGCCCAGCGCCGCAAGGCTGCGCCACTGGGCCGGGTGTTGGGTTACGCGAATGTCTGCGAGGCGCAGAAAATGACCTCCAGCAGCCGCGACGGCAGTAAATATGAGGAATGCATGGAAGCAGCAATCGAAGATGCCGGGCTGCTGCGCAGCGCCGTGCAACACGTCAACACCCACGGCACCTCCACGCAGGCCAATGACAGTTGTGAAGCGTTGGCACTGCAGCGTCTGTTCGGCGGGTGCCAGGACTTCATGACCTTCACCGCCAACAAGTCCGCCATCGGTCATTCGCTGGCCGGCAGTGGCGCGATCGAAGCGGTGCTGTCGCTGATGAGCCTGCGTGACGGTGTGCTGTTGCCCACCCTGAATTACGACCCCGAGCGTGCCGAATACCCTTCGCTGAAATTCTTGAGCGAGCCGGTGCGACAGCCCATCAGCGTGGTGATGTCCAACTCGTTCGGCTTCGGCGGCATCAACAGCTCGCTGGTTCTGGGGAGGGCATGACATGAACCGAGCCATCTATCTCAATGCCGCTGCGGTGCTGAATGTGGCGGGCAGTGAATGCGCTGACTTGCTCGGCACACCCTGCGCGGCGCAACCGCTGGCCTTTGACGCACAGCGTCAGGCGTTTGCCTTGCCGACGCCGCGACTGGCCAGTGACCTGTTTGATCGCAAGATCCAGCGCAGCGTCGAGCCGCAGGGCTTGCGCCTGTTGCATTGCGCCGCACGGCTGGCGCCAGCATTGGCGGCGCTGCAATTGCCGGCGTCACGCATTGCCCTGACAGCGGCCATTCCCGAAGTCGACGCGCCGAGTCCTTGCTGGGACGCGGTGCAGGCGATCATCGAACAGCCGCAAAAACAATTGGCGCAGTTATTGGCCAACACGCCGCCTCTGCATGCGCTGACCCTGCTCAACAGCAGCGTCATGGCCTATGTGGCTGAAGCATTGAATTGCCACGGGCCAATGGGTGGATTTTGTTCTCAGGACAACGCCGGGCTGGATGCGCTGATCGAAGCTTGCCAGCAGATTGGCGAGCGGCATGCCGACGCCGCGCTGGTGCTCAGCAGCAGCCCGAACCTGACCCCGGCCCTGTACCTGCGTGAACCCGATCAGGCGAGCGAACCGATTTTCGGTGAGGGCGCCGCCGCGCTGCTGCTGGCGTCGACACCAGCGCCGGGTGCGGCATACGCCGTGCGCATTGCCGGATTTGCCCGTGGTTACAGCACCGATCCGCAACGCTCTGTGGCGGTGGGTCGGCGCGTGATCGACCAGGTCCTGAGTGTGGACAAACTGCGGGTCGGTGACGTCGAGCATATCGTCGGCAATTGCGCTGACAGGCAAGTGATGAAGCTACTCGAAGCTTTCCCGCGCGAGATTCGCAGTACCCGCGCCATGACCGGCGAACTGGGCGCCAGCGGCTTGCTGACCGAGGTCGCACTGACCTTGCACCTGAGCCGTGAAGTAGCGGCGACGCCGGGCTACACGCTGCTCGTCAGCCACACGCGCGCCGGTCACTGGGGCGCATTGCTGTTGGCCAGTGAAACCATGGAGAAGCACGCATGAGTGCGACACGGATTGTGATCACCGGATTGGGCGCCGTTACCGGGTTCGGTTTCGAATGGCAGACCCTCTGGGAAAAAATGCTCGGCGCCGAACATTGTGTTCGACCGTGGCAACCCGACGACCTGCAAGAGGCGTCGTTCGCGGTGCGCTACGCGGCACCGGTCGACATGAGCCTGTTGCCGGAAAAACTGCACAACCATCCGGCATGGACGATGCCACTGGAAAAGCGCAGCCGCTTTGGCTGGGTGGCTGCCACGCAGGCAGTGGGTGACAGCGGCTTGCAGCCAGAGCAGTTGCGAGGCGCGGCGGTGCTGTGTGCCTCGGGAGCACCGCAGCACATGCTCGCTGACATGCTGCTGACCGAAGCCCCGAATGGCGGCACCCCGAGCTGGTCCTACCTGATGTCGCGGGCCGGGCAAGTGAATGCCGATGGCTCGCTGCGTCAGAGCAACGACCGTCTGGCGCGGGTAATCGCCGACGACCTGGGCTGTGAAGGGCCGGTGATCAATATCAGCAGTGCCTGTGCCGGTGCTTCACAAGCCATTGGCAACGCCTTTCAGATGATTCGTCGCGGAGAAGTCAGCGTTGCGCTGGCGGGTGGCGCCGACTCGGTGCTCAACCTCGACACCATGGCGGCGTTGTATCTGTTGGGTGCCGCTTCGGGCGAGCAACGTTGGGGCGCGGATCTGTGCCGCCCGTTTGATCGTGACCGCAGCGGTCTGATTGCCGGTGAGGGCGGTGGTTTTGTCGTGCTGGAAAGCCTCGAACATGCCTTGGCCCGTGGCGCCACGCCGTATGCCGAAGTATTGGGTTTCGGCAGCAGCCTGGACGCTTACAAAGTCACCGCACCGCAACCGGAAGGACGCGGTGCGGCACTGGCGATGCAGGCCGCGCTGGATGACGCCGGTTTGCGTGCGCAGCAGATTGATCTGATCAACGCCCACGGCACCTCGACTCCGCTTAATGATGTCGCCGAGACCTTGGCGATCAAAAGTGTGTTCGCCGAGCACAAGCATTATCGAACCCTGGCCGTCAGCGCCAACAAATCACAGTTCGGTCACCTGATCGCGGCCGCTGGCGCACCGGAATGCATCGTCACCGCGTTGGCCTGCCTCAACGATCTGGTCACGCCAACGGTGAACCTGCATGACGCTGACGAACAGTGCGATCTGGATTATTGCGCCGGGCAAGCGGTCAGCCGCCGAGTGGATTACGCGCTGAGCAATTCCTTCGGCTTCGGTGGCCTCAATACCTCGCTGGCCCTTGGCAAATATCGGGAGCAAGGACTATGACTGACACCTCTGTACGTGTCGCGATCGCCGGCAGCGGTTGTGTCTTGCCCACCGGCTGGGGCGTTGAGGGTTTCTGGTCGGCGGCCCGCGAAGGGCGCAGCGCAATCTCGCCTCTGAACTCATCGCAGTTCCACAGCGAGCGCGTCACCGCGTTCGGGCACATCGCTGATCGAGATCATCAACGTAGCCGTCAGGACGTTGCGCAAAACCTCCAGCGTTACTGCCCGCCGGCAGTGATCTGGGGCGTCAGTGCGGTGCGCCAGGCGCTGGCAGAAGCCGGGCTTGAGCCGGGTCGCGACAACGTGCGTTTTGGTCTGTATTGCTGCCAGGGCGGTTACACCCATCCCTCGCTCGCGTCTTACGGCGAACTGCTGCACGAATGTCAGACCGAGACAGGTGCCGACATGCAACGTCTGGCCAAACGCGTGTTGCAGGAACGTGCACTCGACCCGTTTCTCGTGCTCAAGAGCCTGAGCAACGGTTTGCTCGGCGTCGTCAGTCTGGCTTTGAAGCTTGAGTGCGAATGCAACGCCTACATGCAAGGCGTGGCCGGCAATCTGGCGGCGCTGCGCGAAGCCTGCGCGGCGTTGCAGAGCGGTCGGATCGACGCGGCCATTGTGGTGGGCGCGGGCAGTGAACTGGATCCGCTGGCGCTCGCCGCACTGGCCGAGGCGGGGGTGATCAGCACCGAAGGGTCGCCAAGCCTGCGTGCCTTTGATCGCCAGGGCAGTGGCGGTATTGCCGGCGAAGGTGCGGCGGCGCTGGTGTTGCGCCGCGCCGATGACCTGCCAGCAGGCCCGCAAACCTGCCTGACCGCTCTGTTCGCACATCCGCGCCTGGACTCGCTGAACCTGCCGGACAAACAGGTGGATCTGCTGATCAGCAGCGCCACTGGCGAGCCGCAAAAAGATTCCGATCTGGCCCGCACGCTGGCACGAACCGGTGCCGCGCACATCACCAGCAGCACGCCGCTGACCGGCATTCTGAGTGGTGCACCGAGTCTGGTTGATCTGATCTTCGCCCGGCAGGCCTTGCAGGCGCAGAGCATCCCGCCGGTCAGTGGTCTGGAGCAACCGCTGGATGCGCACTTGCCGTTCGTGATCGGCGGGCTGCGCGATGCCGTGCTGCACGATTGCCTGGTGATCAACCGTGACGACAACGGTTTCAGCGCCGGTTACCACCTCGAATTTCACGCGGCCGACTGACCGTCGGCACGCAACGAAACGCATCTGATTTTTTACTCAAGGGATAGAACTGTCATGGATTACCGCGATTACGTACGGCCGAAATTCGTTGAATTGATGCAGGCCCTGGGCCTGGAGTGCCAGTTCCACAGAGCGCTGGGCAGTAAATTGTTTTACCGCGACCGCCAGGGTGAAGAGGTGACTGTCACTGACTTCCTCGGCGGTTACGGTGCCGCGCTGTATGGTCACAACGATCCGCAATTTGTCGATCAACTCGTCGACCTGCTGCGCGCCGATGTGCCGTTCAACGCGCAGATGTCGGTGCGCGGTGCGGCCGGTCAGTTGGGGCGTGAACTCAGTGAAGCGTTCAACCGTGAGCTGAACAACAGCGAACGCTACATTTCGACCTTCTCCAACAGCGGCGCCGAGTCGGTGGAAATCGCGGTCAAGCACGCCGAATACCGTCGTCAGAAAAATCTGCAAAAGCAATTCGACGAGCGCGATTTTGCCCTCGCCAATCTGGTTGCCAGCGACAAGGCATACGTCGAACTGGACATCGACGATCTCGATTTGCCCGCCGGTCTGCTGCCGCAGAATCTGTCCTGCGTCACCGTGCGCCAAGTGGCCGAAGCGGTGCGTCAGCACAACCTGGCGCAGTTGCATGTCGAGCCGGTGTTCCTGGCTGTGCGCGGCAGCTTCCACGGCAAACTGGTGAACACCGTTCAGTTGACCTATGGCAAGCAGTACCGCAAACCGTTCGCCCGTTTCGGCCTCAACGTCGAGTTCATCGACCCGCAGCAACCCCAGCAATTGCAAGAGTTGCCGGCCCGTCACGTGCGTCACTGGCTGAGTCTGGAATGGAGCGGCGAAACCCTGCAAGTGCGCCGCGAAGCATTCAGTGCGATCACCGCCGTTTTGCTCGAGCCGATTCAGGGCGAGGGCGGCATCAACGAGTTCGCCAATGAGTTCTATCTGGGCCTGCGGCGCCTGTGCAACGAGCAGCAATGCCCGCTGATCATCGATGAAGTGCAATCGGGTTTCGGCCGCACCGGCACCTTGCTCGGCGCCAGCCATTTCAACTTGCAGGGCGATTACTACTGCCTGTCGAAAGCCTTGGGCGGTGGCCTGATGAAGATTGCCGCGACGGTGATTCGTGCCAGCCACTACGAAAACGATTTCAGCTACATCCACAGTTCGACCTTTGCCGAAGATGATGCGTCCTGCCATATCGCCCTGTCGGCCTTGCGCCGTCTGTTCGAGAACGATAGC
Organism: Pseudomonas sp. rhizo66; assembly: GCF_031931925.1. Lineage (NCBI taxonomy): Bacteria > Pseudomonadati > Pseudomonadota > Gammaproteobacteria > Pseudomonadales > Pseudomonadaceae > Pseudomonas > Pseudomonas sp. rhizo66. The sequence continues at coordinate 23,010 of NZ_JAUJWZ010000006.1, forward strand.
GCGATGCTCAAGGACGTGAACAAAAAGGGCGAGTACCTCAAGGCTTCGCTGCTGGAACTCAAGGCGGCCTATCCGGACGTGATCGCCGACGTGCGCGGGCGCGGCTTGCTGCTGGGCTTCGAACTGCACGACCTGACCGGCACCAGTTCACTGGTTCAGGCATCGGCGCAGTACAACGATGCGCTGGGCTACATCATCGCCGGCTACCTGCTGCAATTCGAATCGCTGCGTGTGGCGCCGTCGGGCAGCAACGCCAATGTGATCCGTCTGGAACCGCCGGTGTGCATCACCTTTGCGGAAATTGACGGGTTGATCGCTTCGCTGCAGAAAGTCTGCGACATGTTGCGCCGCCGCGATGCCTTCCCGCTGGCGGCTGGTGTGTGTGCCGACAGCATCGCGCAAGTGCCGGCCCGCGAGGTCAGCTTCAAGGAGGCCGAAACCCGCCCAAAGTCTGACGAGAACGTGCGCGTGGTCGCTCGCGTGGCGTTCATCAACCATCTGATTGATTCGGACATGCTCAGCGACGTCGATCCTTCACTGTCGACCCTGAGCGCTGAACAGAAACGCGAGTTCATCAAACGCATGGCCCCCGAGCGCCGTGCCGCGCCAATCGGCCCGGTGCAGATCCGCTCGAAACTCGGCACTGCCGTGGAGTTCACCTTGTACCCGCTGTGCATGGATTCCGATGCCATGGCGGCGTACATCGCCAGCGGCGATCTGCAAACCATCCGCGAAGAAGTCGGCAATCGCATCAAGGATGCTCGCGCTGATGGCTACACCGTCGCCGGGCTGGGCATGTACACCTCGATCGTCACCAACAACTGCCAGGCCTTGCAGATTCCTGACATGGCGCTGACGTCCGGTAACGCGCTGACCATCGGCATGGGCCTGGAAGCCATCGAGCAAGGCTGCAAGCAGCAAGGCCTGGAACTGAGCGAGCAGACCGCTGCGGTGGTCGGTGCGGCGGGCAATATTGCCTCGACCTACGCCTCGCTGCTGTCGACCAGCGTCGAGCACCTGATCCTTATCGGTAGCGGCCGCGACGGTTCCTTGCGTCGTCTGGAAAAAACCGCGCAACAGATTTACGCCGAAGCCGCCCGCGCGATCCTCAAGGGTGTCGCCGAACACGATCGCCTCGCCCGTCGCCTGCAGCAAATTGATGGAATCGATGCGCTGTTGCAGGCCCACGGAAGCAGTGCCGATCTGGGGCTGCGCGTAGCGAAACTGGTCGAAGAACGCCTGGGCGCCAATGCCTTCATCACCGTCAGCAACGATCTTGAAGTGCTGAAACAGGCGCGCATCGTGCTCTGCGCGGCGAACGCACCGCAGCCGTTTCTCTTTGCCGAGCACTTCGCCGAAAACAGCGTGATCTGCGACATCGCCGTGCCGCTGAACGTTGACCAGAACCTCGCCAGCCAACGCAGCGACGTGCTCTACATGCACGGCGGCATCGTGCAGACGCCGCTGGGCGATGGCCTGGTGAAAAACGTTCGCGCCTATCTCAAGCAAGGTCAGTTGTACGCGTGCATGGCCGAGTCGGTGCTGATGGGCCTGTCCGGGATGAAACAGCACTACTCCTATGGCGACATCAGCCGCGAGCAAGTGCAGCAGATTCGTGCACTGGCCGCGACTCACGGCTTCAGCCTCGCGCAGTTCAAAACCGACAACTCGCTTTAAGGAACGGTCATGCCGAATAAAGTAGCAGTGGTGACCGGTGGCAGTCGTGGCATCGGCCGGGCGATTGTCCAGACCCTCGCCGGAGCGGGTTATCAGATCGCGTTCAGTTACGTGCGCGATGAAGTCGCGGCGATGGCCTTGCGCGATGAAGTCCAGGCCTCGGGCATCGATTGCCTGGCGTTGCAGTGCGATGTCAGCAGCGGCGACAGCATCAAGGCGTTTTTCGAACGGGTCGATCAGCATTTCCAGCGCATCGATCTGTTGGTCAACAACGCCGGCATCACTCGCGATGGTTTGCTGGCGACGATGTCGGCGCGCGATCTGGTCGAGGTGATCCAGACCAACCTGATCGGCACCATGCTCTGCTGTCAGCAGGTGGTGCCGGGCATGTTGCGCCAGCGCAGCGGTTGCATCGTCAACATCAGTTCGGTGGCGGCGCAGAAGCCCGGTAAAGGCCAAAGCAATTATGCCGCTGCCAAGGGCGGGGTCGAATCCTTGACGCGTGCCCTGGCGGTGGAGCTGGCGCCGCGCAACATTCGCGTCAACGCGGTCGCCCCGGGCATCGTCAAGACCGAGATGAGTACGGCGCTGATCGGCAGTCAGCAGGAGGAAATCCAGTCGCGCCTGCTGATCAAACGCTACGCGGAACCTGAAGAAATTGCCGAAGCGGTGCTGTACCTCGCCGATCGCGGTTTGTACCTGACCGGGGAGGTCCTGTCGGTCAACGGCGGGTTGAAAATGCCATGAGCCGGACCATTCTGATTACCGGTGCGGCCAAAGGCATCGGCCGCGCGGTTGCCGAGAACTTTGCCGCCGACGCCGACAATCGCCTGATCCTGCTAGATCTCGATCTGGCCGAACTGCAACGCTGGGTCGACGAGCGCCAGGAGCAGATCAAGGCGCGGGTCGAAACCCATGCGGCGAACATTGCCGATCTGCCGGCCATGGAAGCGTTGTTCAAGACTCTCGGTTCGCGAGTTGAATACGTCGATGTGCTGGTCAACAGCGCCGGCATCTGCAACGAGAACGAGCCGGAGGATCTGCACAACTGGCACAAGGTGATTTCGGTCAACCTCAACGGCACGTTCTACGTGACCTCGTTGTGTCTGGCGCTGATGCCTGACCGTGGGCGGATCATCAACATGTCGTCGATCCTCGGCCGTGCCGGCAAGGTGCGCAACACCGCGTACTGCGCCTCCAAGCACGGCATCGTCGGCATGACCAAGGCGCTGGCGCTGGATCTCGCTTCGCGGCAGATCACCGTCAATGCGATTCTGCCGGCGTGGATCGATACGCCGATGTTGCAGGGTGAACTGGCGACGCAAGCGGCAATTGCCGGTTTGACTCAGGAGCAGATCGTACGCAACGCGAAGAAGAAACTGCCGATGCGCCGTTTCATCCAGAGCGAAGAAGTGGCGGCGATGGTGCGTTACCTGGCCAGCCCCGAGGCTGGCGGAGTGACCGCCCAGAGTCTGGTGATTGATGGCGGTGTCGGGTTGGGAATGTAGCGATGCCTCGATTTCACAACAGTCACATCGTGGGTGCGGTGTGGGCGTGCATGGCTGCGCCCACCGCGATGGCCGAGTTTACCGTCGCTGATCTGAAGCCCGATTACGCCGACGGTGAAGTTGGCGTAGCCACGGCCGTTCGCCTGCACGGCGACGATCAGGTCACACAAAAAGCCGTGTATTTCAAAGCCAACCTGGAAGACAACTGGGAGGGCGGTTACTACAAGGCCAAGGGCCGCGTGCGTTACGACGCACGCTACGACGGCAACAATCCGTACAGCGAGCGGGCGCGGGACAAGTACCGTTTCGACGCCGATTGGCGGCACCTCTACGTCGGCCATTCGCTGGGTGACGGAGAGGTGACGGTGGGCTGGCAGCAAGTGGTCTGGGGCCGCGCGGATGAATTGCGCGTGCTCGATCAGATCAACCCGCTGGACTATCGCGACGGTTTGACGCCGCTGCTGGAAGACAGCCGCATCGCCGTGCCCATGGTGCGTTTTGCGCAACCGGTGGGCGAGTGGGAACTGGAGGCGCTGTGGATCACTGACTTCGTGAAAAACCGGGCGCCGGTAGAGGGCAGTGAATTTGCCGCGCCACTTTTTGCTACGCCGGACCCGCAGTATTTCCTGCTCGATTCCAAACCCGGCTATGACGGCGACAAGGGCTATTCCTATGGCTTGAGCGCCAATGGCCGGATCGGCGCGGTGGACACCAGTTTTGTTGCCTTGAGCGCCCGTCAGCAAGACCCGGTGTACGCGGTCGAAGGCCTCGCCGATGACGGCCGTACGCGGCTGGAACGGCAGTTTCCCCGTTACACCATGGGCGGTGCCGGGCTGGCGATCGACGCCGGGCACAGCATCGTCGTGCGCAGCGAGGTCGCGTATTTCGACAACTGGCGCGTGACTAATCCGACCCGCGCCCACGGCGCCGACAGCACGCCGATGGTCAAGTCGTTGCTGGGCGTCGACTACCTGTTGCGCGACTGGCTGATTTCCGCGCAGTGGCAGGAACAAGTGCTGCTCGACTGGCAGGACGGCATGTTGCAGGACAAACACGAACCGCTGTTCACCCTGTCGGCCGAAGGCACCCATTGGCAGGATCGGCTCAAGAGTCGTCTGGTGGTCGCTGGCTCACCGCCGTTTCAGGACGACGCCTTGCTGCAAGGCATCTTCACCTACAAGCCGGTCGACTACATCAAGCTCGGGCTGGAAGTCGACGTGTTCTTCGGCAAGCCCGAGAAGACTTTCGGCGAGTACAGCAAGCGCGATCAAGTGCGGCTGTCGGCCGGTTATCTGTTCTGACCCATCACGCCTGCCGCTTTCGTGCGCAGGTGCACTCATCCAACGAAAAGGAAGTTGTCATGTTGCCGTTTTTGAAAAGTCTGACCACCGCCGCACTGATCCTCGGTAGCGCCTGCGCCAGTGCCGCCGAGGCTGGCAATGCCGATGAAATCATCCGTCAGGTACGCGATCGCAATGACGGGAACAGCTTCATGTCCCAGGTTTCGCTGATCCTGCATGACAAGAAAGGCAATACCCGCGTTCGCGAGTTCACCTACCTGCAAAAGGATTACCCGGACAGCGACAAATTCAGCATGTACTTTTCCGCGCCGACTGACGTCCGTGACGTTGCCTTCCACATCGAAAACCCGCACGAAACTCTCGGCCTGGAAGACAGCCAGTGGATGTACCTGCCGGTCAGCCGCCAGACCCGCCGCATCTCCACTACCGACAAGCGCGGCTCGTTCATGGGCAGTGAGTATTCGTACGCCGATCTGGACAAGATCCGCGTCAAGGATTACTCGCAGAAACTCGTTGGCGAGGAACAGATCAAGGGCCGCGACTGCTACGTGATCGAGCGCGAACCGGCCTCTCCCGAGGTGCTGGCCAAGACTGGTTACAACAAACTGAAGGTGTGGATCGACAAGCAGAATTTCCTGGTCATGCGTCAGGACTTCTTCGACGTCAAAGGTGTGCTGATCAAGCAGATGCGCACTCAGAAAGTCGCGACCATCGACTCGATCGACAGCATTGTGCTCAGTGAAACCGAGCACTTCATCGACGGCACGCGTTCGGAAATGCGCTTCAACCAGTTGCAGTACAACGTCTCTCTGGAAGACCGCCTCTTCACCCAGACCGCCATCAAGCGCGGGCTGAAAACCGGTGACCTGCCGGAATTTGCCGTGTCTGCCCGCTAAGCGCCGACCCCGACCACCTGGAACCGCATGATCATGGAAAGATATCTGAATTTCGTCGAGCGCTATGCGCGGGCGATTGTTTTCCTACTGGTGGCGATTACGGCGTATTTCACCTATACGCTGGGCGCGCTGGTGTCCGACACCAACCCTTATCTGCTCAAGGAAAGCCACCCGGCGCGCAAGACCATCATCGATTTGCAGGGTGAGTTCACTGGCACGTTCGACTCGGTGATGGTGGCGCTGAACAACCCACAAACGGTGTTCAACAAATCGACGCTCAACGCGCTGTTTTCGATGTCGCAGTCGGTGCGCAAGATGATTCTGGCCAACGATACCGACAAGGAGCAATTGGCGCAGATCGTTGCCCGGCATGCAGACGACAGCCGTGCGCAGTTGTTGACCCGGGACATTCTTGAGGGCGGTTTTTCGCAGAACGATTACGCCAACGCCAAGGCATTGCGTGATCATGCCCAAAGCCAGAACTGGGACGCTCATGATCAGCTGTTCCTGACCTTTCTCGCCGAGCGGATCAACCCGATCCGCGAAATGGCCTCGATGGGCGACCTGGAAAATATCGTCCTGACCGACGACGGCGAATTGTTGATCCACAAAACCCTGAATGCCTATGACATGGACCCGGCGCTGGTCGAGTCGCAGATCATGGGCAACGAATTGATGGTCGACGGGGTGGTGTCCAAGGACAAGAAAGTCGCGATGCTGGTGGCCGAGCTTGGCACCAAGCAGGACGACGCCCAGGCGCAATTGCGCGCCTATCAGATTGTGCGCGGCATCGTCGCGCAATATCAGGCCGAGCATCCGGAGTACAAGGACGAAATCTTCATTGCCGGCATGCCGATCTTTATCGCCGCGCAGCAGGAGATCATCGATCACGACTTGGCCGTGCTGTTCCCGATCGTGTTTTTGCTGATTACCTTGCTGCTGATTTTCTTCTTCCGCAAACCACTGGGCGTGCTGTTGCCGCTGTTCAACATTCTGTTCTGCACCATCTGGACCTTGGGCCTGATGGCGCTGTTGCGGGTGCCGTTCGACCTGCTGACCAGTGTGCTACCGGTGTTCCTGTTCACCATTTGCTGCTCGGATGCGATCCACGTGATGGCTGAATATTACGAGCAGAAAAACGCGGGCAAGAGCAATCGCGAGGCCAACCGAGAAACCCAGCGCTTGATGGTGGTGCCGGTGGTGTTGACGACCGTGACGACCATCGCCACGTTCATGATTTCCACCACCAACAACATTGTCAGCATCCGCAATTTCGGCGTGTTCATGTCGATCGGCCTGACGGCGGCGCTGATTATTTCGCTGTTGCTGATTCCGGCGTGGATTTCCATCTGGGGCAAGGATCAGCCGCAGCAGGCCAAGGCTGAGGTGCACAAGGAATCGATCATCTCGCGGTATCTGGTCGCGTTCTGTGCCTGGATGATCCGCTTTCGCAAACCGATCCTGATGGTCATGCTGCCGCTGCTCGCGCTGGCCACCGTGTTTACCTTCCGCGTCGATATCGAAGACTCCGGCATTGCTTACTTCAAGCCTGAGAGCCACATTCGCGTGTCCGATCAGTTCATCAACCACGCCAAAGTGGCGGGCACGGCGCCGGGATGGATCGCGATCGACAGCAAAGAGCCGCGCGGCGTGCTGACCACCGAAGTGGTGCAGTTCATCGACAAACTCGACCACTTCATCAAGCAGCAACCGAACGTCAGTTACGGCTATTCGCTGGCCACTTACGTCAAGCGCATGAACCTGGTGCTCAATGACATGAACCCGGAGTATCTGCGTGTTCCGAATGCTCTGGAGAAAGTGACATCAGTCAATGACGACGGGCAGATCGAGCGTTTTGAGGTGCCGGGCAATTCGCTGATCGAGCAGCACGTGATGCTGTTCGAAAACGGTGGCGGCTCGGACCTGAACAACGTGCTCAATGCCGATTTTTCCAAAGCCTTGACCCTGTACACCATGACCTCGTCGGTCGCCAGCGACTATCAGGGCATGCTCGACCGCCTCGATGCCTGGCTGCTGGTGAACAAACCGGCCAACCTTGAGGTGACGCACGCTGGCACGCCGTTGATCTGGACGGGCGTGCTGCAGGAAATCACTCAGGGTCAGGTACTGAGTTTTTCCCTGGCCTTGCTGGTCGTTACGCTGATGATGATGTACTGGCTCAAATCGGTCCGCCTCGGTGTGCTCGGCATGTTGACCTTGCTGACCACCTCGGTGACGGTCTACGGCTTCATGTTCCTGTTCGGTATCGAGCTGAACATCGGCACGACGCTGGTGACGTTCCTGGTGGTCGGTGTGGTGGATTACGCGGTGCACCTGCTGTCGCGCATCAAATTGCTGGTGCAGCAGGGCATTGAGATCGACGCGGCTATTTTGCAGGCGATGCACAGCGTCGGCCGCTCTACGGTGATCAACGTGGTGATCTTCTCCGTAGGCTTCATGGCGCTGCTGTTTTCCGACTTCAAGCCGATTGTCGATCTGGGCGCACTGGTGGCGATGGCGCTGTTTTCCAGCGGGGTCATGACCATTGTCCTGGTGACGCTGGTATCGCCGTGGTTCTTTGCGGCGATTGCGCCGGTGCATGCACCGGCCCCGGCATTGCGCACAGAGGGGGAGCCGGTACCGGGCTGATTCGCCAACGCGCGGGCGCGCCTGCGCTGAGACGGCAGGCGAGTCGGGTCATGCGGTGCAGCAGGGTTTTCAGTTCAGTGTATTGACCGGGTTTTTTTCGCCATAGCGGGCGATGCGTTCGAACTGACATTCCTGGCGGGCATCGTTGAGGTTGCTTTCAAACGCCTCGAGGCCATCATGCAATTGCTGCAAATCGCCGATCTGGGTCACCAGTTCGGCTTTTTTTTCGGCGATGGCTCGTTGTGCCATGTCCCACGGGAATTCGTCGCCGCGGTAGTTGTTGAGGATCACCTGCAGCTCTTTGAGCTTGAAGCCCAGTTGCTGGGCGCACTTGATGAACGTCAACACCTCGACACTTTGCTGGCTGTAGATGCGGTATTTGCCTTCACGCTTGGGTTCGGGCAACAGGCCGATTTCTTCGTAATGGCGAATGCTTTTGACTGTGGTGCCCGACAGCTGGGCGGCTTTGCCGATATACATAAGGTCCGTCTCGATGATCAAACATAGCGTAGCGCGATCGGGCGTCATGCCGGATCGGCGGCGATTATATGTCCAATACCATCTGAAAATTGCAACTGCGCGTAAATCACGTGCACAGGCGACGGACGGGCTCGTGAACGAAGCCCGAAAAGGCACTGACGGCGGCGGGTGCGCCGTCAGCTGAGGCGGCTGGATAGCCTTAGACGGCGGCGGTCACGCGCGCCTGTTCCAGCCAGGCATCGCGCTGGTTTGGCTTGGAGCCGAGGATCGGCCCGAAGGTCAGCGTCTTCAGTGGCTTGATGCCGCAGAATTCCAGCGTGGTCTTGCGCATCTGATTCAGCCCCGGCATGCCATAGATCCATTTGTAGTACCAGTACGGCGTGTCCATGGTCACCAGCAAATGCGCGGTGCGGCCCTTGAGCAGCTTGTCGGGGAAGGCTTTGCCTTCGCGGTATTTGAAGGCGAAACCCGGCAGGAAGATCCGGTCGACGAAGCCTTTCAACAGTGCCGGAATCCCGCCCCACCAGATCGGATAGACGAAAGTGAGGTGCTCGGCCCAAGTGATGTCGGCCTGCGCTTGCAGCAGGTCCGGCTCCAGTGGCTGCACCTTGTTGTAGCCTTCGTGCAGGACCGGATCGAACTCCAGCGCATCCAGACGCAGCAGCCGAACGTCATGCCCGGCATCCTTGGCGGCCTGAACGTAAGTCTCACTCAATGCCCCGCAAAAGCTGTCGGTGGAGGGGTGACCCAGTATCACGAGCATTCGTTTGCTCATTGTGTGTACTCCTGAAATGAAGCTCACAGGATAGAGTCTGCCCCTAGCGGTAGAGTCAAGGCACCAGCGCATCAAACAAGGCCCGGGCGTAACCGGGCAGGTGGTCGAAGTCCCGCGCACACAGTTGCAAGGTGCGATGGGCCCAGACTTCGTCCAGCGGCCGGCACGTTACCGAGTGCACCGCCGCCCAGCGCTCGATGGCCACCTTGGGCACGATGGCCAGCCCCGCACCTCGCGCCACCATGCGCATGACCCCCTCGAAGCCATCGGCGCGGATCCGGATCGACATGCGCTGGCCGATATGCAGCGCTTGTTCCTCCAGATGAATTGCCAGCGCGCTGTGGCTGCCAAGCGCTACATAGTCGTGCGCCAGGGTTTCACCAAACGTCAGCGACGGCCGACTCGCCAGAGCATGGTCGGGGGGCAGGATCAGTACTAATGGATCGTCGCGAAAGGGCCAAGTTTGCAGGCCGTGGGTGTCGACCGCATCGGAAACAATCCCCAGGTCCGCCGCACCCTGACGCAAGGCGTGAGTGATGCGCGCGCTGGGCAGTTCCTGCAAGTCGATATCGAGATTGGGATGATCGCGCAGGAAGTCCGCGAGTACTTCCGGCAGGTATTCGGTGATCGCTGTGGTGTTGCACAGTAGTCGTACCTGACCTTTGACGCCTTGGGCATAGTCGGCCAGATCCTGCTGCAGGCGTTCGGCTTGTTGCAGGAGGATGCGCGCGTGCTGGGCGAGGGCTTTTCCGGCGGCCGTGGGCGTGACGCCACGGCGGCCACGCTGAAGAAAATCGACGCCAAGCGAGGCTTCCATGGCGCGGATTCTGGCGCTGGCGGCGGCCAGGGATAAATGGCTGCGGGCGGCGCCGGCGGTGATGTTGCCGGTGTCGAGGATGTGCAGGTAGAGGCGCAGGTCGGTGAGGTCGAAGTGCATGGTTGGCAGCCTCTGGTTTTTTTGTGGTGTCTGGGCGGGCCTCATCGCTGGCAAGCCAGCTCCCACAGGTTTCAGTGTTGATCTGAAAATGTTTGAACAACAAAAATACTGTGGGAGCTGGCTTGCCAGCGATGGGGCCAGAGGCTTCAAAGAAAATATCAGCCTCTTGTATGGGCAGAGGCAGCCTCAGTATATGGCAGATTTTCCGCCAACCCCGACTGGCGCACAGTAGCGCCATGAACGCACTCACGGATTTCTACCAACACCTCGGTCTGGCCCTGTCTTTGCTGGTCATCGCGACCTTCATCCTTGCCGGCCTGATCAAAGGCGTGATCGGCCTCGGCCTGCCCACCGTCGCCATGGGCTTGCTCGGTCTGGCTATGGCGCCGTCGCAGGCAGCTGCATTGCTGATCATCCCGGCAACCCTGACCAATGTCTGGCAACTGGCATTCGGCGGGCATTTGAAAGTACTGATCAAACGCCTCTGGCCAATGCTGCTGATGATCTTCATCGGCACTGCAATCGGTACGTTATCGATCGGCATGGCGGGCGGGCATTGGGTGGTGCGCGGGTTGGGCGCGGCGTTGGTGCTCTATGCGTTGAGCGGACTGTTTTTACCAACGCTGCGCATTAACCCGCGCCATGAAACCTGGCTCGGCCCAGTGTGCGGTTTGATCACCGGCGTAATCACCTCGGCTACCGGCGTCTTCGTGATTCCGGCGGTGCCGTACCTGCAAGCACTGGGCTTGAATCGCGATCAACTGGTGCAGGCGCTGGGCCTGTCATTCACCGTTTCGACGCTGGCGTTGGCCGCAGGATTGCTCTGGCGTGGCGCCCTCGGTGGCGGCGAACTGAGTGCTTCGCTGCTGGCGCTGATTCCGGCCATTCTCGGCATGTTGCTTGGCCAATGGCTGCGCGAACGGATCAGCGCCGTGCTGTTCAAGCGGGTGTTCTTTGTCGGCGTGGGCGCGCTCGGCGCTCATTTGTTGATCAGCGGTTAGCCGAGGCTTCGCTGAGCATGTCGATCTGGCGGAAATCAAAATCGCGCTCCAGATAATCCATGCGCCGTTCAAAGAATGCCTTCATATGCGGCAGATTCGAATGCACATCCAGATGCGCCTGGGAGGCCCAGATCTCGTAGAAGATGAACAGCGTCGGATCTTCTTTGTCGCGCAGCATGTGGTACTCGATGCAACCCGGCTCCGCGCGGCTCGGCTCAACGTAGGCACGAAACAGCGCTTCGAAAGCCTCGGCCATATCCGGGCGGGTCTTGGCGTGCAGGATAAAACCCAAGCGTTCACTCATCACAACGACTCCTCACATTCAGAATGCCGCCGATGTTATTGCAACAATCGGTGATGGATTCGTGCTTTTTTATCAAATGTATTTTGCGCAATCAGGCCTTATTCCGCGCGAGGCGGATCGTTAATCTGCCGCCATTCCAGTTTCCCTTCTCCATCCAGCCCAATGGCTGCGCCGAGGCTTTCTCATGAAAAAAGTGCTGTTGCTCAATGGTGGCAAGAAATTCGCTCACTCCGACGGTCGCTACAACACCACCCTGCACGAAGCCGCACTGAGCGTGCTCGATCGCGGCGGTGTCGACGTCAAGACCACGTTCATCGACGAGGGCTACGACGTTGCTGAAGAAGTCGCCAAATTCCTCTGGGCCGACGTGATCATTTACCAGATGCCAGGCTGGTGGATGGGCGCGCCATGGACGGTGAAAAAGTACCTCGACGAAGTCTTCACCGAAGGTCACGGCAGCCTCTACGCCAGCGACGGCCGCACCCGTTCCGATGCGTCGCAGAAGTACGGCAGCGGCGGTCTGATTCAGGGCAAGCAATACATGCTGTCGCTGACCTGGAACGCACCGCAGCAAGCCTTCGATGATCCGACTGATTTCTTTGAGGCCAAAGGTGTCGACGCGGTGTACTTTCCGTTTCACAAGGCCAATGAGTTTCTGGGCATGACCGCGTTGCCGACGTTCCTCTGTGTCGACGTGATGAAGCGGCCGAATATCGAGGCTGATTTGGCGCGCTACGAGCAGCATTTGACTGAGGTGTTTGGCCTCAAGGCTTGAGTGTTTCAAGCTACTATCGGTGGTAACAGCAAAAGATCGCAGCCTTCGGCAGCTCCTACAAAGAGTTGCAGTCATCTGCGATCTTGGCGATCTCAAAGAGGACACCCGTGAAAGCCAGATCCGATGAGTTGCAGATTTTCGTCTGCGTGATCGAATGCGGTTCGATTTCCGCCGCCGCCGAACAGGTCGGGCAAACGCCGTCGGCGGTCAGTCGCACGTTGTCGAAGCTGGAAGCCAAGCTCGATACCACGCTGATCAACCGCACCACGCGGCGCATGGATCTGACCGAAGAGGGCAAGTATTTCTTCGAACACGCCAAGCTGATTCTCGATCAGATGGATCAACTCGAAGAACGCCTGTCCTCGCGCCAGCAAACCCCGTCCGGACGCTTGCGGATCAACGCCGCGTCACCGTTCATGCTTCACGCGGTGGTCCCGTACATCGACGAATTCCGCCGGCTCTATCCGGACATCCAGCTTGAACTCAACAGCAATGACCTGATCATTGACCTGCTGGAACAAAGCACCGACGTCGCCATCCGCATCGGCACCCTCGCCGACTCGACGTTGCACGCGCGTTCGCTCGGTTGCAGTCCGCTGCTGATCGTCGCCAGCCCCGCGTATCTGGAAAAGCACGGCGCGCCGCAGCAAGTCGCGGACTTGAGCGAACACGCCTTGCTCGGCTTCACCCAGAACGAAGGCCTCAACCAATGGCCGCTGCGCTATGTGCACGGCGATCGCTGGCCAATCACCCCGGCCATCAGCGCCTCCAGCGGCGAGACCGTGCGGCATCTGGTGCTGGAAGGGCAGGGCATCGCTTGCCTGTCGCATTTCATGACCATCGATGACATTCGGGCCGGGCGCCTGAAAGTCCTGCTCGGTGAATTCAACAGCGGTTATCGCCAGCCGATCAACGCCGTGTACTACCGGAACTCGCAACTGGCGTTGCGCATTCAGTGCTTCCTCGACTTTATCCAGAGCAAACTCGCCGCTTACGCCAGCGCCGATTTCAAGGGTTGATTCGTGACCTCTGCGCAACAGTGATTTGGCTGAGGGCGGGTTTTTCCCTCGGATCCACAGGCCGATACTCGTCCCATCACTTATTCACGCAGGGAGTTTCTCCATGAACGTATTCGTCACCGGCGCTGCCGGTTTTATCGGCGGCTCGATCGCGAGCGGCCTGGTCAAGGCCGGGCATCAAGTCACCGGTCTGGTGCGCAACCCTGAACAAGCGGCTGAGCTCAAGGCACTGGGCATGACCCCGGTCATCGGCACCCTCGACGACAACGCACTGCTCGCCGAACAGGCCCGTGCTGCGGACGCGGTGATCAACGCCGCCAGCAGCGACCATCGCGGCGCCGTCGAAGCATTGCTCGAGGCTTTGCGCGGTTCCAACAAAGTGTTCCTGCACACCAGCGGTTCGAGCATCGTCGGCGATGCATCGGGCGGCAAGTCCAGCGATATCATCTACTACGAAGACAACCTGCCGGAACCGACCGTCGACAAAGCCGCGCGCGTGGCCATCGACAACCTGATCCTCGCGGCGGCGCAGGACGGGGTGAACTCCGCCGTCATCTGCAACACGCTGATTTACGGCCACAGCCTGGGCGTCATCCGCGACAGCGTGCAATTGCCGCGTCTGCTCAAGCAGGCCCGTAAAAGCGGCGTCGTGCGCCACGTCGGCACTGGCCAGAACATCTGGTCCAACGTGCACATCGAAGACGTCGTTGCCCTGTATCTGCTGGCCCTGACCAAGAACGTACCGGGTACTTTCTACTTCGTCGAAAGCGGCGAAGCCTCGTTCATCGACATGACCACCGCCATGGCCGAAGCCCTGAACCTGGGTCAACCACAAGACTGGCCACTTAAAGACGCCGAAGCCGAATGGGGCTACGAAATGGCCAATTACGGCCTCGGCTCCAACAGCCGCGTACGCGGCAAACACGCCCGCGAACGGCTGGGCTGGGCACCGAAGCGCACGTCGGTGGTTGAATGGATTCGTAACGAAATGGTGTGATCCGTACGCTACGTCCCACAGGTTTTGCGCATCCTGTCTGGAAGAATGCGATCAAAACTGTGGGAGCGAGCCTGCTCGCGAAAGCGCTGGATCAGTCGGCAAAGATGCTGAATGTGAAGCCGTCTTCGCGAGCAGGCTCGCTCCCACATTGGTTTCTCGTTCACCGAAAAGCCATGTAAATCCCGGCCTACGATTTTCATTAATCACGACAAGACATACCCATCAGCGACACGCCTTGCCTCTCCACGAAAATTACTTTCATACGGTTTGAAATCTCGATCTCGAAATGATTTATGAGTTTCACAACCCATTCGAACGTGACCCTTTCGAGGAGTACCGCATGACGCCTTCCTTCGGCTATTGGCTGCTGGTCTATGCCGCCGTCGCCATCATTGCGCTGATCGTGTTGATCGCCCGTTACCGGCTCAACCCGTTCATTGTCATCACCCTGATTTCCATCGGCCTCGCACTGGTCGCGGGGATGCCGCCGTCGGGGGTAGTGGGGGCGTATGAGGCCGGGGTGGGCAAGACGCTGGGGCATATTGCGCTGGTGGTCGCGCTGGGGACGATGCTCGGCAAAATGATGGCCGAGTCCGGTGGCGCCGAGCAGATGGCGCGCACGTTGATCGATAAATTCGGCGAGAAGAACGCGCACTGGGCGATGGTCTGCATCGCCTTTCTGGTCGGCCTGCCGTTGTTCTTCGAAGTCGGTTTTGTCTTGCTGGTGCCGATTGCCTTTACCGTGGCGCGCCGCGTCGGCGTGTCGATTCTGATGGTCGGTTTGCCGATGGTCGCCGGCCTGTCGGTGGTGCATGCATTGGTGCCGCCGCACCCGGCGGCGATGCTGGCAGTGCAGGCCTATCAGGCGTCGGTCGGGCAGACCTTGCTGTATGCGATCGCCATCGGCATTCCCACCGCGATCATTGCCGGGCCGCTGTACGCCAAATTCATCGTGCCGCGCATTCAATTGCCGGCGGATAACCCGCTGGAAAAGCAATTCCTCGACCGCGAGCCGCGCGACAAACTGCCGGGTTTCGGCATCACCATGGCGACGATTCTGTTGCCGGTGGTGCTGATGTTGATCGGCGGCTGGGCCAATCTGATTTCCACGCCGGGCAGCAGCTTCAACCAGTTCCTGTTGTTCATCGGCAACTCGGTGATCGCCTTGCTGCTGGCGACCTTGCTGAGCTTCTGGACGCTGGGTATCGCCCAGGGTTTCAACCGTGAATCGATTCTGAAATTCACCAACGAATGCCTGGCGCCGACCGCCAGTATCACCCTGCTGGTGGGCGCTGGCGGTGGCTTGAACCGCATTCTGGTGGACGCTGGCGTCACCGATCAGATTGTTGGCCTCGCCCACGAATTTCACCTGTCGCCGCTGCTCATGGGCTGGTTGTTCGCGGCGTTGATGCGCGTCGCCACCGGTTCCGCCACCGTGGCCATGACCACAGCGTCCGGCGTGGTCGCGCCGGTGGCCATTGGTCTGGGTTATCCACATCCTGAGTTGCTAGTGCTGGCGACCGGCGCCGGCTCGGTTATCTTTTCCCACGTCAACGACGGCGGCTTCTGGTTGATCAAGGAATACTTCAACATGACCGTCGCGCAGACGTTCAAGACCTGGACCGTGCTCGAGACGCTGATCTCGCTGGTCGCGTTCGGCCTGACCGTCGGCCTTTCTTACCTGCTGTAACCGGAGCCCGCCGCCCATGGACATCCTCTACCAGATCCGTGCCCGCCAGGATTCCTTCAGCGCCGGCGAAGGTCGCATCGCCCGGCTGATGCTCGATGACGTCGGTTTTGCCGCCAGCGCCAGCCTCGAAGATCTCGCGCAACGCGCCGAGGTCAGCACCGCCACGTTGTCGCGTTTCGCCCGCACGGTGGGCTGCCGCGACCTGCGTGATCTGCGCCTGCAGCTGGCTCAGGCGAGCGGCGTCGGCAGCCGTTTTCTCGATCCGGCGGGCACGCCTGAACAGTCGGCGTTCTACGGGCAGATCGTCGGCGATATCGAAACCACGCTGCGCCAGCATCTGGCCGGATTCGACGAATCGCGCTTTGCCGATGCGGTGAAAATGCTCGGTCAGGCGCGGATGATTCACGCCTTCGGCATGGGCGGTTGCTCGACCCTGTGCAGCGACGAGTTGCAGGTACGCCTGGTGCGCCTCGGCTACCCGATCGCCGTGTGTCATGACGCGGTGATGATGCGCGTCACCGCCGCCAGCCTGAATGCCGAGCAAGTGCTCATCGTCTGTTCGCTGACCGGCATCACCCCGGAGTTGCTGGAGACTGTCGAACTGGCGCGCAACTACGGCGCGCGCATTCTGGCGATCACCCGCGCCGACTCGCCGCTGGCCGAACTGGCCGACATCGTCCTGCCGCTGCAAGGCGCAGAAACCTCGTTCATCTACAAACCGACGGCGGCGCGCTACGGCATGCTGCTCGCCATCGACGTGCTCGCCACCGAGCTGGCGCTGGCCAGTCCTGAAGACAATCAAGAACGTCTGCGGCGGATCAAGCTCGCCCTCGACGAATACCGTGGCGGCAACGATCACCTGCCGCTGGGAGACTGACATGCTGTACGACACGCTGATTCGCAACGCCCTGATCATCGACGGCAGCAACGTGCCCGGTTACCACGCCGACGTGGCGATTCGCGAGGGCCGCATCGAGCGTATCGGTGACTTGCACGACGCCACGGCAACCGAAGAAATCGACGCGGCCGGGCGCGTGCTGGCGCCGGGTTTTATCGATGTGCACACCCACGACGACACCGTGGTCATTCGCCAACCGGAGATGCTGCCCAAGCTCAGCCAGGGCGTGACCACGGTGATCGTCGGCAACTGCGGGATCAGTGCGTCGCCAGTGAGTCTGAAAGGCAATCCGCCGGATCCGATGAACCTGCTCGGCACGGCAGCGGCATTCGTTTACCCACGCTTCAGCGATTACCGCGCGGCGGTGGAAGCGGCGAATACCACGTTGAACGTTGCCGCACTGGTTGGCCACACGGCGCTGCGCAGCAATCACCTCGATGACTTGCTTCGCACCGCGACGCCGGACGAAATCGCCGCGATGCGTGAACAACTGCGCGAAAGTCTGGAGCACGGCGCCTTGGGTTTATCCACAGGCCTGGCGTATGCGAGTGCCTTCAACGCCTCCACCGATGAAGTGAAGCAACTAACCGAAGAACTGACCGCGTTCGGTGCGGTGTACACAACGCACCTGCGCAGTGAATTCGAGCCGGTGCTGGAGGCGATGGAAGAAGCGTTCAGCATCGGCCGTCACTCGCGGTCGCCGGTGATCATTTCCCACCTCAAATGTGCCGGCGTCGGCAACTGGGGGCGCAGTCCGCAGTTGCTCGCCTCATTGGAGGAGGCAGCGAAAAGCCTGCACGTGGGGTGCGATTGCTACCCGTATGCGGCGAGCTCTTCGACGCTGGATCTCAAACAAGTCACCGATGCCCACCGCATCACCATCACCTGGTCGACGCCGCACCCGGAAGTCAGCGGCCGCGACCTGATTGACATCGCCGCCGAATGGGATCTGCCGCTACTTGATGCCGCCAAACGCCTGCAACCGGCGGGCGCGGTGTATTACGGCATGGACGAGGCGGATGTACGAAGAATCCTCGCCCATCCGTTATCGATGGTCGGCTCTGACGGATTGCCGGAAGACCCGTTCCCGCATCCACGTCTGTGGGGCGCTTTCCCACGGGTGTTGGGATATTTCAGTCGTGACGTCGGGCTGTTTCCGCTGCACACCGCCGTGCACAAGATGACCGGTCTGTCGGCGGCGCGGTTTGCTTTGAAGGATCGCGGTGAGATTCGTGAAGGTTATTGGGCGGATCTGGTGTTGTTCGATCCGGCGACTGTGCGTGATGTGGCGGATTTCAATGATCCGCAACGGGCCGCACGGGGCATCGACGGTGTTTGGATCAACGGTGTATTGAGCTATCGCGACGGACAGGCGAATGGGCGTAGGGAAGGGCGGTTTCTGGCACGCGAAGGTGATTTGCGCGAAGGTTTTCATTGATATCCGATGGCGCCAAAAGATCGCAGCCTTCGGCAGCTCCTACAGAGGTATGTGTTGCATTGTAGGAGCTGCCGAAGGCTGCGATCTTTTGATCTATGTCCCATAGTGGCACTGTGCGATTAAAGAAACGCCAGCCCAAGCCGAATTGCTGACATCCACCCCGTCTACACTGTGGGGCCAATCAGTCAGGGAGCACCCCATGAGCTTCGGCAAAACCACCCCGATCCTGCGGATCTTCGATGAAGCCAAAGCTGTCGAGTTTTACGTCGATTTTCTGGGTTTCAAGATCGACTGGCAGCATCGCTTCGAAGCGAATTTTCCGTTGTATCTGCAGGTGTCGCGGGGCGAGTGTGTGTTGCATTTGTCCGAGCATCACGGCGATGCGTGCCCGGGCTCGGCGCTGCGTATCGAGACTGATGAACTGGAGGCGTTTCAGCAGCAGTTGGTGGCCAAGAATTACAAGTTTTCGCACCCGGGTATTCAGGCGATGCCTTGGGGGAGTCAGGACATGACCATCGTCGATCCGTTTGGCAATCGGTTGGTGTTTACCAACGCGATCTGCCTCTGAAGCGAAAAGCCCCTCACCCTAGCCCTCTCCCAGAGGGAGAGGGGACCGATCCGGGGATGCTTGAGAGATACACCGACCTGAACCTGCTCGGTCGAATCCATAATCGACTCGGTCATTCAGGTCGATGTCTAGCGCCAGACACCTCGGTCGGCCCCCTCTCCCTCCGGGAGAGGGCTGGGGTGAGGGTAAATGGCACACCGCAAAAAGAAGCCCGCCACCTAACCATCACAGTTAGCGTCGCGGGCTTTTTCGTTACTCGGTCGGCACTAACCTGTCCAACACACGATTGACGGCCATTTCCGCCACCATCACCACTTGCGCAATACCCTGCAGTGTTTTGCGGTGAGTGCCTTCAACCTGCGCGGCATGGTTGTTGAGCATGACGGTCGCTGAGCCAAGAGTTTCGCTGGCGTCGGCTAACAGGGATTCGGTGTCGGCTTGGGGATTGGCCATGTATAGCGTGTTTGGGGAGTAGGGCGTGGCCATGAGGTCGGCGTTCGTCGGACCGAGGTAGTGCTCGAGGGCGCGTTCGGCGGCTTCGTGGAATTTCTTCGAATCGGCGGATTCGTAGGGGGAGGCCGGGTCGGTGACCGGCGGATTTGGCGTTACTTTGAACATGGGAGCGTACCTTTTAAAGCCGCATCCATTTCGCCGCTAAGCAAAAGGGAGGCAGCTGTGCGCAAGTTAGCGGACCGGTCGCATCCCACCCCGGCGCACCCGAAGGTGCCATGCGCACAGCCACCATTAAGCGCAGGCAAATACCTGACTGGATGATATTCGTGCAGCGGGGAGCGAATGTAGCCGAGCCGCTAAGCTCGATCACTGGGAATCAGTGACGCAATCAAGTTACGCAGCATGCTCAGGGCGCACAAGCCGGCGGATTCTGGCGCAGGCGTAGGCAGTGGCGCAAGGATTTGTGGGTTGTTTCGCGTAACGCTGAGTGTCTTTAAACACCTGTGGTGCGGGATGTTTATTACGCTCAAGTATCGAAGATTTGCCTGTGGGAATTGTTGGCTGCCACTGACGCCATCGCTGGCAAGCCAGCTCCCACAGGTTTATGTGCAAGCAATCGATTTAGTGGACGACTCGGACACTGTGGGAGCTGGCTTGCCAGCGATGAGGCCGGAACAATCACCCCCGATGCATCTGCCGAAACTCCCCCGGCGGCATCCCGCGTCGACTCTTGAACGTGCGGTGAAACGAGCGCGGTTCGGTAAACCCCAGGTACTGCGCAATGTCCTGAATCGGCAGCGTGCTGTTGAGCAGATAATGTTCAGCCAGCTCCTGACGCAAATCATCGAGAATCTGCTGATACGACGTCCCCGCCTGATGCAACTGTCGCTGCAACGTCCGCACGGAAACAGCGAGCTGTTCGGCGACCTGTTCCTTGCGCGGCAACCCCTCCTTGAGCAACTGCCGCAGAATGTTCTTCACCTGCTGTTCCAGCGACGCATCCTCCAGTGTCGCCATCAAGCCCAGCGCATGTTCTTCCAGCGTCCGCAGCAACTGCGCATCGGCCTGACGCAACGGCAACTGCAAATACCCCAACGGCACGACCAGCGCCGAATACGGCTGATCGAACAACACCGGGCAATCGAAAAACGCTTCGTACTGCGCCGGCGTCGCCTCCGCCGGGCATGAATGTTCCAGCCAGACCCCGGCCGGCGACATCTGCGTGTCGGCGATCCAGCGCGCGTATTGCAGCCACGAACCGAGGACATTTTCCACCAAGTGCCGACGAATCCGTGGGCGCTGATAGCGGCAGGTCCAGATCAGATTCACGTGGCCGTCCTGCACCTCGGCGCGGCTGACGCCCATGTCGCCAACCAGTTTTTCGAACGGCATGATTCGGCTCATCGCATCACCGAGGGTCGCGCAGTTCATGGTGATGTAACCGAGCACACTCCACGAATTGGGCAGGACGAAATTCGCCGCGTTGAGGCCGAACAGCGGATCACCCGAGTGTTCGCAAAAATAATCCAGTAAGCGTTCATGCGCCTCACCGGGCAAACGCAGGGTGTTGTCGCTCAACTGCTGCGCCTGCAAACCCGCCGCCGCCAACGCAGGCTCGATGGCCATGCCCAGTTGTTCGGCATGGCGCAGGTACTTGAGCAGGGGCGGAACCGAGGTGAAGCCGAGCGATTGCATGATCCCTTCCTTTGATCGACGGCCGCATGGGCGGATGAAGGCCTGAAAGGTAATTTGAAACCCCGACTAAAGTAAATGGCTGACGCTTGCGCGACGTTTGACTCAATTGGCTACATGAACTGGCCGGATGCGACCGTGACACCTGGCGGCCGCTGGCTAGTATGGAGGCCTGAAATATCACTGATCTGACGGTTAGAAGGACACACGCATGCGACGCTGGAATGGCTGGGGAGATGCAAGCACGGTGGTCGAACTGCCGGCCCAGGGCGCGGAGTTTCTTCATGAAAGACTGGGCGAGGGGCGCGCGCTGCCCGATGCCACGCTGGAATCCGCATTGGTCCGCGTGCCGGCCTCGCGATTGCCGGCGCACACCTTGTACAGCGTCGATGCCCATGACCGCTTGCTGCATGCGCGAGGGCAGAGCCTGCCGGACTGGCTGGCGTTGCGCGAAGGTGCGCTGGGCAATTATCCCGATGCGGTGGCGTTTCCCGAGACCGCCGAACACATCCGCCAGTTGCTGGCGCTCGCTCACGAACAAGACCTGTGCCTGATCCCCTATGGCGGCGGCACGTCGGTGGCCGGGCACATCAATCCAGCAAATTCTGCGCGGCCAGTGGTGACGGTTTCACTGGCGCGGATGAATCGCCTGATCGACCTCGATGAACAGAGCCTGCTGGCGACGTTCGGCCCCGGCGCGAGCGGGCCGCAGGTCGAGAGCCAGTTGCGTGCGAAAGGCTACACGCTGGGGCATTTCCCGCAGTCGTGGGAGTTGTCGACGCTGGGCGGTTGGGTGGCCAGCCGTTCGAGCGGTCAGCAGTCGCTGCGCTATGGCCGCATCGAGCAACTGTTTGCGGGCGGAACCCTGGAAACCTTCGCCGGGCCGCTGCAGATTCCAACCTTCCCGGCCTCGGCTGCCGGGCCGGATCTGCGCGAAGTGGTGCTCGGTTGCGAGGGCCGTTTCGGGATCATTTCCGAGGTCAAGGTGCGGATCAGTGCGTTGCCTGCCGATGAGCGTTTCTACGGTGTGTTTCTTCCCGATTGGCCGCAAGCGCTAAGGGCGATCCGCCAATTGGCTCAGGCACGCGTGCCGCTGTCGATGCTGCGCCTGTCCAACGCGGTGGAAACCGAAACGCAGCTGGCGCTGGCCGGTCATCCGCAACAAATCGCCTGGCTGGAAAAGTATTTGAAGCTAAGGGGAGCGGCAGAGGGCAAATGCCTGCTGACCTTCGGCGTCACCGGCAATCGCCGACAAAATGCATTGTCGCTGACGCAGGCGCGGCAGCATCTGAAGGCCTTTGGCGGCGTATTCACCGGCACCTTGCTCGGCAAGAAGTGGGCGCAGAACCGCTTCCGTTTCCCCTACTTGCGCGAGAACCTGTGGAACGCCGGTTACGTGGTCGACACCCTCGAAACCGCCACCGACTGGAGCAATGTCGACCACCTGCTCAACCTCGTTGAAAACAGCCTGCGCGAAGCCTTGGCCGCCGAGGGCGAGCGCGTGCATGTGTTCACCCACCTGTCCCACGTCTACGGCGAAGGCTCGAGCATCTACACCACCTACGTGTTTCGCCCAGCAGCGGATTACCCCGCGACGCTGGCGCGCTGGCAAGCGCTCAAACACGCGGCCAGCCAGACCATCGTCGACAACCACGGCACCATCAGTCACCAGCACGGCGTCGGCAAGGATCACGCGCCGTACCTGTTGCGTGAGAAGGGCGCACTGGCGATGGACACCTTGCAGGCGCTGAGCAAGCATTTCGATCCGGCCGGGCGCCTCAACCCCGGCACGCTGCTGCCGGAGTGACGGCCATGAGTCAGCACTGGAACGCCGCGTGGCGCCGGCAAATTCTGCCGACGCTGGCCGAGGAAACCTGGGATCTGATCGTCATCGGCGGCGGCATCAGCGGCGCCGGCATCCTGCGTGAAGCCGCGCGCCGAGGCTGGCGCTGTCTGCTGCTGGAACAGCGCGATTTTGCCTGGGGCACCTCCAGTCGATCGTCGAAAATGGTCCATGGCGGTTTGCGCTACATCGCCAAAGGTCAGTGGCGTCTGACCCGCGATTCGGTGCGCGAGCGTCAGCGCTTGCTCGACGAAGCGCCGGGGCTGGTCGAACCGATGAGTTTCCTGATGCCGCACTATCGCGGTGGCTTTCCCGGGCCACGAGTGTTGGGTGG
Organism: Pseudomonas sp. rhizo66; assembly: GCF_031931925.1. Lineage (NCBI taxonomy): Bacteria > Pseudomonadati > Pseudomonadota > Gammaproteobacteria > Pseudomonadales > Pseudomonadaceae > Pseudomonas > Pseudomonas sp. rhizo66. The sequence goes on from NZ_JAUJWZ010000006.1 coordinate 46,245, forward strand.
TTTGCTGAGCGTTTACGACGCCTTGGCCGGCCGCCGTAGCCATCGCTTTCATGATGCGCAACAGCTTCGATATCTGGCGCCGGGGGTGAAGGAAAACGACTTGCTCGGTGGCACCTGTTTTGTCGATGCGCTGACCGATGATGCGCGGCTGGTGATGCGTGTGTTGAGCGAAGCGCGGGCTGATGGCGCTGTCGTGGTCAATGGTGTGCGCGTCGAACATTTGCTGCGAGAAAACGGCCGAGTGTGTGGCGTTCAGGTCGAGGATTGCGAGGCCGGTTCGTCATTGCAATTGCGCTGCGGCGTGCTTGCTGTCGCCACCGGCGCCTGGGCTGAACGTTTGCGCCCGCCAGAGGCACCGCGGCAATTGCGACCGTTGCGCGGCAGTCATTTGTTGCTGCCGGGTTGGCGATTGCCGGTGGCGCAGGCATTCACCTTTCTGCATCAGCGCGATCGGCGTCCGGTGTTTGTTTTTCCGTGGGAGGGTGCGACGGTGGTCGGCACTACGGACCTCGATCATCGCGACGATCTGGATCAGAGCGCGAGCATCAGCGGCGAAGAGCTCGACTATCTGCTGGCCGCCTGTACGCAACAGTTTCCCGGCGCCGAAGTGAGCGCGGCGGATGTGCTGTCGACCTGGTCCGGCGTGCGTCCGGTGGTGGGCAGCGCAGGTGCGACTCAAGACAAACCGTCGAACGAAACCCGCGAGCATGTGCTGTGGCAGGAGCCCGGTTGCGTGACACTGGCCGGCGGCAAACTGACCACGTTTCGCCCGCAAGCCATCGAAGTGCTCAAGGCCTGCGCGAGCATGTTGGGTCGCACCTTTGTCGATGACGCCGCGCCAGTGTTTGCCGCTGTACCTGCGTTGCCGATCCCGACACTCAACAGCCATCAGTGGCGACGTCTGGCCGGACGGCATGGCCGAAATCTGCCGAGGCTGGCGCAACTGATCAAAGATGTCGGCCACGAAACTGTCGGCGCTACGGACACGTTATGGGCGGAATTGGCGTTCGCCTGCGAGAGTGAAATGGTTTTGCACCTGGATGATTTACTGCTGCGCCGCACGCGTCTGGGCCTGCTGTTGCCGCGCGGTGGCGAAGAATATTTCACCGCCATCCGCCAACTCTGCCAGCCTCGACTGGGCTGGAGCGACGACCACTGGCAGCAGGAAGTGCAGCGTTATCAGGCGTTGTGGCAACGCCATCACGGTTTACCGGATGCCACGCCTTGATGCCCCTTGAAGAGAGCTCCATGGATAACCACCCGAACAAGCGTTACCTGCTGGCCATCGACAACGGCACCCAGAGCGTGCGCGCGCTGCTCTTCGATTTGCAGGGCAATCTGCTTGGCAAAGGCAAGGTCGAGTTGCAGGCGTATTACTCGGCGCAACCGGGCTGGGCCGAGCAGGATCCGGAGTATTACTGGGCAAAACTCGGCGAGGCGTGCCAGCAGGTCTGGCAGCAGACGGGGATTGATCGCGCGCAGATTGCCGGCGTTTCCCTGACGACTCAGCGCGGCACGGTGATCAACGTCGATGCTGAGGGCAAGCCATTGCGCCCGGCGATTCTGTGGCTCGATCAACGGCAGAGCGAAGTCCAAGGCGGGATCAAAGGACCGTGGGGCTGGCTGTTCAAACTGGTCGGCGCCCAGGCTACCGTGGATTATTTTCGCGCTCAGGCCGAGGCGAACTGGATCGCTCAGCATCAGCCGGAAGTCTGGGCGGCAACAGACAAGTTTTTGCTGCTGTCCGGTTTTCTCACCCATCGCCTGTGCGGGCGTTTTGTCGACTCTGTGGGTTGCTGCGTCGGCTATCTGCCGTTCGACTTCAAACGCCTGAAATGGGCTGCGCCGAGTGACTGGAAATGGCAGGCGCTGGCGGTGCGCCCCGAGCAATTGCCGGGCTTGCACAAACCCGGTGAAACCCTCGGCTACATCACCGCCGAGGCCGCTCGCCATACCGGTATTCCCGAAGGCTTGCCGCTGATTGCGGCCGGCGCCGACAAGGCCTGCGAAGTGGTCGGTTCCGGCGTGATCGATGCGAGCACGGTGTGCCTGTCCTACGGCACCACGGCGACGATCACCAGCACCCGCTCGCGCTATCTGGAAATCGTCCCGTTGATTCCGCCGTATCCATCGGCGGTGCCGGATCAGTACAACTGCGAGGTGATGATTTATCGCGGTTACTGGATGGTCAGCTGGTTCAAGAACGAGTTCGGGTTGCGCGAGATGCAGCAAGCGAAAGAGCAGGGCATCGAACCGGAGCAACTGTTCGATGCCTTGGTCAATGCGGTGCCGCCGGGGTCGATGGGCCTGATGCTGCAACCGTATTGGTCGCCGGGGATTCGCGAGCCGGGTGTCGAGGCGAAAGGCGCGATGATCGGCTTCGGTGATGTGCACACCCGTGCGCATATTTACCGGGCGATTCTGGAAGGGCTGGCGTACGCGTTGCGCCAGGGAATGGAAAACATCGAGCGGCGTTCGAAGGTCTCGGTCAAGCGTTTGCGCGTGGCCGGTGGCGGCTCGCAGAGTGATGCGGCGATGCAGCTCACGGCGAATATTTTCGGCCTGCCGGCGGAGCGTCCGCATGTGTACGAAGCGTCCGGTCTGGGCGCGGCGATTTGCTGTGCGGTGGGGTTGGGACTGCATGCGGATTTCCCCACGGCCATCGCGGCGATGACCCGGGTCGGCGCGGTTTTCACACCGCAGCCCGAGGCGCAGAAAATCTATGAGCAACTGTACAAAGACGTGTACCTGCGCATGTACCGCCAGCTCAAACCGCTGTATCAGAGCATCCGCAAAATCACCGGTTACCCCGCCTAGCAGACCACCACAAATCCCCTGTAGGAGCTGCCGAAGGCTGCGATCTTTTGATCTTGTTTTTTAATCAAAGTCAAAAGATCGCAGCCTTCGGCAGCTCCTACAGGGACCGTATTGCGATTCGATGTGGCGCCATCGGAGAACTTTTCTGGTGAGATCGGACAGTGTCAGCGGCGGGGTCGGTTGTTAGGCTCATCCCCCTCGGCACCGCCAATAAGAACGACAAGCAATGAAGCTGACCTTCCTCCTGTTGCTGCTTTGTGCAACGGCCCCGAGCGCCTGGGGCTGGTCGAACCATACGGTGGGCAGCTATCTGGCGTTGCAGGATCTGCCGGCGTTGCGCGATGCGCCAGCGGTCGAAGTCGAGCCACTGGAGCGTTTTCTCAGCGAGCAATACCCGGCCGTGCTGGCGCTGCTGGAGCAACAGGAAACCTTCGCCCGCGCGCACTTCGCTCAGTACCCGCCACGCCCCGATAACCTGAAATTGCCGGCGGTGCCGAGTGACAATCTGCGCCACGATTTCCTCACCGCGTTGCGCATCAATCCCGAGATTCACTTGGCAATGGTCATTCAGCCGCTGCCCGGCAAAGACCTGCCCGAGCGCGAGCATTTGCAGGCCAATCAGGTCATGGTCGAGCAGACCCTGTCACCGTGGAATCGCCAACGCTTCATCGTTGTCGCAGAGCACGAAAATGTCGCCCCGCTGGCCGTGCTCGCCAGCGCCGCTGATGAGCCGGATTACGGCCACGACATCAATCTGTTCAGCGACAACCCTGGCGAGGTCGGCGCACTGTACGGCTTCGGCCCGCAACCCTTCGGTGATGCGCGTTTCCAGTACAGCTCGCAAGCGCCGTTCCACATGGGCTTCTTCCATGAAAGCGCGGTGGTGTATGCCGCTGCCGGTTTCCTCGAGCGCAGTTGGCCGGACTGGCGCGCGTATCAGTACATGGGCCTGGCGCGATTGGCGTTTGCCAGCGGCCATCCGTATTGGGGTTATCGCTTTCTCGGCTGGGGCCTTCATCACATACAGGATCTGACCCAGCCGTATCACGCCAAGGCATTGCCCGGTGTCGATCTCGCCAGTCTTTTGCTGCTGGAAGGCAAGGCGTTGGCCGGATTCGCTGCCGACAAACAAGCCTCCATCGAGCGCGTCGCCACCCGGCATATGGAAGTGGAGAAATATCAGTCGACTTGGCTGCGCCGCGTGCTGCGCGTCGGTCAGCCGCATCCCATGCTCGCGGCTTATGCCGATTTGACCCGGGACAAAACCTACCCACCGTACTCGGTCGACTACCTGCGCGAAGTGGTCAGCGCCGAAGCCGTCAACGACTCCGCAGTCTTCGACGAAGCCATCGGCCAGTGGCTGGAAACGGCGCCCGCTAGCAGTGATTTCAGCAGCGGCAATCAGCTGCCAAAAGACGACTTCGACCACCCGGCACTTAACCAGCAGCTGTTCAGGTTGCTCGGACATTTCGGCGCGCACAGCCGGATTTACGTCAGCGCGGGATTGGCGCCGTAGTGCGCGGCAACGCACACCACAACAATAAAAAACAGGGAAGGAGGAACAGATGATCAACACTCGATTGCGCCTGACGGGCGCCGCGCTCCCCGGTGTCGGCCTGGCAGGGCTGCTGCAGTTGTGCGCAGTCGATGCGGCGCACGCGGTGGAGTTCAGCCTGATGGACAAGCAGGTCACCGGCTCCCTCGACACGACCTTGTCTTACGGCCGTTTGTGGCGGGTACAGGGTCGCGACAAGACTAACGATGACGTCAACACCAACGACGGCAATCGCAACTTCGACACCGGGCTGGTTTCCGAGGTGTACAAGATCACCTCCGAGCTTGAGGCCAATTATCAGAACTACGGCGTGTTCGTGCGTGGCACCGCGTTCTACGACACGCAACTGATGGACAAGCGCAACGACTACTTCGACAACAACAGTCCTTCGCAGCCGAGCCAGAGTTACCCGCAGGACGACCATTTCACCGGGCAGACCCACGACATCGCCGGCAGTCGCATCGAGATGCTCGACGCCTACGTGCACGGCAGTTGGGACGTTGCGCAGATGCCGGTGACCGCGCGCGTCGGTCGGCAAGTGTTCAACTGGGGCGAGGGGATTTTCTATCGCGGCGGGATCAACACCACCAACCCGGTGGATGCCGCCAAGTACCGCTTGCCCGGCGCCGAGGTCAAGGAAGTGCTGGTGCCGGTCGAGGCGCTGAGCTTTAACATCGGCCTGACCGACTCGCTGACCCTGGAGAGTTTCTACCAGACCAACTGGAAGGAAACCCGTATCGACCCGGTCGGCACCTTCTACTCGCAAACCGATCTGTTCGCCGACGGCGGCAACACCGGTTACAACAACTTCAGCGGCACGGCGCTCGACACGCCGGTGCCGGGGTTTGGCAACGTCATCGGTTTGTACAGCGCGCTGGGCAACAACCCGTTGCTGAGTCCCGCCCTGCAAACCACTGGCCTGTACGCCAACGGCGTCACTCCGGCCTACGGCAACACACTGAAAGTGGCGAGCATCGGCAAGGACTACAACGCGCGCAACGATGGCCAGTTCGGCTTCGCCTTTCGCTACATCGCCGAACAGCTCAACAGCACCGAGTTCGGTTTGTACATGGTCAATTACCACGCCAAGGAACCGACCATCGCGGCGGATCTGGGCGGCTACAACGGCATCGACATGGATGCGCTGACCAATCTGCTGGCGGGCGTCGCTGGCAGTCAGGCCGGGGCGCTGGCCAACGGTCTGGCGACGGCGGATGTGATGGGCAATATCCAGGCGCATCGCCGCTACGCCGAAGACATCCGCATGTACGGCTTCAGCTTCAACACCACGTTGGGCGAGGCGTCGGTGTTTGGTGAGATTGCTTATCGGCCGAACCTGCCGATCGGCGTTGCGGCCACCAACGATTTGATTGGCGACCTGGCCAACGGTGCGGCTGTGGCGGTGACGGGGCGGTCGATCAACGTCGGCGGGCAGATGGTGACGCTCGACAGCCAGATCAATAACGCCGAGCGTGTGGAAGCGTTCAATACTTCGCTGGGGACCATCTACAACTTCGGCCCGACGGCTTCGTTCGACTCGCTGTTCGGCATCTTCGAACTGGCCTCCGAACACTTGCGCGGCAGCAGTTTGCAATACACCGCGTATGACGGCAGCCGTCGCTTCTACGCCGGCACCGGTAACTATTCCTATGTGTCCGGCGGTGATCGCGACGATCAGGTCAACCGCAATTCCTACAGCTACACGGCGATGCTCAGCGGCACCTGGAACGACGTATACGCGGGGGTCAACGTCTCGCCCTACATCGTTTACAAGGACGATTTCGAGGGCAACAGCTATCAGGCCGGCAACACCATCGAGGGCCGCAAGGCCTACACGCTGGGGATCAAGGCCAACTACCAGAACAAGCTCGAAGCCGAGCTGCAATACACCGAGTTCTACGGCGGCGGGCAGAACAACGGCATTCGCGACCGCGACAACGTCGGGTTCAACCTGAAGTATTTCTTGTGATTGCCTAGAGCAAATCTTGCGGTACCCCGTTCCCCTGTGGGAGCGGGCTTGCCCGCGATGACGGCAGCACATTCGACATCAATGGTGGATGACCCTCCGCAATCGCTGGCAAGCCAGCTCCCACAGGTTTTTGTACTTTGGAGAAGATCATGGTTCGCACTTCAAGATTGACCAAGGCATCGCTAGGGCTGGTATTGGGCCTGGCTGCTGGCACCGCTCTGGCCGCCATCACCCCGCAACAAGCCGAACAACTGAAAACCACCCTGACCCCCATGGGCGCCGAGCGTGCCGGCAACGCCGCCGGCACCATCCCCGCGTGGACCGGCGGCATCACCCAAGCCCCGGCCGGCTACAAACCCGGCCAGCACCACACCGATCCCTACGCGGCGGACAAACCGCTGTTCACCATCACCAAAGCCAATCTCGACCAATACAAAGCCCACCTCAGCCCCGGCCAGATCGCCCTGTTCAACAGCTACCCCGACACCTTCCAGATGCCGATCTACCCATCCCGCCGCTCCGGCTCAGCGCCGCAATGGCTGTACGACAACACCCTCAAGAATGCGACCTCGGCCAAATTGCTCGAAGGCGGCAGCGGCTTCTCCGATGCCTACGGCGGCGTGCCGTTCCCGGTGCCCAAGGACGGCGTTGAAGTGTTGTGGAACCACATCACTCGCTATCGCGGTATCTACGTCGTGCGCCGCGCCTCCGAAGCGCCGGTCCAGCGCAACGGCAGTTTCGCGCTGGTGACCTCGCAGCAGGAAGCGCTGTTCAACTACTACCGCCCGAACGGCCAGTTCGCCGATCTGAAAAACATCCTGTTCTACTACCTCGCCTTCGTGAAAAGCCCGGCGCGCCTGGCCGGCGGGGCTGCACTCGTGCACGAAACCCTCGATCAGCTCAAAGACGCACGCCAGGCCTGGATCTACGATGCCGGCCAACGCCGCGTACGCCGTGCACCGAACCTTGCCTACGACACGCCGATCGCATCCTCCGATGGCCTGCGCACCGCCGATGACACCGACCTGTTCAACGGCTCACCGGACCGCTACGAGTGGAAGCTCAAGGGCAAACAGGAAATCTACATCCCCTATAACAACTACAAAGTCAGCAGCCCCGACGTGAAGTACGCGCAACTGCTCACCCCGGGCCACCTCAACCCGCAATACACCCGCTACGAGCTGCACCGGGTCTGGGTGGTCGAAGGCAACCTGAAACCGGGCGCACGGCACATCTACTCCAAACGTGTACTGTTTCTCGATGAAGACAGCTGGGGCGCCGCGCTGGTTGATCAATACGATGGGCGAGGGGAGTTGTGGCGGGTGTCGATGGCCTACCTGAAAAACTTCTACGACCTGCCGACGACGTGGAGTGCGCTGGATGTTTTCCACGATTTGCAGGCGCGCCGCTACTACGTGCAGAACCTTGATAACGAAGAAGCGGAGACAGTCGATTTCGCTCAACCGGTGCCGGAGGATGCGTACTTCATGCCGTCGGCGTTGCGCCAGCGTGGGACTCGTTAAGCGGGATACCGTTCGTAAAGTCGCCGAGTTTTGATAGTTGAAGATGTGCTAGCCTGCAATCAGTGATTTCATTGATTGCAGGGGGCGTCGTGGCCAGCATTACAATTCGAAACCTTGATGAAAAGCTCAAGGAACAGCTACGCATCACCGCGGCTCACAATGGGCATTCCATGGAGGAAGAAGCTCGACTCATTTTAGGCAGGGCTCTGACGACGGTTGACCGTGCCGGTGGTCTCGGCAGCCGAATCCGCAACAGATTCAGTGCTGTCGGCGGAATAGACCTCGATTTGCCGGAGCGTTCAGAGAAAGCCACTGCGGTGGATTTCTCTGAATGATAGTGCTTGATACCAACGTTCTATCAGAGTTCATGCGAATCGAGCCTGAGACCCGGGTGCTCGCCTGGGTTGATGCACAGCCTGCGTTGGAACTGGCTGTGAGTGCCGTGACCGTGGCAGAAATACTCCACGGCATCGCACGGCTGCCTTCCGGTAAGCGCAAACAGAAACTTGAGGCTCATGCCATGGCGATGTTCGAAGAGGACTTCGCCGGGCGCATTTTTCCGTTCGATGCTCATGCCGCTGTCGAATACGCAACGCTGGTCGCTGAGTGCGAGTCGAAGGGCCGTGCGGCTTCGATGGCTGATGCGCAAATTGCTGCTATCTGCCGAACGCATGGTGTTCCCATAGCCACCCGTAACGTGAAGGATTTTCAGTTCAGTGGTGTCGAGGTGATTAATCCTTGGCAGAGCTGAGTCACTTCATAGTTAACAAAATCATAAGAAAAAGGTGATCGCATGAAGCGTAAAAAGGTTGAAGCCAGCAGGCTGGACTCCTTTATGGTTGATGATTTTCCCGTTCTTGACGTTCTAGCGAACCCGATAAAAAACGACGATGACTTGCAAGTGCGAATGGCCCTGATTGATGAGCTTTATTCCCACGCGAACACCGAGGATCATGCTGCGGCACGGTTTGCGGAGTTTGTGGCTGATCGGGTTTATGAGTACGAAAATGAAACGGTGTTGATTGCTTACTCGTCCCAATCTGAAGCGCTGGCGTTTCTGCTGTCGGAAAGAGGCGTTAAACAGAAGGACTTGTCTGAGATCGCAACTCAGAGTGCTGTTTCAGAGATATTGAATAACAAGCGAAAAATGACCGTTGCCCAGATAAAGGGATTCGCTGAGTTCTTTAAAGTGCCGGTCGAGTTTTTTATGCACGGTGTGGTTTGACGTGAAGCGGTGAAAGGCCATAACACAATCGCGGGCAAGCCCGCTCCCACACGTCATGAGTCGAACACAACATCTGTGAACGACTCCAAACCCTGTGGGAGCGGGCTTGCCCGCGATTGGTTTTTTGCTTCAGCGCGAGATCAAGATCAAACGCGGAAGTGGCTGACCATCTGCTGCAACTGACCACCCAAACGCGCCAGTTCAACACTCGACGCTGCCGTCTCATCACTCGCCGCTGCGGTTTGTTCAGACACGTCGCGCACGTTGATGATGCTGCGGCTGATCTCTTCAGCCACGGCGCTCTGCTGCTCGGCAGCGGCGGCGATCTGCTGGTTCATCGACTGAATGTTCGACACCGTACGGGTGATGTTTTCCAGCGATGCGCCAGCCTTGCGGGTCAGCGCCACGCTGCTGTCGGTCAGGGCGCGGCTGTTGCTCATCACCGCCGAAACCTGCTGGGTGCCGTTCTGCAGACCGGCGACCAGGCCTTCGATTTCTTCGGTGGATTTCTGCGTGCGCTGAGCCAGGCCACGAACTTCATCAGCGACCACGGCAAAACCACGACCGGCTTCACCGGCACGGGCGGCTTCGATCGCGGCGTTGAGGGCGAGCAGGTTGGTTTGTTCGGCCACGGCTTTGATGACGTCCATCACGCTGCCGATCTTGTCGCTTTCCTGTTGCAACACGCTCATGGCTTCGGTCGAACGCACCACTTCGCTGGCCAGACGCTCGATCTGGGCGATGGCTTCGTTGACCACTTTGTCGCCTTCACGGGCTTCGCCGTCAGCGGCGGCAGCGGCTTGCGAGGCTTCTTCGGCGTTGCGCGCGACTTCCTGCACGGTGGCGGTCATCTCGTGCATGGCGGTGGCGACCTGATCGGTCTCGACCTTCTGGCTGTTCACGCCGGCGCTGGTCTGCTCGGTCACGGCCGAGAGTTCTTCGGCGGCGCTGGCGATCTGGGTCACGCCGTCGCGGATGCCGCTGATCAAGTCGCGCAGGGTTACGCCCATGCGCGCGATGCCTTGTTGCAGCACGCCGAGTTCGTCGCGGCGGGTGACGGTGACGTTCTGGGTCAGGTCGCCGCTGGCAATGCGTTCGACCACGGCCAGGGTTTCTTGCAGCGGACGGGTGATCTGACGGGTGATGATCACCGCAGCAATCACGCCGACCAACAGCGCCAGCAGGGTGCTGATCAACTGGAAGGTGCGTGCCTGGGCGCTTTCAGCGTCACGGCGATCGAGCTGGATCTGATACAGCTGCTCGCTCAGGGCGACAATAGTGCTGCCCTGGTCGGTCATTTCCTTACGCGCCTGCACAGCATCGGTGTTGGCGTTCTTGTACGCCATCAACGCACTGCGATAGCTGGTCAACGCGGATTCCAATTGGCGCAAGGCATCTTGCTGCGTCGCAGCAAATTGCGCATTCAAAGACTTGAGGCTGACGATGGCCGCGTCGATCTGGCGGACGGCTTTCTGCTCGGTTTCGGCGTTGCTGGTGGCGGTGTAGCCGCGCACTTCGTAGCGCGCGAGGATGAACGCTTCTTTGGCGGCGGTGATCGCCTGGAACTGTTCGAAACGCTGCTCGCTCATGTCCATCTGCTGCACGCGTTTGCTGATCGATTCGATCTGGTTGTACGCGGTCTCGGCACTCACGCTCATGCTGTCGCGGGCGCTGTTGCCGGTGCGATAGGCATTGCGCATTTTGTTCAGCGAGGTCTGGTATTCAGCGATGGTCGCTGCCTGCTCCTTGAGCAGTTTGACGTTTTCCGGGCTCTTGAAACTGTTGATCAGCTTCTGCTGTTGCGCGGCGAAGCTTTCAAGGGTGGTTTGCACGTTCTGCGCGGCGGTTTCATCGCCATTGGTCAGCATGTACTGCAGGCGCACCACGCGCAGCTTGGTCAGGCCGGCATTGAGCTGGGTTATATCACTCATCCAGTTGCTGCGGTCGATCAGGCCACCGAGGCTGGTCCAGCCCGTCAGGGCCAATACGCAGGTCAGGGCCAGCACGAGGCCGAAGCCCAGGCCCAATTTCATGTTCACGCTGATGTTGCCGAACCAGCTATTCATCAAAAATCCTCCAGAAACGTTGGGTTTCTTGTCGTCGGTTAGGCTGGAAGATTGTTGTTTTTTTGAGCCAGCAAGGGTGTTAGCAGGTCTGTATCGGCCGCATTTCCCAGAGCTGAAAGGATTTTGTCCTACGGAATTTGTAACAACGGATCCCAAGACTTTTTTCACATGGGTTTCACTGGCTGCCCACGCCCGCCTCTGTACTTTCGCCGCATCGAATGACCTGTGAAGCAACGTGGCGAGGCGTTTTTGTGGAATTGAGACTGAGTCTGTTCGGCGTCAAACGCTCGATCGACCTGAGCGGTCTGGCGCGGTTTCGCAACACCTGGGTGGTGTTGGCCGCTTCGATTCTGGTGCTCCCTTTGACTCTGTGGTTGCTGGCGCCGGCGGCGGTGCCGGACCTGGCCCACGGCAATGTCGCCGGTGCGCAAGCGTTGGCGGCGGGGTGGGCCAAGGGCGAGATGATCGTGCTGGTGCGGCACGTTGAGCGTTGCGATCACTCCCGGGCTGCGTGCCTGAGTGGCAATGACGGCATCACCGATCGCTCGCGCAGTGTCGCGGTGGCGGTCGGTGCGCGGTTCGAGCAACTGGGCCTGGACAACGCCGACATCTATAACAGCCCGTCAATGCGCACGGTGCAGACCGCCGGTTACATGTTCAACCATGCCGCCAGTGGCGACGACTGGTTGATCAATTGCCGGGGACGCATGTTGCAGGATGCGCTGGCCCACAAGATCCCGGGGCGCAACCTGATTCTGGTGACCCACAGCGAGTGCATGGCGCAAATCGAGAAAGACCTCAACGTATCGACTTCAAACGCGGGTTACGGCTCGTCGTTATTCGTCTCTGCTGCCAGCCCGGCGGCTCCCAAGATGCTCGGCTTTATTGAAGCCTCCGACTGGCGCACGGTGAACACCCGATGAAATCCCGCTTCTACGTTTACAACGTTGGTATTCCGCTGGTCTGTGCGGCGCTGGTGTTCCTGATGTTCGACATGACCAAAATCGACATCGCCTTCAGCAACCTGCTGTTCGATCCGCTGACACAAACCTTCCCGATCGACAAAATCCACTTCTTCGAAAAGCTCACGCACAAATGGGCGCGGATCATTCCCAACTGGACGGCGGAAATCGCCCTGATCGGCGCGCTGCTGTCGGTGGTCTGGCCGTTGGTCAATCCGCACAAGCGTCCGCGCCTCGGCGCAATGCTGGAGCGCAGCAAAGTCGCGCCTGTGCTGCGATTTGCCGCTGATCATCGTAGGGACTTTCTGTTTGTGGTGGTCGCATTTGCTGTCTGTACCGGGGTGATTCACTTCCTCAAATCCCACACCAGCGTTTACTGCCCGATCGAAACCACGCTGTACGGCGGGAAAATGGCCCACATCGAGTGGTACAGCAATTTTCAACTCTTCCACGAAGCCGGCAGTGGCCGTTGCTGGCCGGGTGGTCATGCGTCGGGCGGCTTCACCATGCTGGCACTGTATTTCGTAGCTCGGCGCTATCAATGGCGTTTTTCCAGTGCCATCTTGTGGGGCTCGCTGCTGCTGGGATTGGTTTACGGCACTACTCGCGTGCTGCAGGGCTGGCATTACATGTCCCACACGTTCTGGGCCGGGATCTTTGTCTGGCTGGCGTGTTTGCTGACGGCGCTGGCGTTCTACGGGCGGGCGCGGCTGGATTTGCCGGTGCTGGGCAAGCGTGAGCAGAAAGCTTTCAGTGCTGAAGTCTCTATCTGAGCCCGTTCGGATCAAATGAAAAACCCGCCAATCACCGGCGGGTTTTTTATGGGGCTGAGCAGGCCCTCAATAGCCGACGAAGTAATACGCCTGTCGTCCGACCATCATGGTCTTGAGCACTTTCAGTGGGGCGGTGGGTTCGCTGTCGCCGGCCATCACCACGACGTGGGCCGGTGAAGCGGCAAGAAAATCCCGCAACTGCGCGTCGGTATCCAGGCCTTTGAGCACTTGCTGGGTATAGAACACCGTGGCGCCACCGACCCGCTCGTTGGCCTGAAACAGCGCGACTTGATGCCCGGCGGTTTGCAGCGTCTGAATCTCTGCACTCAACGGCAGGAACGAGAGCTTTTTGTCGGCATGAGGCAGTGCCCACTGCGCGGCAGCGAGGTAACTGCCGATCACCAGCGTGAGCACACCGACTGCCAGTGTCTGACGCTGCCGGGCGATTCGGCCTACGAATCCATTACCGGATTCATACTGCTTCAAGCGCTCGAACAGCACGCCTGCATACTCTGCTGCGATCACCGCAGCGGCGGGTGTCATCGACATCAGGTACACCGTGCGTTTGCTCGACGCCAACGTCAGCATGATGAACTGCGCCACGATCCACAGGCTGAAAAACAGCAGGTAACGGTCGGCCTTCAATTGTTTGCGGAAATGCCAGAGCCCCAGGTACACCAGAATGTTCCACGGCAAAAAGGCTTCCGGCAGTTTGGCGAGGTAGTAATAGAACGGTTCGTAGTGCCCGGCCTCGACGAACGAACCGCTGAAGCGCCCGACGCTGTTGGTCAGCAGCACCTCTTTGACGGCTTGTTCGCCGCCGTGCTGGTAGAGGATGACGAGCCAGATCAGCAGCGGGATCAAACCGACCATGGTGAGTAAACCGGGTCGCAACCAATCTGCGATTTTCAGGCGTTTGTCCATCAGGCTGTCAGCCAGCAGATAAGCAAAAATCACCACCCCCGGCATGGCCAGCCCCAGCACGCCTTTGCTCAACGTGGCGATGGCAATCCCGAAGACAAACAACAGCGAGTTGCCCGGCGTCGATGCCCGTTGCGCCTGGAAAAAGGCCAGCAGCGCTGTGCTCACGCCGAGTGCGAGCAGCGCGTCCTCGCCGACGCCGCGCACATTGCTCCAGTAACTGGCCATGGTCGCGAGAAGAATGCCGGCGGTCCAGGCGACCATTTTCGGTCGTCCAAACCGGCGCAACATCCCGTACAACACCATCACACTGAGCAACCCGGCAACCGCCGATGCCAGCCGCACGGCCCACGGTGAAACGCCGAACACGCGCATCGCACCCGCATCCAGCCATAAGCTCAGCGGTGGTTTTTCCAGAAACGGTTCGCCGAACAAACGAGGTGTCACCCAGTCGTCGTCCAGGTGCATCTCCATGGCGATCCCGGCCACGCGGGCTTCGGTGGAACCTTGCAATTGATGGCCACCCAGCGCGAAGAAAAACAACAGGGCGGCAAGCAGAGACAGCGAAGTGACGGCACGCGACATAATGATCAGGCAACCGGAAGGGGCGGGAGACCTGAGCATACGTCGGCAATCCTGAACAAATTGTGAAGCTAGGCCAGTTGTCGCGACCAACGCTTCTCCGGCGTTTCGAACAGCGGATTGACCAGCGCCGTCAGCACATGATCCTGCCAGCGCCCGGCAATGTTCAGATACGCCTTGGCATAACCCTCACGTTCGAAACCCAGGCGTTCAAGCAGGCGTGCACTGCGCTCATTGCCGGGAATGTAATTGGCCATGATCCGGTGCAGGTTCTGTGTGTCGAACATGTACGCGATGCCAGCCTCCAGCGCTTCCTGCATCAGACCTTGCCCCTGTTGGGCCTCATCGATGTGATAGCCCAGATAACACGCCTGAAAGGCCCCGCGAATGATGCCGCTGAAGTTGCACGCGCCGATCATCTGCTGGCCATCCGGGGTCAGCAACGCAAAATGCATGGCCAACCCGGCCTCGAATGCGCTGGCCTGCACATCGAGGCGGCGGCGAATCTGCTCGGTGGAAAAATATTCTGTGGTGCGGATGGGCGACCATGGCGCGAGGTGGCGCTGGTTGCGTCGGTAGAACTCGCTTTCAAGCTCGGCCTGCTCCGGTGCAAGTATTGCGAGCGTCAGGCGTTGGCAAGGCAGGGTCAACAGGGGCATCAGACGCTCCGGAATGGGGGATCTTCCGGCAGAGTCGCGCAATCCGCCGGGTTACGGCAAGTCGTGGCGACGCAGGGGCTTTGTTTCAGACAAAAAAAGCCCGCAGGAGCGCGGGCGAACCGTAGTTTCTTGAATGAGCGAGCGGACTGTACAAGGGTTAGCCGCGCAGCTGCAGTGAAGAAAAATTCATCTCGATGGGCGGCACCCATGCAGTCCGAAGCGCAACCGAGCGCCGGGGTTTCGCCCGTCAATGGCGGGTTTCAGGCCCGGTAGTGTTCAGCGGCTTCTGCGGATCAAGATTGTCCCGAGCCCGACAAATAAGGATCTCGGCCAGTGCGCTCAGTTGCTTCATCGCCACCGCCACATGGCGTTTCGAGCCGTCGAACTCATCGGCAAAGGTTGCGCTGATGGCCGCGAGGGAATCGAGGATCTCACTGGCGTGGGTGAGCAGGGTCAGGGTGTCGACATCGTCGCGCACCCTGATGAGTTGATTGAGAGGGATGCTACGGCGCCGTTTGTGCGCTTCGCTGCGTGCGCTGGTATTGGATTGCGGTTGGGTGCTGGACGTTGGCGCATCGGACGGTGCCGGGCCAACCAGCGAAAGGCGGGGGATTTTCTTCATGACGTAGCTCCGTGGAGTGAACATTCACTGCAATTGCGGCTGCCAAACCGTCCGCTGGATGGCAGTGGTCGTGGAGCGTAACGTCATGAGGAAAGGTGCACCAGTTCATCAAAGTCGACGCGTGTTGCGGGAATTTTCCTAGGACGTTCGATGTAGGAAGGAGGGCGTGGCGATTAACCGCTTTCGGGTTTTATCCGCTGGCGTGAGCCGGTGATGCAACTCAGTACTCCGCCACCTTATCTTCGCGCAACACCCACCCGGCCTCGCCCGCCACCAACGTGTATTGAACCTGGCGCATCTTCCCCGTGCGGCCAGCGCCTGCGTCAGTGCTGTCATACACCGGGAAGCGCTGCACCAAGGCATTCTCCACCACTGCAAACGAATCCTCGCCCTGATAACCCTCAGCGATTTTCGGATTGTCGCTGACCGGCGGCAGGTAGATTTCGCTCAGGGATTTCTTGTTGTTGGCCGAATAGGCAATCAGATCGCCCGGCATGCCGCGTCCGGGAATGCGGGTGAAAACGTATATTTCGGGCGAGCCGTCGTTGTTCAGATCTCCAATCTCGGCGCGGACGATATCGCCCTTGAGTGGCCGGGTGATCACACTGTTATCGATTTCCAGGCCTTTGGGTTCAATGCGCAAAACCCGTTGGCCATCGACCTGCTCAGCGCTGACGCGAAAGCCGATGCCCTGCAATTCCAGTGTCTGGTTGAACGGTTTTGTCCCGTCCACCGCATCGGCGGAGGCGAGCCTCAGAGACAACGCATAGTTGGCGACTTCATTGCGCCGTGCCGCATTGCGCATGAGATACACCTGAACGGTGTATTCCCCATCGGAAGGCAGTGAGCCAGAAAAGTGATTGCCCATGATCGAACCGTTGAACAGCGCGTAATCCGCGCCCTTGGCGGTGATGTTGAAGTAGGCGGAGGTGTTGGACGGTTTGAAATCGACGGTGAGCATCTGGCCGGCCCTGGCCTTGAAGCGGTACTCCGCCGTCTGGTCGCCCTTGATCGACTGCTTGCGCTGGACGCTGTCGGCGCTGCTTGTGAAATCGATCGGTTCGACGTGCACAGCGCCAGCATCTGCTGCGTGAACAGGCAGGGAAATCAGTGCAGCCAGCATGGCGGCGATCCAGATCTTCATCTTCAACTCCATTGCATCTCGATGTTCGCAGCATAGAGGCTGGGTCGAGCCAGCGCCGTGGATTGCGCGGATTAAATGTTGCTGGATTTGAGCACGTGCATGAGGTCATGTTCCTGACACGAATCAGCTGTTCACATAATTCTCACCTGAGTTTTGCCATGATCATTGCCGGTATTCCATCGGCCCGAGCGAGTGATCCCGTCATGAATGTGAGCGTTCTCTACGCTTTGGTTGCGGCAGCATTGTTTGGCGCCAGCACACCACTCGCCAAGCTGCTGGGGGTACAGATTTCACCGATTCTGTTGGCCGGGTTGCTCTATCTGGGCAGCGGTCTGGGCTTGACCGTCCTGCGTTTTGCCCGCGATCGAGGCTGGCAGCGCTCCGGACTCGGCACCGGTGAATGGCCGTGGCTGGCCGGCGCCATCGGCTTCGGCGGTGTGCTGGCGCCGGTGGCATTGATGTTCGGTTTGACCAGAACGTCCGGCGCGAGCGCGTCACTGATGCTCAACCTGGAATCAGTGCTCACGGCACTGCTGGCTTGGGTAGTGTTCAAGGAAAATGCCGATCGGCGAATCGTGATCGGCATGCTCGCCATCGTGGCCGGCGGTGTCGTGTTGTCCTGGCCACAAGAGGCCGTCTCGGCGCAGGACTGGACAGGGCCACTGGCCGTCGCCTTCGCCTGCTTTTGCTGGGCCATCGACAACAACCTGACGCGTAAGGTCTCTGCCTCGGACGCACTGTTCATCGCCGGCAGCAAAGGCCTTGTCGCCGGTCTGGTCAACTGCGGCCTGGCCTTGTTCATCGGCACACAAATGCCTGCGGCCACTACGCTGGTGCCCATCCTGCTGGTCGGATTTCTCGGCTACGGCGTCAGCCTGGTGATGTTCGTCCTCGCCCTCCGCGGGCTGGGCAGTGCACGCACCGGCGCATACTTTTCCACCGCACCGTTCCTGGGCGCCGCTATCTCGATTCTGCTACTGGGCGAGTCGGTATCGCTGATGTTCCTGCTCGCTGCAGCGTTGATGGCTGTTGGGGTATGGATTCATCTGATGGAGAACCATGCTCATGAGCATCAGCACCAACGGCTCGAGCACGATCATCGTCATACACACGACGAGCATCATCAGCATACGCACGGGTTTGACTGGGATGGAACGGAGCCGCACAGTCATCCGCATGTGCATACGCCGATTCGGCATAGCCATGCGCATTTTCCGGATGTGCATCATCGGCATGAGCACTGAGGTGTGTGGACGGGGTGGTTTTTGGCGGGAGGGGCTGGACGGGAGGGCCAGATGCGACAAAGCCCGCACTTGGCGGGCTTTGTCGTTGAGAGTTGGTGGGCCGGGGGAATCTGAAACAAGTCGGTATCTATTTGTTTTATCTGATTAAAAAGCTATTGGTCAACTTTCTTGGAATACCAGTTGGAAAGCACCGTAGTCTGGATTCCGATGGACGGTCCTTATTGAGGTCCTCCCCCCAGAAACGAATTGGGGCCGAATCTATGAAACAAATGGTCGCGCTGTTGATTTTTCACCTACGCGTACGATGTCACCACTCACACATGCGGGGGCTCCGGACAAACGATAGCGTCAATGATTGCTGCGCTGGCTAAGATGATGAGCTTCGTCCTCGGTAAGCTCATCGAATGTGTAGGCTCAGTGTCGATAATGCCCTAGAGCCTGAAAAGAAAGTCGATAAATGGCTGCGTTTAGTGATGCCAACCAGTTTGCTTTCTTAGACCTTGACCTTTTCCAAATGCGTCAACTAGCTTTGTCGAGGAAGATGAATCGCGCTGGATCAAAGACAGCTGTCTGAATGTTTGGTTCGACCAAGGCGATCAGATAGCCAATGAGCTTCAGGAAAACCAAAAGTTTAAGGTAAAGATAGATTTTTTGACTTGCGATCGATGCATATCAGAATGGGCTGGCTCCCGAGAAAATCGGGAGCGCAACATAAGGCTCAGCATTCACTTTTGAAAATTGGAAGTAGAGCAGATATATATACTGTCTGGCAAAGACTTGACAAATCAACTGCTAAGCCTTTGTGCATCAAAGCGAGCGGCCGGAAAGCGACATTGAACAACCATAATAATTCTATGGTCGTTATTGCGTATGAATATTTGTAGGTAACTCTTCAGATCTAATTTCCACAATTTCATCCACTGCACTCTGCGAAGTCTCTCTTTCAAGAAAACCGTTGGCTTGTTGCATAAATTTTTCTGGTAGATACATCAAAAATGGCTGACCCACCTCATTTACAAATTCCTCAACCAAAAGGGGGTGAGGGCCTAGTAGTTTACCGTTATATACGCTCCACCAATCATTCTTTCTATCGCCAGTAACAAAAATTACCGGCAATGCTTCGGCTGTGGCCATTGCAATAGTCTGCCTCCAGACTACGTAGTCCGCATAAGGCTTCAACTTTTCCGAGATGACTTCCGAATCACTTTTTAACTTATTAGCATCCATATATCCTGGAGGCCTTTTCTGTGCATATCTTTTAGCGCCTATAGAAAGGATTTCTGAAACTTCCTCGTCTCTCAGGCCTCTACCAACTCGCCCATCTAACAAAACCTCAAGACTATCCTTGATATCATCAAATTCTATCTTGTGTAAAAATTTTTTTTGATTTTCTGTCAGCTCAGAGATTATCTTTTCAAACGAAGCGGTTGACTCTATTAATGTGGATTTCTGCACGAATGGGTGTTGTCTTTGACTTTCAAGTGATTGGCGCAGTTCCGATATGTTATTAATTGCCCGCTCATATACTTTAACCTGCTCCCCTATAACACTGACTCTGTTTGCAAAGTAGTCGCTGGCCACTTGATAGGGGATCCAGAGGCGTTCTTTTAGAAGTCTGAATGTCTCAATAAGTTCGGATCGCGTTTCATCTGAATAACGATAGAGGTTTAATAGTACATTCGTATCTAGGACAAAAATGCAACGCCCCCATATATCTTCTAAATTACGTGGGTCATTTGAAAAGTGCCCGGGAAATGCTTTCTTCATCCTGCCTCCTTTAACTCCAATGATATTGATCTAAAGTTGGTTGCTAGAAAGATACTTTGTTGCATCTACAATCATTGAGATTTTAGCCTTCTAGTGAAGGTGCATACAAGAATTTTCATTTCAATAAGATGCTCAACAAGACTGACTAGATGGCTAGCATATATTCTGGCTTAGAACATGGTCAAATATCTTGTCGCACAACTCCTTTATTGGGGGGGTGATCTCCCACTCTCCGGAGTTCATCTCATCAATGCATGAAAGACAGAACTTTACCTTGTCATTGATCGTTCCACTTGCATCGGCAAAAACCTTCCGCGCGTTCTTTCCTCGTCCAGGCAACCCAAGTGCCTTATCAAGCAGGTAGCCAATACCATATTGAGAATTTTCAATTTTGGTTGTCAGGCCATCCAAAAGCTCAGGAGAAAGTCCTTCAATGGTTTTCTTTTTTTTGCGAGAAAAAATACTCTTCGCAGCTTTAATTATAATTTCTCTAGGAAGAATATTTTCAATTTCCTTGCAGTTTAGTATGTGCAGTCTCATACCTAACTGCTGTTCCAGAATCAAAGCCCGATCTCCTTTATCGACAATGTCACCGTCAGCAACAAGAAATGCAGAAGAACATAAGAACGATGCATTTAGCCCATCCTCCATAGATGCGTTATCAAAAGACCAGTGACCCAGTGTCCCTCCCTGATACTCCACAAAGGCATAATGAAAATTTTCAAGTAGCCCATCTAGTTTATTTCTCTTGCTTGCGTCGTCTATTGTTTCAATGTATTTTCTAAGGAATACGCTCAAATAGAGTCTGTCAGTTATACCTTCAACCCAAATGGTCGAATTGGCTAAATAGACAGATGACGCAAGCACACCTAGCTCTGCAAGAAGTTCTCTATCGCGAGTACATTCGCGTACTGTAAAATTTGCATCTGCTTTAGCGCCTGATTTCGAAACACGATGAACTTTCACTCGCCGATCAGTTTCGGCAAGATCTAAAAGATGATTGGAGTGAGTGGTGGCAAAATATTTATGCTGAGTATGATTTAATAAAAATAGTGCTAGCTTTCTAAGTAAGCCAGGATGAAGGCAAGCTTCTGGTTCTTCGATGTAGAAAATAGAATTGTCCTGTTCGAGGAATGCGGCAGAGGTAATGATAATAACCTGTTGCATGCCATCGCCAAGATCGTATATGGAAAACTGGTCGTCATCACCGATTTTGACTGAAATAGTATCTTTCCCATACTCAGGAATCAGAGTAACCTCAGCTCCTCCAAAAAATTCGTGCCCCAGAATTTTTTCGTAGGCTCTGACACGCTGACGATCCTCTGGCTGACCAAGCAAAAAACGAACAAGCAATTGATAAAGATTGAATCCCGTGATGATATTTAACTTCTTTGAGTTATCATTGGAGAAATAGTCCGTTAAAGTTCTATCTAGAAACAAATCACTTTCGCCATCTAGTGGGCGCATTCCTCTAAGAACCGGAATGTAATGAGACTTAAAGTCAGTGACTTGCTGGATCTTAGCATTGAAATTGTTTGAGATTTCAATTGTTTCTTTGCGCAACTCTGCTGTGTTTAAAATTCCTTTCAGTCTATTGAACGCGTTAGTTTCAGCGCCGCCACCCATTATGCTGTAATTATCTCTGATAGCCTCTGAGATTAATGTTGTGAACGACCTGGCTACTTCTTTGATGGCGTCTATAGATAATATCTTCCCCTGAATAGCTTTTAGAAAAGGTTCAGATTTGAAGCTATTGATTTGAGGGGTGGAGCGAATAAAATCAAGAATTTTCAGGTCGCAAACAATCTCACTCAAAAGTTTCGCTATAACAACATGGGTTTCTTCATTTTTGCTAGAAAATAAGGCGCGAAGAAGCCTGCTTTTTCCACTGTTATTTGGGCCAATGAAAAAGTTAATTCTTCCTGTGCTTATTTGCCTAGCTTCCGACTCGCCAGATTTGTAACTGTTTAGCTTTGAAGACCAGATCGCATCAATGCTCATACTTCATTCCTTGGTTTGCGAAAGTTTAATTTGTAGCCGTCTATCAATATAGTGTCTATCGGGGAATGCTGCATTTTAGCTTTTGCGTGTTAGAGGTATTGGCTCGAGCGATTAGTTTACTTTAAAGGTGAATTATTTGTAAGGTTTTTATTGTGGGTTTTGCAAAGGCATATGCTAATCGTACAGGTGAGTTAGAGGTGGCTGCATGTAGTTACGAAAATATATCATCGCTCAAATGCATCATCCTTGCAGTGACCTTAAGCTATGCTGTCTAGGCGGCCCCCCCGCTGTATACCCAAAGGCACCCTATCAACTTTAGGTAGATCGCTACGGCTCATAACTATATTTTTTAATTTTTGCCAAGACTCTCGGCACCCAATTTTTCTAAGTGGCGGACTTTTCGTACAGAGCCTAAAGGCTTGTATAACGAGGGAGTAATGCAAAAATGACTGACATTTGTCTTTGTTTAGAGCATACAGACTTGAGATTTCTCAAGTAATCGTACTGAGTGTGGCTCGATATAATAGATCGAGTCGTGCAGAGCTTCATTCAAGGATTAGAAGCCCGCACGACTATGTAGGATAGATGGGGTTTATATTAAGAATTAATATAAGCTATGGCGGCAAATTTGCAAAAATTCATATTTAAGTTAAAGGCTTTAATTATTCGCGAGCGATTTTATGAGCGAGTCCTAGTTAGGGCTCGCTAGAGTTTTGTGCGGGGGTATGCAAAATTTATCACCATGAGGATAGCGTCTGAATATGATGTTTGATTGAAGCTTTTTTAACCATGCCAAGGCCAGGATAATGACGACTGCTATGAAGAGTTATAAATTCTTGCAGGCCCTCAGTGTTGACGAAATTCCCTGGGTTCTTTGATATATGGGAAATAAGCAAATCTAAAGCTTCGCGAAATTTACCGCCGGGGTCACTTTGGCTGTCGTTGTCAGAATAAGAAGAGAAATGGCGCACATACATTTGAGTTGACCGTGAAGGATCAAGGTAGGAAATGTGCAGGGTAACCACAAATGGTGGGCCGCCTCCCTCAACGAGACGTTCACTGAGAATCGTGTAATCGCCAAATCCAATTGCATTTGGACACGTTCTATACCCATTGTGAAGATTTGAGTAATACGATTCTGTGCCGTAATCTAAATTCCTGGTTTTCTTGTCAAAGCCATCATGAAAGAGGACGGCTCTTGGAAGAACTCCCCATACCGAAATATCAGTCTTGTCTGGATTGAGTGCGACAGCAGAAGCTTTCATTAGGTCAGAAACTAGGGCAGGTGTAATAACACCTTCAACATAAGCGACAAAAGGTATGGTAATGCTTCTTAATAGTGCGATGGCAAGGGCATCAGACCCATCGCGTATTTTTATACATGGGACAAATGAACCTTGGCCAGCCCCTATCGTTGCAAGGTGAGTTCTCAGAGAAGAAAATATATTTGACCCCGAACCACTTGCGAATTCACTTTGAGAAGGATTAATTACCACCCACGAGCTGACTCCAGCTTCCGTCAATTCGGAGATGGTAGTCGCTAGGGGCGCTAGGTTTAAATTTACAGGCTCTAAAATAGGACAGACATTGCCGGCGGGTATATGCCCAGCGAGTTCCCTGAGCGCGGTCAGTTCAAACTGTTTGCCTTTGAGAATTGGGTAGTACATAAAGCTTCCTTACTTAAGATTGAGCTCATGTTTTCCACAAGCCCAGCGCGGGCCTTGCGGGTTGATCCAAATTCGACTCCGGCCGCTAATAAGGATGTAGGTAACGACAGTATGAAATCCTTGTCCAGAGCTCTGGTTTGACGAATAATTTTTCTAAACTCAGTACGAATACTTTCGTTGGCGGCAGATGTCAGTAAGCGTTCACATTCACGAAAGATTTCGGTATTGCTCACATTGGGTGTCGCGCCAAACAACGACTCGGTAAGCCCCACGTACTCGTCACGTCGAAGCGATCTCATTAGGACCCGAACATCAATCTGTGCACCAGTAAGTTGTGCCGGTCTCATCTCTCGAAAAGTGCCGCTCTTGTTTAGTAATATAACCCCTACTTCTTCAGGTGCTGTGTGCAGTGCCGAGGTTAGATTTTTTTTAGAGACAACTACGTTAACTTTATCGAATATCTTCAGGTAAGAATCGATTTGAGATTTTAATCGTGTTAGGTTGTCATAATCGGTTTTTATTTCATAACATGTTGAAATGCCATTGACGATCACGCAGTCTGCTTTGTTCGCGCCTACTCGGAATTCTGTGAGCATAGTAGAGCTGTTTATTGAATGCCTCCCTAGGAGAATTTTCTTCGCAATAGAATTTTTATAATAGTATTCATTACGATATTCCCTGCACATTAGGCTATAACAAAATTCAAATACGCTAGCAACAGTAAAGGTGTCATCAAAGCTGTCTTGATAGCATTTAGCCACTCTCGTGACAAGAGACAGATCGCCTCCTGAAACGGAATTGATGTTGCTGCTGGAAAAAATTTTCGCTATCTCGTTGAAATTCAACATATTTTATATCCGAGCAACGATTTCATCATGAGTCAAAAAAATCAAAAACCAATCTAGAGAAGCTTACTGCCGGCGCACATTACCACGCTCGCGCGTCCCCTGGCTCCGCTCGAACCCGAGCTGCTGGTGGATCGATAGCAGCGGCTTTCATTCAGAGATTGAAAAGCCATGGCTTTTCTAGGCGCCGTGCGAGCAGCCTAGCCGTTAGCAGATAGTAGTACCGCGTCGCCTCACTGCGCTGGCTCATGCGATGTTCGAGAAACCAAGTCACATGCTTCCTCTGCCAAGCCCATGGGGTTTCTCGCTGCCAGCGCTCTGCAATTTCATTCTGAATGAGCTTCGCTTGGCGTAAATGACGTTGCTGAGTCGCGGGCGATCCGGTCAAGACTCCAATCAAGAACAGCTCCATATCGAATGGCTTACTCATGAGCGCCCTCCAATGTAGGCAGCGACCACGTCGATTCGACCATGCCCCAGCTCATAGCTGATTAGCCTTCGGGCCTGACGATCAATGCTCTTGTCTGCCTGGCCACCGTTGATAGGGGCGCGGTGTTGGGTGAATTGTTCATAGCGATCACACGCGTATGCCGCTCGCAGCTCATGGAAGCCTTTTAGGTTGTGTGCATGCAGGATGCACCGCACAGGGCGGATGATTTTTTGCAGAAAGTTCAGATAGCTTTCGTGTGGCGCAATTAGGTTGTGGCTACCAGCAGGCGACACCTGCCGTGCAAACCCAAGCGCACCTCGAATATGGTCGTCCACCGCAATCCAACGCGGTGCCGAAGCGCCGGAGCGACCTCCTTTGGTGCCATCCTGAATATTAATTCTGCCTAGGTCGTTAGCCTCACGGCTTAGCCGTGGCAGGTCAGCCAAGATGGTCTCACGCAGGCGCATGCCTGTGGCTCGCGCCAACAATACGATCGCGGCGGCCCGTCTCTGGTCACGACTGCAAAGCGCATCGACGATCTGCTCAACCTGTTTGCGATTCTGGCCCTGAGGGATGGCGTGACGAACCCCGCTGCGCTGCATACCCAGTGCCTTGCTCGGACTTGGCAATTTCACGCACTGATCACCGCGTAGCGCTGCCATGGTCCTGTTAACGCTGGAGAGCCGGTTTTGAGCGGTGCTGACGGCGAGGTCACCGCGCCTAACCACGTCGCGTAGATACGCCGCATAGTCGGCCAGCACCTCCCGATCAACCAGCCGCGCATCATTGATAGCGGGCCCTTGTTCGGAGCGGCACCACTTCACGAATGCCTGCCACCGATCACAGTGTGCCCTCACCGTGCCGTAGTGGCCGCCGCCGAACATGTCTTTCAGCGCCCGCGGACCTGCGTAGCTCAATTGCCTGCCGTAGCCGAAATTACGGCCATCGCGTTTACCCACCAATGCCATGTCGGTCACCTCATCGTCCGCTCTTCGATCCTCACCCCACGTCATCCCGCCAAGAATGTTGAGTGTTATCAGGGGTCAAGGCCCCTGCGACCTGTGGGGATGTCCTCTAACGCGGGACCGGCGGCTCCTTACGACCGGGAGCAAGGGCATCTCATGATCTGGCCTCCTGAGCACCGTTACCGATGGGCGGGTGGAGGCAGCACTGGCTGACGAGACCAGTGCCGCGAGATCCTGAGCCGGGTGAACGCAGCAATGTGATGACCGGGGCATGCCTGACTGTCAGTCAGGTGCAGTCCATTCCCTGGTCTGCGGCACCATCATCGACATCGCTGTTGCTGGTGACATCGGCGTTTGTCACGCCGATTGTCACGAGTGGAGTTGCCGCAGAGCCAGGTGCGATGAGGGCTGCAGCAGTGCTAGAAGCGCCCGTCTCTTTCCAGGAGAAAGAGACGGGCGCAGGTTGGCGCAAGATTCGGCCAAGCGGATTGGTTGCTGCAGGGCAGCGAAGTAGGAGGTGTTGCCTGGCGCACGAGGGCCATGATCTGAAGTAGGCATCCATCACCGGGGAGGTGACCGGGCGAGCTGCCGGATGCGAATCGCCATTTGGGGGAGAACCACCGCGAGAGCGGCGTGACCTCAAGGCTCGGGCCACCTGGGTTGCTGTCATCGACAGCGCTTGCACGGCCAGTTCTACGCCTGTGGATAAACGCGGTCAAGGCTCGAAATTCAGCGCCACTTTGGACTTTAAGAGCGGTTATCCACCGCTGGAATTCCGTGGTAAATCCTGGACAACGTGGTCGCTTTTAGCTCTTCAAAGTGAGGTCCTTCCAAACAGGGCGGCTTTGCAGCCCTGTTTGGAAGGACCCGTGCTGAGAAGCGGATAAGCGAGGCTGCTTGCCCCGAATCTTGAACGTTCAGTTGTTGCTGCTACCGTTCTTGCGCCGTACAAAGCTAGCGGATCGGCACCACGTTCTTGTCTCTGACTTGGCCGTACGCTGAGACGAGCAGGCTGCCGGTGGCGGCTTTCTGGATGTACTCACTCCACCAAGCCATCATCGGGCGCCGGCGCTCGATGTAGTCGGCTCGGTTGTAGGCGCTCCGCACCTCATCCTTATCGACGTGCGCCAGTGCCACTTCGATGAGCTCCGGGTCCCACCCATGTTCATTCAAGATGGTGCTGGCCATCGAGCGCATGCCGTGGCTGACCAAGCGATCCTGGAACCCCATGCGTTTCAACGCCATGTTGGCGGTTTGGCTATTGGCGTGGGTGCGTGGATTTCTATCGGCCGGGAAGACGTATTCGCGATGGCCGCTGTGAGTCTTCAGTGATTCCAACAGGGCGACAGAGTGATCACTCAACGGGATGCTGTGTGGACGGCGTTTCTTCATCCGCTCTGGTGGGATAGTCCAGACACGCCTTTCAAAGTCGATGTCTGCCCAGCGAGTAGTCGCCGCCTCGGCGGGGCGAGTCATCGTGTGCAACTGCCATTCGATCAGGCAGCGGGTGGTGCGTTTGATGCTGGCGTTTGCGATCTCCAGCATGAGCTCGGGGAGTTCTTCGGGCGGAAGCGCAGCCATGTTCTCTTTCTTGGGCTTCTTGAAGACTGCCCTGATGCCGCTGAGTGGGTTGGCGAAGATCAGGCCGGAATTTACGCCGTAGGTCATGATCTCGTTTAGCCGCTGGCTAAGACGTTTGACCGTTTCCAAGCTGCCTTTCGCTTCGATTGGACGAAGCAATGCGATCACCATCGGCGCGGTGATTTTCGCAAGTGGTGTCGTCTTCAAATCGGGGAACACGTGCAGTGTGAGCGACCGCCAGATGTCCTCGGCGTAGGCTGGGGTGACCGAGTCTTTCTTAAGCTCGAACCAGGCGGTGGCCACGTTCTCGAAGGTGTGTTCCGTTTCTGCGCGCTTGGCCTCACTCAGCGTATCGCGCTGCACCTTCGGATCGATGCCTTGGGCGAGCAGCTCGCGTGCTTCGACCGCCATCTTTCGGGCGTTCGCCAGTGACAGTTCGGGGTAGGTGCCCAAGCCCATGTTGATACGGTTCTTGGTCACCGGTTCACGGTAATTGAAATTCCACAGCAGAGAGCCATTGCTGCGTACACGGAGCTGTAAACCGTCACCGTCGGTGAGGACATAATCCTTGGACGCGGGTTTGACTCCCTTGAGCTGTCGATCGGAGAGGCGGAGGTTTTGAGCAGGCATGAGATTGTCCTCAAGCACTGATTCGGTATTCCAAAGATTAGCACCGGATGAGCTGGAATACCGTCTGGAATACCCGAATGGCTGGAACTCAAAAAATCTCAAAAGACCGCAAAAGCGCTGGAAGCCGCGTATTTACTGAATCGCAGGCACAAAAAAAGACGTCCGTGGACGTCTTTGTTTGATCATTTGGTGGAGCCGGGGGGATTTGAACCCCCGTCCGCCAGTACTCCGCTGTCGGTACTACATGCGTAGCCGTTTCTATTAAGTTAACCCTCAGCGACCCGAAGGGCAGGGTGCTTTGGGCGAGTTGTGTAAGTTTTAGCCGCTTCGTCCACAACGTACTGCACGGCGATTCTGTTCTATATGACAATCATTTTGGGTTTACAGACATCCCCTGATGATTGCTGGACCCGAAGGTACCAGGAGCATTGTCAGCTGCAATTAAGCAGCGAGAGCAACACCGTATTGGTCGTCATTGGCAACTATAAGTAGTTGCAACAGTGGATTTACGACTTCTGTTACCAAGTCGGCATGCACCTAAAGTTTCGCAACCGGCGTCGAATCCTAAACGGCCCCGAACTCATTGCTCAGTACATCTGTTTGAGCAACAAGCGTGTGCAGTGTACGCCAATCGGCCCACAAGGCCAACCCGAAGGTTGGCCGGGACGCTGATCAGTTGTTGGTACCGGTGGCTTTGCGCAGTTCGACGATGGTTTGCGAGGTTTCCGCAACGCAATCATCGATCTTGCCCTCGGCCTTCAGCGACTGAGCTCTGGTTACACTGGCATTAGCACGCTGACTCAGCTCAGGGTTCGCTGACAGCTGCCCCTTGGCATTATTGATCGTCTGAATATTGGCATCACACAGGTCAGCAGGCTTGTCCGCGGCGAACGAAGTGGAAGCCATCATCGATGCAGTAACGAACAGACCTAACAGTACAGAACGTTTCATGTGTATCTCCTTGAACCGAGTGGGATCCAGACTTCGCTGGCCGTCAGGACGGGCAACCGTATGGAAGAAAAACCCCGATCAGTCGGGGTTATTCTGTGGACTACAGTCGAACTCAAGGGTTCTATTTTTCTTCAGCAGGCCTTCGCCCGGGTCACGCGATCCACCAGATAGACCAGCCCGTGGTAGTCGATTCCGCCGTGTTGCGTCAGGCCGATCTCACAGGTGCGACTGGTGGAAATCCCCTCGCTGCAATGCTGCACCGCATCCTTTAGCGTGCGCAGCGAGTGGCTGTTCAGCTCCGGCGTGGTGAAGCCTTTGTCGCCGGCAAACCCGCAGCAATGAATGCCTTCCGGGATCACCACGTTGTTGCTGCACTTGCGCGCCAGATCGATCAGCGCCTGACTTTCGCCCAGATGCTGAGTGCTGCAGGTCACGTGTACGGCAATCGGTGCATCTTGCGGGATGAAGTCGAGTCGATCGAGAAGGTGCGTACGAATGAAACGCACCGGGTCGTACAGATCCAGACGGGTTTCTCCTACGTCCTGCACCAGGCGCAACGTGCACGGACTGGTGTCGCAATAGATCGGATCAAGGCCGCCGCGACTGGCGTGCAACAGGGCGCTGATCAACTCCTGGCGCTTGTGCTCTGCTTGCTCGGCGTAGCCTTTCGAGGCGAAGGGCTGACCGCAGCAGAGATTGTCCAGATTGTCCGGGAAAACCACCTGGTAGCCGGCCTTTTCCAGCAAGCCACGGGTTTTGTCGTACAGCGACATCTGCTCTTTATCACCCGCCGCCGGGCCCATCACTCGCGATACACATGCAGCTAGATAGACCACACGCGGGCGCTCGTCCGCCACGCTGGGGCTGAAACGAATGGCCTTCTCCGGTTGCGGCATCGCATTCGTCCACAACGGCACCTGACCTTTGGACAGGCGCGTTATGGTTGCCGAAAGTTTCGTCAGACGCGGTGCGCCGAGCATCATTCGTGCGCCGTTGGCCACGTGCAGGCTGAAGCGTGCGCCTTGCAGGGTCTTGGCGAAATTTCCTTCGATCCAGTCAGCGGTTTTCTGATGCGTCGCGTTGCGGCCGCGTAGCTTTTTCACCAACTCACCGGTGTTGATGCCTACAGGGCAACGTTGCGCACACAGACCGGTCGCGGCGCAGGTTTCGATGCCTTGGTACTCGTAGGCTTTTTCCAGTTCGGTGGTATCGACGCCGGCACGCTTTTTCGCCTGAATATCGCGCCAGATCACAATGCGCTGGCGCGGGCTGAGGGTCAGGCCTTTCGACGGGCAGACCGGTTCGCAAAAGCCGCATTCGATGCACTTATCGACAATCTCGTCGGCTGCCGGCAGCGGCTTCAGGTGCTTGAGGTGGATCTGCGGATCTTCGCTGAGCACCACGTCCGGGTTGAGAATGCTGTTAGGGTCGAGCAGACGTTTGAGCTGCCACATCAGTTGATAGGCGTCGCTGCCCCATTCCAGTTCCACGAACGGCGCCATGTTGCGCCCGGTGCCGTGTTCGGCTTTCAGCGAACCGCCAAACTCCACGGCGACCAGTTGCGCGACGTCGTCCATGAACGCTTGATAGCGTGCGACTTCTTCCGGGTTGTTGAAGCCTTGGGTGAAGACGAAGTGCAGATTGCCTTCCAGCGCGTGTCCGAAAAGGATCGCTTCGTCGTAGGCATGTTTGTCGAACAACTCGATCAATCGGTTCACGCCGATGGCCAGTTGTTCGACGGGGAAAGTCACGTCTTCGATGATCACCGTGGTGCCGGTTTTGCGCACCGCGCCGACAGCGGGGAAGGTGTCCTTGCGGATCGCCCAGAGCTTGGCGTTTTCCACAGGGTCTTCGGTAAAGTCGACCTGCTTCTCCACCGGGAAGCCGCTGAGCGACGCCATGATCTGTGCCAGTTGTTCCTGCAGCAACGTGGAAGACGCGGCGCGGGATTCGATCAGCAGCGCGCAGGCATTGTTCGACAGCTGTTGTACGAAAGCAGGCATGCCCGGTTTGTTCTGTACCGAGCGCAAACTGCGACGATCCAGCAGTTCCACGGCGGACACCGGTTGGCTTTTCAGCACGGTAACCGCGTTGCAGCAGGTTTCCACATCCGGGAATACGATCAGCGCCGACGCCTTATTCGGGTGATCGATCACCGTGTCGTAAGTCACCGCGCTGATAAAGCCGAGGGTGCCTTCGGAGCCGACCAGCAAGTGGCTCAAGATATCCACAGGCTCGTCGAAATCCACCAGGGCGTTGAGCGACAGGCCGGTGGTATTTTTCAAACGGTATTTGTGGCGGATTCGTGCGGCGAGTTCGGCGTTGGCGCGGGTCTCGCGGCCCAAGGTTGCCAAACGCTCCAGCAACTGGCCGTGACTGTTGCGAAACGCGGCGACACTGGCAGCGTCTTCGGTGTCGAGACGCGTGCCATCGGCCAGCACCAATCGAATGCCGGCCAGCGTGTGATAGGTGTTTTGTGCCGTGCCGCAGCACATGCCGCTGGCATTGTTGGCAACGATGCCGCCGATTTTGCAAGCGTTGATCGACGCTGGATCCGGGCCGATCTTGCGCCCGAACGGTGCCAGCCATGCATTGGCCTGTGCGCCGATCACCCCCGGTTGCAGACGGATTTGCATGCCCTGGCCGCGAATCTCGCGAGCGTTCCAGTTATCCCCAAGCACAATCAAAACGGAATCGCTGATCGCCTGGCCGGAGAGGCTGGTGCCCGCCGCACGGAAGGTCACTGGGACATGGTCGCGTTGAGCCAGTTTCAGCAGCGCCACCACTTCGTCTTCGGACTCGACGCGGATTACCAGTTTCGGGATCAGTCGATAAAAACTGGCGTCGGTGCCAAAGGCCAGCGTCGATAACGGGTCATCAAAACGGCGCTCGGCCGGAATCAGTTGTTGCGCATCACGCAGGAAATTCACCGGAAGCGTCATTGGTCCTCCAGGATCAGAACTACGAGGTCTTTCGGGCCGTGGGCGCCGTAGGCCAGCACTTGCTCGATGTCAGCGGTTTTCGACGGGCCGGACACCAGCAACGCGTTGGTCGGCATGCCTTGGGCCCACTCGAATTCCTCTTGCACCTGATAGAAGTTGTCACGGATTTCGCTGGCCTTGAGCAGGGCGAAATGCACCGGCGGTACCAGGCTCATCAAACGCGGTTCTTCGCGGGTTGGCCAGAGGATCAGGCTGCCGGTGGCGGCGATTGCGCCGAGGGTGCCGGTGAGGCTGGCCGGGGTGTCGTTGAACAGTTCGGCTTTCCACTCTTCCATCGGCCGATCGTAGGATTTCAGTGTCGGCAGATCAGGATTGTTCGCCCAATGCTGTGTGATTTTCTGCCCGTGCGCTGTCGTCGGCGCGATCAACAGACTCGGCAACTGCCGATCGCGCAGCAATTGTGCGAGCAACGCCGGCCATTCTGCGTCGGAGGTCAGGTGGATCTCGGTGTGCACCGCTTCCATCAGTTTGCGCAGTTGCGGGATGCGTTGTTCGGCGCTGTAGGTGTAAGGCTGCGTCACCAGATCAACGTCGAAGTTGTCGGTAATCGGAGTTGTGCCGGTCAGACTTTTCCGAAGCTTGCCGAGGATATTTTGCTTGGCGCTCATCAGCGATCTCCCTGTTTGGCCAAATGCTCGCGGGCCATGTCGTGCAGTGAGCGGGCGGCGGGCTTAGGTGCACTGTGATTTTGCGTCCACGGGCCGACATTGTTGGGCGTGAGTGCACGCAGGCGCGTGGCGAAGAAACCAAACAACCGATACAGCGTCGGTGAACTGTTGAGCCTGGCCCAGGCGTTCCAGATAAAACGTTCCTTGCGCGAATATTTGCTGCCCTGACCGCGCATTACTTGATTCGGGCTGTCCGGGGCTTTGACGTTTTCTTCGCGCAGACGCCGCAGGATCGCCGGGATAGGAATTTTTACCGGGCAGACTTCACCGCAGGCACCGCACAGCGATGACGCACTCGGATGATCCGGCACTTTCGCCAGGCCAACCATGTGCGGAGTGATGATTTTGCCAATCGGCCCCGGGTACACCTCGCCATAGGTGTGGCCACCGACGCGGGTGTACACCGGGCAATGGTTCATGCAGGCGCCGCAGCGGATGCAATTCAGGGTCTGGCGCAATTCGCTGTCTGCAAAGGCCTGGCTGCGACCGTTGTCGAGCAGCACCAGATGCACTTCCTGCGGGCCGTCGAGTTCATGCGCCTTGCGCGGGCCGGAGATCATGTTGACGTAAGTGGTGATTGGAATGCCCAGCGCCGAGCGCGTCAGCAGTGACAGCAGCGGCACCACGTCACGCAGGTTTTCCACGACTTTTTCGATACCGGTGACGGCGATATGCACCGGCGGCACGGTGGTGGTCATGCGGCCGTTACCTTCGTTTTCCACCAGCAGCAGGGTGCCGGTTTCGGCCACGGCGAAGTTGACACCGGAAACGCCGATGTCCGCTTCGAAGAATTTCTGCCGCAGGACTCTGCGACCGATCTGAATGAGTTGGTCAACGTCCTTGGTGTATTCCACGCCAAGTTTGTCGTGGAACAAGGACGCGACCTGACCGGCATTCTTGTGGATCGCCGGCATAATGATGTGTGAAGGCTTCTCGTGGTCGAGCTGGACGATGTATTCCCCCATGTCGGACTCCAGACATTCAATGTCTCGAGCCTCGAGGAAATGGTTCATCTCCATCTCTTCGCTGACCATCGATTTGCCCTTGATCACTTGCCGCGCCTCGTGAGCGCGGATGATCGACAAGACGATGCCATTGGCCTCGTCCACCGTTTCCGCCCAATGCACTGTCACACCGTTGCGGGTCAGGTTCTGTTCCAGTTGCTCGAGCAAGTCGGGCAACTTGGAGAGCGCGCGGGCCTTGATCGAATTGCCCAGGGCACGCAGATGTTCTCTTTCGTGGGCATCACTGAAAGCGGCTGCCCGCTTGACCATCAGTGAGTCCATTGCAGTGCGGAAGTTGTTCCGCAACTGCTGATCACCCAGGGCGTTGTGTGCCCGAGTACGGAAATCTTCTTCTACGGCGACCGTAGGAATAATCGCGGAAGTGCTCATTGCGCACCCCCGGTTCGTTGCCACAGAAAGCTGGCGAGATGTTGCCCGCGCAGCGCTGCTTTTTGTTTCTCCAATGCGCCGTTGATGTTCATCAAACAGCCACAGTCGGCGCTCAACACCTTGTGCGCGCCGGAATCCTTCAACGCTTGGGTCTTGTCAGCCACCATCGCGCCGGAAATGTCTGGCATACGGACGCTGAATGTCCCGCCGAAGCCACAGCATTCGCTTTCGTGGTCATGGTTGACCCGTTCCACGTTGCTCAACTGCGCCAACAACTCGCGGCCGTGCAGGTGGGTGTTCATTTCGCGGCGTGCCGAACACGAAGTGTGCAGCGCGACTTTGACCGGGTCGCCGCTGTCCTTGAGCTGCACCTTGCAGACGAACAGCAGAAACTCCGCCAATTCATAGGTGCGGGCCGCGAGGGCCTGAACCTGTTTCAACGTTTCCGGCTCGTCCTTGAACAAGTCGGCGTAATGCTCACGCAGCATGCCGGCGCAGGAACCCGACGGCACCACCACCGGATCATCCCCGGCAAACAGCGCCAGTTGCGAGCGCGCTACCGTCCGCGCCTGCTCGGTGTAACCCGAGGTGTAGGCCGGTTGCCCGCAGCAGCTCTGCCCTTGCGGGTACTCGACCCGGATCCCTTCGCGCTCCAGCAAGTGGATCGCGTCCATCCCGGCTTCGGGGTAGAACAGATCGACCACGCACGTGCCGAACAGGTAGACCCGCGACGGTTTCTCGCTGGGGTATTGCCGAGGTTCGGGCAGTGGCGGTGCCACACGGGTCGCGTTTGGCACGGCGTTGTAAAAAAGCTCGCTCATCAGGCGTGTCTCCGGGTGGGCCCGGTTATCCGTCTGTGGCGGCTGCTGAATATAAAGAGCATTGCTTTCAGCAGCCTTACAGACCGGGTTGTGAATTGCTGACGCCGAAATCACGGATCGGCGTCGGTTATTTCCATGCTTCTTGTAGGCGTCTTGTAGGTTTAGTGCACCAGCATGCCGGTGAACCAGTAGGCCTGAGCCAGCGTGATCAGGCCGACAATCGTTGCAAAGAATAGGCTGTGCTTGAGGGTGAAGCGGAACAGATCCGATTCCTTGCCCACCAGCCCGGTCGCGGCGCAGGCCACGGCGATCGATTGTGGCGAGATCATCTTGCCGGTCACGCCGCCACTGGTATTCGCCGCCACCAGCAGGGTGTCGTTGACGCCGATCTGGTGTGCGGTGGTCGCTTGCAGCGAGCTGAACAGGGCGTTGGATGAAGTATCCGAGCCGGTGAGGAACACGCCGAGCCAGCCGAGGAACGGCGAGAAGAACGGGAACGCGGCGCCCGTACCGGCCAGCACCAGCGCCATGGTCGAAGACATGCCGGAGTAGTTGGTGACGAAAGCGAAGGCCAGCACCATGCCGATCGACAGAATTGGCCAGCGCAGTTCGTAGAAGGTCTCTTTCAAAGTGGTCAGACCAGTTTTGAAATTGATCTTCAGTACCAGCATCGAGATCAGCGCGGAGAAGAAAATCGCAGTGCCGGTCGCGGAAATCGGGTCGAGTTTGAACACCGCTGGAATGGCGGTCGGGGTGGCCACGATCGGTGCGCTTTTGATCACCAGTTGATCAAGGTGCGGAATCGCGAAATTGAACACCCAGCTGTACATCGAGCCACCAGCGGCGAACATCGCTTTGAAAGGCTTCAGCGTCCAGATGGTGACCAGCACGGTGAGGATCAGGAACGGCGACCAGGCGTTGAAAATTTCCCCAAGGCTGTAAGGCGAAGCCACGGTGGTGCGCTTCTGGCCGAAACCGCCGACGCTGGCGGTGATCGCTGCGCTCGACGTGGCGCCGGCGATTTGCGCGCCTGCGGTGCGTTTTGGCTGCCAGATTTTCAAGAACAGGGTCAGGGAAATCAGGCTGGCCAGGGCCGAGGTGATGTCCGGCAATTCTGGTCCGATGAAGTTCGAGGTGAAGTATTGGGTGATGGCGAAGCTCAGGCCCGCGACCAGTGCAGCCGGCCAGGTTTCTCGTACGCCGCGCAGGCCATCCATCATGAACACCAGCCAGAACGGCACGAACAGCGACAGCAGTGGCAGTTGGCGACCGGTCATGGCGCCGATCTTGAACGCGTCGATACCGGTGACTTGACCGGCAACGATGATCGGGATCCCCAGTGCACCGAACGCAACCGGTGCGGTGTTGGCGATCAGGCACAGGCCGGCGGCGTACAGCGGGTTGAAACCCAGTCCGACCAGCAGCGCGGCAGTAATCGCCACGGGCGCGCCGAAACCGGCGGCACCTTCCAGGAACGCACCGAAGCAGAAACCGATCAGCAGCACTTGCAGACGCTGGTCGTCAGTGATCGATAACACCGAACTGCGAATGACCTCGAACTGACCACTTTTGACCGTCAGTTTGTAGAGCAACACCGCCGCAACAATGATCCAGGCAATCGGCCACAGACCGTAGGCGAAGCCATACCCGGCAGCGGCGAAGGCCATGTCGACCGGCATGTGGAACGCGAAGATCGCCACGGCAATCGACAGGGCGAGGGTGATGCTCCCGGCCACGTGGCCTTTGAGGCGGAACACCGCCAGCGCGAGGAAAAAGAACACGATGGGAATGACGGCCGCGAGTGCGGACACGCCGAGACTGCCGAGCGGGCTGTAGAGCTGTTGCCAGGTTTGCATATGGGGTGGCCCCTAATTGTTGTTGGTCAGGCACTGTCAGCGTTCTTGGATAATTGGTAAGACCAATTTACAATCGCTGTTGGCTAGGGTAAAAGCCTTGATGGCGGTGTGTCAATTTGCCGCCCTAAAACTTTTGTCGAACAAGCGGTGCAGATCGCATCTGATCCGGTTTGGGTAAGTGGCGTCTGGTAGGTGTCGGCAAGGCGCCGATAGGCCAGAATAGAGAGCCCGGCGAGCGGTCGGGATCGTGGAGAAATGAGTTATGGGGTTTGATCAGATACGTCAGCGCCGTTTGTCTGACGATATTGTCGAGCGACTTGAGGGGATGATCCTTGAGGGCACGCTGAAGTCCGGTGAACGACTGCCGGCGGAGCGCACGCTGGCCGAGCAATTTGGCGTATCACGGCCGTCGCTGCGTGAAGCGATCCAGAAACTGGCGGCCAAAGGTCTGCTGGTCAGTCGGCAGGGCGGCGGCAACTATGTCGTGGAAAGCCTTGGATCGACTTTCAGTGATCCGCTGTTGCAACTGCTCGAAAGCAACCCCGAAGCGCAACGCGATCTACTGGAATTTCGGCACACTCTGGAGGCATCGTGCGCCTATTACGCCGCATTGCGCGCCACCGATGTCGATCGTGAGCGGCTGACCGCCGCGTTCGAAGAGCTGCAGGACTGCTATTCACGTCACGATGAGGTCAGCCGGGCGGAGGAGGGCGCGGCGGATGCGAAATTCCACCTGGCGATTGCCGAAGCCAGCCATAACGCCGTGCTCTTGCACACCATTCGCGGGCTGTTCGATCTGCTTAAGCGCAACGTCGTCACCAACATCGGCGGCATGTACAAGCAGCGCACGGAAACCCGCGACATGCTGATTACCCAGCATCGGGAATTGTATCTGGCGATTATTGAAGGTCGCGCGGAGCAGGCGCGGGAAGTCTCCAGCCGGCATATTTTGTATGTGCAGGAAGTGCTGGAAGAGGTGCGGCAAGAGGTTCAGCGCATGGCTCGGGCTGAGCGGCGCAAGGGGATGTGATTCTTTAAAGCAAAAGATCGCAGCCTGCGGCAGCTCCTACACTGGAATATGTATTTTCCAGTAGGAGCTGACGCAGGCTGCGATCCTTGCTTTCAAGGGGAGAAGACTAGTCTTCCTTGCCCTTGTTGCGAACGGCACGCTGCAGTTCGCGACCGGCATCGCGCTCACGCTCGGTATCACGCTTGTCGTATTCCTTCTTGCCCTTGCCCAGAGCAATTTCGCACTTGACCATGTGCTTGCTCCAGTACCAGGACAGGCAGACGCAGGCGTAACCCTTTTGCTGCACAGCGGCGGCGAGCTTTTCCAGCTCGCGGCGGTTGAGCAGCAATTTGCGTGTGCGCACCGGGTCAGCGATGACGTGGGTACTTGCGGTCATCAGAGGCGTGATGTGGCTGCCGAGCAACCATGCTTCGCCATCCTTGAGCAGGACATAGCTGTCGACCAGCTGTAGCTTGCTTGCCCGCAGACTTTTTACTTCCCAGCCGGCCAGGACCAGACCAGCCTCGAACTTATGCTCGATGAAGTAATCGTGTCGCGCCTTTTTGTTCTGCGCGATGGTCCCTGTTGGGTGTTTCTTCTGTTTAGCCATAGGGGCGGCATTATATGGAGATAAACCGCCGTCGGCTACGGTGATGCTGCGTGCTTGAGCAGGTTGAGTGAATCCCGGACAATGCGGCCTCTTTTTCTAACGCTTGGGCGTGATAAACGATGTCGACAGACAAGGTTTCTGTCCACGGCAGTTGGGCTAGCCGCTGGGTATTCATACTCGCCGCGACCGGTTCGGCCGTGGGACTGGGTAGTATCTGGAAGTTCCCCTACATGGTCGGGGTCTACGGCGGCGGCGCCTTTGTGCTGATGTTTCTGGCGTGCATCGCGCTGATCGGCATCCCGGTCATGCTCGCTGAAACCCTGATCGGCCGGCGCGCCCGGCAAAGTCCGGCGAACGCCTTGAAGGTCCTGGCACTGGAAGCCGGGCACTCGGGCAAGTGGTCGTGGGGCGCATTTGCCGGGATGATCACGGCATTGCTGATCCTGTCTTTCTATAGTGTGGTCGGCGGCTGGTCGCTGGACTACATCGTCGACATGGGCCGCGGTGACTTCCAGGGCGCCACGGCCGACCAGGTCGGCGCTTATTTCGGCAATGTCATCTCCAATCCATGGCGCCTGACACTTTGGCACACGATTTTCATGCTGCTGTCGGCCTTCGTCATCGCCAAAGGCGTGGTCGCCGGCCTTGAGCGCAGCCTGCGGATCATGATGCCGCTGCTGTTTGTGATGATTCTGGTGCTGCTGGGTTACAGCATGACCACCGGGCATTTCATGGAAGGCGTGCATTTCATGTTCGACTTCCACCCGGAAAAAGTCCTCGACGGTTTGTTGCCGGCAATGGGTCATGCGTTCTTCTCGCTGAGCGTCGGTGTCGGTTCGATCATGATCTACGGCGCTTACATGCCGAAGAGTTCGTCGTTGTCCGGTACGGTTGTCGGTGTGGCGCTGCTCGACACGTTTGTGTCGCTGATCGCAGGTCTGGCCTTGTTCCCGATTGTCTTCGCCGGCGGCCTGAACCCTAGCGAAGGGCCAGGCCTGATG
Organism: Pseudomonas sp. rhizo66; assembly: GCF_031931925.1. Classification (NCBI taxonomy): domain Bacteria; kingdom Pseudomonadati; phylum Pseudomonadota; class Gammaproteobacteria; order Pseudomonadales; family Pseudomonadaceae; genus Pseudomonas; species Pseudomonas sp. rhizo66. The sequence goes on from NZ_JAUJWZ010000006.1 coordinate 85,505, forward strand.
TTTGTCAGTCTGCCGTTTGCCTTTGGTAACGTGGCGTTCGGGCAACTGATGGGCGTGGTGTTCTTTGTGTTGGTGGCGATTGCTGCCTGGAGTTCGGCGATTTCCCTTCTGGAGCCGATGGTTGCCTATCTGGTTGAACGCACGAAAGTCAGCCGCGCCTGGGTGACTTTCTGGCTGGCGTTCATCTGCTGGTTCGTCGGTCTGGGCACGGTGTTCTCCTTCAATATCTGGAAGGAAGCCAAATTTTTCGTGAACGAAGGCGGGATGTTCCATCTCTACCAATGGGGTGCGCGGAGCGGTCTGGACTTCTTTGGTGTGATCGATTTCTTCACCTCGCGGATCATGTTGCCGCTCGGTGGCCTGTGTTTCGTGCTGTTTGCCGGTTGGGTGATGGGGCGTGAAGCGGTACGCGACGAGTTGTCGATCCGCAATCCGCTATTGTTCGCCCTGTCTTTGTTCTTGATGCGCTACGTGGCGCCCATCGGCATTCTTGTAGTGTTTGCCGCTCAGCTCTGGAAGTAACGCTCACATGACGACACATATTCAACGATCGGCGCTGCTGCCGTACCCGGCGCAATTTCTCTACGACCTGGTCAACGACGTGGCGCGTTACCCGGAATTTCTGCCTTGGTGTTCTTCGGCTGAAGTGCTGGAAAGCTCGCCGGAACATATGCGCGCCAGTGTTGGCGTGGCCAAGGGCGGCCTCAGTCAGCATTTCGTGACGCGCAATACTTTGGTGCCGGGCCAATCGATCGAGATGAACCTGGAAGAAGGGCCATTCAATCAGCTGCACGGTGTCTGGGTGTTCAAGGCGTTGAACGAGAAGGCCTGCAAGATCAGCCTGGATCTGTCGTTCGATTACGCCGGGCCGCTGGTGCGCGCGACGTTGGGCCCGCTGTTCAATCAGGCCGCGAATACGCTAGTGGACGCATTCTGCCAGCGCGCCAAGCAGATGCATGGTTGAGCCGGTGATCGAGATAGAGGTGGTGTACGCGGCCGTGGATCGCCAGGTATTGCGCTCGTTCAGCGTCAATGACGGCGCGACGGTGCGGGCTGCGGTGCTTGCATCGGGTATCGGTAGCGAGTTTCCCGAGTTGAATCTGGCGGAGTGCCCGCTGGGTATCTTTGGCAAAGTGGTTGCTGATCCGGATTCGCGGGTGATTCAGCCAGGGGAGCGCATCGAGATTTATCGCCCATTGCTTGCCGATCCGAAAGAGGTTCGACGCTTGCGAGCGGCCAAGGCTGCCGAAGCCAAGGCTCGAAACGCTTGAAAAGCCAAATCGCAGGCAATAAAAAACCCGGATACTCCGGGTTTTTTATTGCCTCGCCAATTATTGCGGCGAGGTATCCAGCGGCTCTGGTGTCGGAACCGGAACGGTTTCTACACCATCGACGTCCTTCTGGATCTGATCCAGCAAGGAGCCTGGCTTGACCGGCTTTTCCGGTGTTGGCTTCTCGGCGTTTTCAGCAGGAGCGGTCACCGTAGTACCACTGTCCTTGCCGAGAATGGCTTCGTCACGGCTTACGCCCGGCATAAAGTCACCGGACAGGCTGACAAGCTGGTCGTTTGAGTTGAAAATAACGCTGATGCGTTCCTGTTGGCGTTCACCGCCACCCGGTTGCAGGCTGTACAGATAATCCCAGCGATCGGCATGGAACGTGTCGACAAGCAGAGGGTTGCCCATGATAAACCGTACTTGCGGCCGGGTCATTCCCGGGCGTAACTGGTCTATCATGTCCTGCGTGACGACATTGCCCTGCTGGATGTCGATTTTGTAAACCCCGGGGAATGAACAACCGGCGAGTGCGAGCAGTCCCACAAAGGTGAAACTGGTTAGCAAGAGCTTGGTGTTTTGCATCGGTGGGCGACTTCCACTATCTTGGCTGGGACAACGTAAACGCCGATCATACCCGCATTAAGAGAAGCTGCGAAGCAGCATCGCGAGAAAGCTGACCATGGTTGAAAATAGCGAACTACGCAAAGCCGGCCTCAAAGTGACCCTGCCACGGGTCAAGATCCTGCAAATGCTCGACTCCACCGAGCAGCGTCACATGAGTGCCGAGGACGTCTACAAGGCGTTGATGGAAGCTGGTGAGGACGTCGGTCTGGCCACGGTTTACCGTGTTCTGACCCAGTTCGAAGCGGCTGGCCTCGTGGTCCGTCACAACTTCGACGGCGGTCATGCGGTATTCGAATTGGCCGACGGTGGACACCACGACCATATGGTCAACGTGGAAACCGGTGAAGTCGTCGAATTCGTCAGCCCGGAAATCGAAAAGCTCCAGAAAGCAATTGCCGAGGAGCACGGTGTGGATCTTGTAGATCACAATCTGGTGCTGTACGTACGCAAGAAAAAGTAAGCATGTCGCGCGAATTTCACATTCGCGAAACGAACGAAGGCGACCCAAGGGTCGCCTTCGTGCTTTCTTGCGTTCCTAAACCTTGGCGGTGACCACCATTTTTTTCGCGTGGGCGAGGGATTCCTTGGTCAGGTCAATGCCGCCGAGCATGCGCGCCACTTCTTCTATACGCTCGTTCTTGCTCAGCTTGGAAACGGCGGTGTGCGTCGCCTCTTCGCCGCGCACCTTGTGCACGAACAGGTGCTGATGGCCCTGCGCTGCCACCTGCGGCAAGTGCGTGACGGTCAGAACCTGGCCGCGATCCCCGAGACGGCGCAACAGTTGGCCGACAATTTCCGCGGTCGGGCCACCGATGCCGACGTCCACTTCGTCGAATACCAGCGTCGGAACACGGGATGTCTGTGCGGTGATGACCTGAATCGCCAGGCTGATCCGTGACAGCTCACCGCCGGAAGCGACTTTTGCCAATGCCTTGAGCGGCTGGCCCGGGTTGGCGCTGACCAACAATTCGACCTGCTCCAGCCCGTTGGGCAATAACTCGTCGCTGCTGTTGGCTTTCAATTCGATGGTGAAGCGACCACCCGGCATGCCCAGTCGCTGAATTTCCTGCTCAACAGCACTGGCGAGACTGCCAGCGGCCTGATGACGCAAATCGCTCAGTTCTCGGGCTTTCTCTTGATAGTGGCGGGCGTAGGAGGCCAGTTCTTCACCCAGGCGCTCGATGGATTCGTCGTTGGCGTTGAGGGTTTCGATCTCATCCAGCAACTTCTGCTGCATTTCGCCGACTTCGTTGGGTTGAATCCGGTGTTTGCGCGCCAAGGTATAAATAGCGTCGAGGCGCTCTTCCAGATACTGCAGGCGCGCCGGATCGGCATCGAAGTTATCGAGGAAGCGATTGAGTTCGCCAACGGCCTCTTCTACCTGAATCTGTGCGCTGGTGAGCAAACTGCTCGCTTCGCCCAGTGCGCCGACGGAGTTGTTCACGCTCGACAGGCGATTGAGGCTGGCAGTCAGTGCATTCAATACATTGCCGGAATCGCTTTCGCTGCATTGCTCGACCACTTGCCGGCATATGCCTAGCAAGGTTTCGGCGTTGGTCAGGTTCTTGTGTTCCTGCTCCAGTTGCTCCAGCTCGTTATCGCCCAGGCCGAGGTTTTCCAGCTCTTCAAGCTGATAACTCAGCAATTGATGACGGGCGCGTTGTTCGTCGCCGGAATTGGAGAGACGCTCCAGCTCCTGACGAGTCTGGCGCCAGCGCTGGGCGGCGAGCTGAACCTGGCGGGCCAGATCGGTCGCGCCGGCGTACTCGTCCAGCAGGCGACGATGGGTATCGGTTTTCAGCAGGGACTGGTGCTCATGCTGGCTGTGGATATCAATCAACAATTCACCCAGTGACTTGAGGTCGCCGAGCGGGCAGGGGGTGCCGTTGATGTAGCCGCGTGAGCGACCTTCCGACGTGATCACCCGGCGCAGAATGCACGGGCCATCGGTCTCCAGATCGCGCTCGGCCAGCCATGCGCTGGCTTCAGGGATGTCCGCCAGATCGAAGGTCGCGAGGATGTCGGCCTTGTCGGCGCCGGGACGCACCACGCCGCTGTCGGCACGATCACCGAGGGTCAGGCCCAGCGCGTCGAGCATGATCGATTTGCCAGCGCCGGTTTCACCCGTGATCACGCTCATCCCGCGATCAAGTTCGAGATCGAGATGTTCAACGATGGCGTAGTTATGTACGGACAGGTGCACCAGCATAAAGGCCGCTCCCAAGCTAAAGGTCTGGTTATTTATACAGTGTTTTGTTTCGCGCTGACAATGCCCTCCCTTAGCTCGATTTGCTTGGATCTGAAATCTGCTTAGCGCATCGAGGAATGAACATTCGACACTTTTTTGTAGGGTTAATGTTTGAAGGCCCTTGAAGCCTGATTTTGCGGCCCCATATATCGGGGCAGAAGCGCGAGTCAGGCTCGCGGACGAAATTGAAAGGAGAATTCTATGGCTGACGAACAGACAGTAGATACGCAAAACCCAGAAGCCAATCAGGCGCCCGAAGGTTCGGGTGATGACCTGGCGACCCGTGTACAAGTGCTCGAAGAGCAATTGGCCGCCGCGCAGGATCAATCTCTGCGTGTTGCTGCTGATCTGCAGAACGTCCGTCGCCGTGCCGAACAGGACGTCGAGAAGGCGCACAAGTTTGCCCTGGAAAAATTTGCCGGCGACCTGTTGCCGATCGTCGACAGCCTGGAGCGCGGCCTCGAGTTGTCGAGCCCGGACGATGAAAGCATTCGTCCGATGCGCGAAGGCATCGAGCTGACGCTGAAAATGTTCCACGACACCCTCAAGCGTTATCAGCTGGAAGCGATCGACCCGCACGGCGAACCGTTCAACGCCGTTCACCATCAGGCGATGGCCATGCAAGAAAGCGCCGACGTGGAACCGAACAGCGTCCTGAAGGTGTTCCAGAAGGGCTACCAGCTCAACGGTCGCCTGCTGCGTCCGGCCATGGTTGTGGTCAGCAAGGCGCCTGCGCCAATTTCGCCTTCGATTGACGAGAAGGCTTGAAATTAGCCGCAAGGCCCCCATTTAGAAGTCAAGCGTTTAAGTATTACCGCAGTTAGCCACCACTGCTGCGGCAACAAAATCCAAAGTTTCGGGAGAGTTAACATGGGCAAAATTATCGGTATCGACCTGGGGACCACCAACTCCTGCGTCTCCGTGCTGGAAAACGGCAAACCAAAAGTTATCGAAAACGCTGAAGGCGCGCGTACCACGCCGTCGATCATCGCTTACGCCAACGATGGCGAAATCCTGGTAGGTCAGTCGGCCAAGCGTCAGGCTGTGACCAACCCGCACAACACTCTGTACGCGGTAAAGCGTCTGATCGGTCGTCGCTTCGACGAAGAAGTTGTGCAGAAAGACATCCAGATGGTCCCTTACAAGATCGTCAAGGCTGACAACAACGACGCCTGGGTTGAAGTGAACGGCCAGAAAATGGCACCGCCACAAATCTCGGCTGAAATTCTGAAGAAGATGAAGAAGACCGCCGAAGACTACCTCGGCGAGACCGTGACCGAAGCGGTGATTACCGTTCCGGCCTACTTCAATGACAGCCAGCGTCAGGCGACCAAAGACGCCGGCCGCATCGCCGGTCTGGACGTAAAACGTATCATCAACGAACCAACCGCAGCGGCTCTGGCCTACGGTATGGACAAGGCCAAGGGCGATCACACCGTGATCGTTTATGACCTGGGTGGCGGTACTTTCGACGTTTCCGTGATCGAGATCGCTGAAGTTGATGGCGAGCACCAGTTCGAAGTTCTGGCCACCAACGGTGACACGTTCCTTGGCGGTGAAGACTTTGACATTCGTCTGATCGACTACCTCGTTGACGAATTCAAGAAAGAAAGCGGCATGAACCTCAAAGGTGATCCGCTGGCCATGCAGCGCCTGAAAGAAGCCGCTGAGAAAGCCAAGATCGAGCTGTCGTCCGCTCAGTCGACCGACGTCAACCTGCCGTACATCACTGCAGACGCCACCGGTCCTAAGCACCTGAACGTGAAGATCTCGCGTGCCAAGCTCGAAGCATTGGTAGAAGACCTGGTTCAGCGCACCATCGAGCCTTGCCGCATCGCCATGAAAGACGCGGGTATCGACGTTGGCGCGATCAACGACGTGATTCTGGTCGGTGGCCAGACCCGTATGCCGCTGGTACAGAAGCTGGTTACCGATTTCTTCGGTAAAGAAGCGCGCAAAGACGTTAACCCGGACGAAGCCGTTGCCATGGGTGCTGCGATTCAGGGCGCCGTTCTGGCCGGTGACGTGAAAGACGTTCTGCTGCTCGACGTCAGCCCGCTGACCCTGGGTATCGAAACCATGGGTGGCGTGATGACCGCGCTGATCGAGAAAAACACCACGATTCCTACCAAGAAATCGCAAGTGTTCTCGACTGCCGACGACAATCAGGGCGCTGTGACCATTCATGTTCTGCAGGGTGAGCGCAAGCAAGCCGCACAGAACAAGTCCTTGGGCAAGTTCGACCTGGCCGACATTCCACCAGCTCCACGTGGCGTGCCGCAGATCGAAGTGACCTTCGACATCGACGCTAACGGCATCCTGCACGTTGGTGCGAAAGACAAGGCTACCGGCAAGACCCAGTCGATCGTGATCAAGGCCAACTCCGGTCTGTCCGACGAAGAAATCGAGCGCATGGTGCGTGACGCCGAAGCCAACGCTGAGGAAGACCGCAAGTTTGAAGAGCTGGCCGCTGCCCGCAACCAGGGTGACGCACTGGTTCACTCGACTCGCAAGATGATTGCTGACGCGGGCGACAAGGTCACCGCCGAAGAGAAGACTGCGATCGAGGCTGCTGTGGTTGCTCTGGAAGCCGCTGTCAAAGGCGACGACAAGGCTGCCATCGAAGCCAAGGTTGAGGAGCTGTCGAAAGTCTCCGCCCCGGTTGCTCAGAAGATGTACGCCGAACAGGCTCAGCCAGCTGATGGCGCGGCCCCGCAAGGCGAATCGGCTGAGAAGGCTGACGACGTTGTCGATGCAGAGTTCGAAGAAGTCAAAGACCACAAGTAAGTTGTTGGTCGGCCGGTTGACTGCCTTCAGGCAGTGACTGGTAGGATGTCGCCGCGCGGGAGCTAGCTCCCGCGTTGGCGTATCTGGAATACGCGAATTTTTACAGCATGCGACAAGCCTCGCGTGTTGCTGGTATGGCCGGGAATGCTCCTGCTTTCCGCGCCGCAAGTACCACAAGAAACAAAGACCAGGATCGTTGAATTGACGTGAGTTGGGTCCGGGCCTGTATTGGGGCTCAACGAGTTTGGCCATCCTCAGGAGGGGTTTGCCGGACGTCCTCAAGAGTGCAAAGAACTTATGGCAAAGCGTGACTATTACGAAGTATTGGGTGTTGAGCGCGGCTCAAGCGAAGCGGACCTGAAAAAGGCCTACCGTCGCCTGGCGATGAAGCACCACCCGGACCGTAATCCCGGTGACAAAGCGTCGGAAGATATGTTCAAAGAGGCCAATGAGGCCTACGAAGTGCTGTCCGATTCCAGCAAGCGCGCGGCGTACGACCAGTACGGTCACGCCGGCGTCGACCCGAGCATGGGTGGCGGTGGTGCCGGTTTCGGTGGCCAGAACTTCTCGGACATCTTTGGCGATGTCTTCAGTGATTTCTTCGGTGGCGGTCGCGGCGGTTCCCGTGGCGGCGCCCAGCGTGGCAGCGACTTGCGCTACACCCTGGAGCTGAATCTGGAAGAAGCGGTGCGCGGCACGACCGTGAATATCCGCGTTCCGACGCTGGTCAACTGCAAGCCGTGCGATGGTTCCGGTGCGAAGAAAGGCTCGTCGCCTTCGACGTGCCCGACCTGCGGCGGCATCGGTCAGGTGCGTATGCAGCAGGGCTTCTTCTCGGTGCAGCAAACCTGCCCGCGTTGCCATGGCCAGGGCAAGATCATTTCCGATCCGTGCGACTCCTGCCACGGTGACGGCCGCGTTGAAGAGTACAAAACCCTGTCGGTCAAAGTACCGGCCGGCGTCGATACCGGAGACCGCATTCGTCTGTCCGGCGAAGGCGAAGCGGGTACGCAGGGCGGCCCGACGGGCGACCTGTATGTCGTCATCAATGTGCGCGAGCACGACATCTTCCAGCGCGATGGCAAGCATCTGTTCTGCGAAGTGCCGATCAGCTTCGTCGATGCTGCATTGGGCGGCGAGCTGGAAATTCCGACCCTCGACGGTCGCGTCAAACTGAAAATCCCTGAGGGCACTCAGACCGGCAAGCAGTTCCGCGTGCGCGGCAAAGGTGTGGCGCCGGTACGTGGCGGTGGTGCGGGCGACTTGATGTGCCGTGTGGCAGTCGAGACTCCGGTCAACCTGAACCGTCGTCAGCGCGAGCTGCTGGAAGAGTTCCGCAGTTCGCTGGCCGACGACAACAGCCATTCGCCAAAAACCACTGGTTGGTTCGACGGTGTGAAGCGCTTCTTCGGCGATCTGTAAGGAGTCGGCATGCGACGTATAGCTGTGATGGGCGCTGCTGGGCGCATGGGTAAGATTCTGGTCGAGGCCGTGCAGCAGCGCGCGCCGCTGACCGGTTTGACCGCTGCGGTGGTGCGTCCTGGCAGCACGCTGATCGGCGTCGATGCCGGTGAGCTGGCCTCGCTGGGTCGCATCGGTGTGCCGCTGTCCGGGCATATCGAGGCTGTGGCTGAAGAGTTCGACGTCTTGATCGACTTCACCCTGCCGGAAGTGATGCTGAAAAACCTCGCGTTCTGCCGCAAGGCCGGCAAGGCCATGGTGATCGGCGCCACCGGGCTGGACGCTGCGCAGAAGCAGTTGCTGGTCGAGGCGGGCAAGGATATTCCGATCGTCTTCGCGGCCAACTTCAGTGTCGGCGTTAATCTGTCGCTGAAGTTGCTCGACATGGCGGCGCGTGTGCTGGGTGATGATGCGGATATCGAAATCATCGAAGCCCATCACCGTCACAAGATCGATGCGCCGTCAGGTACGGCGTTGCGCATGGGCGAAGTGATTGCCAGTGCGCTGGATCGTGATCTGCAGAAGGTTGCGATCTATGGTCGTGAGGGACACACCGGCGCCCGCGAGCGTGAAACCATTGGTTTCGCCACCGTGCGCGGCGGTGATGTGGTGGGTGATCACACCGTGCTGTTTGCCTGCGAAGGTGAGCGTCTGGAGATCACGCACAAGGCATCGAGTCGCATGACGTTTGCCAAGGGCGCGGTGCGTGCCGCGTTGTGGCTGGACGGTCGCGAACCGGGTCTGTACGACATGCAGGACGTACTCGACCTGCGTTGATTCATTGCTGAACCCGGCGCAAACGCCCTGTTTGCGCTGGTTTTTCTCCGCTCGGCGACGACCTGTCGCATTCTCCGGCCTTTTAGGCTCTTTAGCGGTGGACCAAAAAAGCCTTTTTCTGTAAGCTACAGCTTTAGTGTGTCCACTAAAAGCGCGCAGAATAATTCAGTGAAGAAGCGGGGTGACGTGTCCATACGTCACTCCGCTTTTTTACAACCTGCGATCGCCCTTTCATGCGTTATTTACGGGAGGTCTTCTTGACTAAGCCAGCCATACTTGCCCTTGCTGATGGCAGCATTTTTCGCGGCGAAGCCATTGGAGCCGACGGTCAAACCGTTGGTGAGGTGGTGTTCAACACCGCAATGACCGGCTATCAGGAAATCCTTACCGATCCTTCCTACGCCCAACAGATCGTTACCCTGACTTACCCGCACATCGGCAACACCGGCACCACCCCGGAAGATGCCGAGTCCGACCGCGTCTGGTCCGCTGGCCTGGTCATTCGTGACCTGCCGTTGGTAGCGAGCAACTGGCGTAACACGATGTCCCTGTCCGATTACCTGAAAGCCAACAACGTTGTGGCAATCGCCGGTATCGACACCCGTCGCCTGACCCGCATCCTGCGTGAAAAAGGCGCACAGAACGGCTGCATCATGGCCGGCGACAACATCTCCGAAGAAGCGGCAATCGCCGCTGCTCAAGGCTTCCCGGGCCTGAAGGGCATGGATCTGGCGAAAGTCGTCAGCACCAAGACCCAATACGAATGGCGCTCGACTGTCTGGGATCTGAAGACCGACAGCCACGCGACCATCGACGCTTCCGAACTGCCTTATCACGTGGTTGCCTACGACTACGGCGTCAAGGTCAACATCCTGCGCATGCTGGTTGAGCGCGGCTGCCGCGTCACCGTCGTACCTGCGCAGACGCCTGCCGCTGATGTGCTGGCACTGAAGCCGGACGGCGTGTTCCTGTCCAACGGCCCTGGTGATCCAGAGCCATGCGACTACGCGATCAAGGCGATCAAGGAAGTGCTGGAGACCGAAATTCCGGTATTCGGCATCTGCCTCGGTCACCAGTTGCTGGCCCTGGCTTCCGGTGCCAAGACCCTGAAAATGGGCCACGGCCACCACGGTGCCAACCACCCGGTGCAGGATCTGGACACTGGCGTCGTGATGATCACCAGCCAGAACCACGGTTTCGCGGTAGACGAAGAAACCCTGCCAGCCAACGTGCGAGCGATCCACAAATCGCTGTTCGACGGCACCCTGCAAGGCATCGAGCGTACCGACAAGAGCGCGTTCAGCTTCCAGGGGCACCCTGAAGCGAGCCCGGGCCCGAACGATGTTGCGCCACTGTTCGACCGCTTCATCAACGAGATGGCCAAGCGACGCTAAGCGTTCGCCTTGAGACTGTAGAGAGAAGCCCTCGAGGGTGGCCCCGACACCGGCGGCCCCTTCGAGACTTCAGAAATCGATCAAGACGGCTTGCCGACTGACCTGCGGATTTGAGTGACAAACCCATGCCAAAACGTACAGACATTAAAAGCATCCTGATTCTCGGCGCTGGCCCGATCGTTATCGGCCAGGCCTGCGAATTCGACTACTCCGGCGCCCAGGCCTGTAAAGCCCTGCGCGAAGAGGGTTACCGCGTCATCCTGGTGAACTCCAACCCGGCCACCATCATGACCGACCCGGACATGGCCGACGCCACCTACATCGAGCCGATCAAGTGGCAGACCGTTGCCAAGATCATCGAGAAAGAGCGTCCGGATGCCGTGTTGCCAACCATGGGCGGCCAGACCGCTCTGAACTGCGCCCTGGACCTGGAGCGCGAAGGCGTTCTGGAGAAGTTCGGCGTGGAAATGATCGGCGCCAACGCCGACACCATCGACAAGGCTGAAGACCGTTCGCGTTTCGACAAGGCGATGAAATCCATCGGCCTGGCGTGCCCGCGTTCCGGTATCGCCCACAGCATGGAAGAAGCTAACGCGGTTCTCGAAACCCTGGGCTTCCCGTGCATCATCCGTCCGTCCTTCACCATGGGCGGCACCGGTGGCGGTATCGCTTACAACCGTGAAGAGTTCGAAGAAATCTGCGCCCGTGGTCTGGACCTGTCGCCGACCAAAGAGCTGCTGATCGACGAATCGCTGATCGGCTGGAAAGAATATGAAATGGAAGTTGTCCGCGACAAAAAGGACAACTGCATCATCGTCTGCTCGATCGAAAACTTCGACCCGATGGGTGTGCACACCGGTGACTCGATCACTGTTGCTCCCGCTCAGACCCTGACCGACAAGGAATACCAAATCCTGCGTAACGCCTCGCTGGCAGTGCTGCGCGAGATCGGCGTCGAGACTGGCGGTTCCAACGTTCAATTTGGTATCTGCCCGAACACTGGCCGCATGGTCGTGATCGAAATGAACCCGCGTGTATCGCGCTCTTCGGCACTGGCTTCGAAAGCCACCGGTTTCCCGATCGCCAAAGTCGCGGCCAAACTGGCTGTGGGTTACACCCTCGACGAACTGTCGAACGACATCACCGGCGGCAAAACTCCGGCGTCCTTCGAGCCGTCGATCGACTACGTCGTGACCAAGCTGCCACGCTTTGCCTTCGAAAAATTCGCCAAGGCTGACGCACGCCTGACCACGCAAATGAAGTCGGTCGGTGAAGTCATGGCCATCGGCCGTACCTTCCAGGAATCCCTGCAGAAAGCCCTGCGCGGTCTGGAAGTCGGCGTTTGCGGTCTGGACGAGAAGCTCGACCTGAGCAACCCGGAAAGCATGAGCGTGCTCAAGCGCGAACTGACCGTGCCGGGCGCCGAGCGTATCTGGTACGTGGCGGACGCTTTCCGTGCCGGCATGACTGTCGAAGAAATCTTCGACATGAACATGATCGATCCGTGGTTCCTGGTGCAGATCGAAGATCTGATCAAGGACGAAGAAAAGGTCAAGACCCTCGGTCTGTCCGCGATCGACCGCGACCTGATGTTCAAGCTCAAGCGCAAAGGCTTCTCCGATCAGCGTCTGGCGAAATTGCTGGGTGTGACCGAGAAGAACCTGCGTACTCACCGCCAGAAGCTGGAAGTGTTCCCGGTCTACAAGCGCGTTGACACCTGCGCCGCCGAGTTCGCCACCGACACCGCTTACCTCTACTCGACGTACGAAGAAGAGTGCGAAGCAGCGCCGTCGGGTCGTGACAAGATCATGATTCTGGGCGGCGGTCCGAACCGTATCGGCCAGGGCATCGAGTTCGACTACTGCTGCGTACACGCCGCCCTCGCGCTGCGCGAAGACGGCTACGAAACCATCATGGTCAACTGCAACCCGGAAACCGTTTCCACGGACTACGACACGTCCGACCGTCTGTACTTCGAGCCGGTAACCCTGGAAGACGTACTGGAGATCTGCCGCGTCGAGAAGCCGAAAGGCGTGATTGTCCAGTACGGCGGCCAGACCCCGCTGAAACTGGCTCGTGCTCTGGAAGCCGCTGGCGTGCCGATCATCGGCACCAGCCCTGACGCCATCGACCGCGCTGAAGACCGTGAGCGTTTCCAGCAAATGGTTGAGCGCCTGAACCTGCGTCAGCCGCCAAACGCCACCGTGCGCAGCGAAGACGAAGCCGTTCGTGCTGCTGCCAAGATCGGTTACCCGCTGGTGGTGCGTCCGTCCTATGTATTGGGCGGTCGTGCGATGGAAATCGTATACAAGGAAGACGAGCTCAAGCGTTATCTGCGTGACGCGGTGCAAGTGTCCAACGACAGCCCGGTCCTGCTCGACCACTTCCTCAACTGCGCCATCGAGATGGACGTGGATGCGGTCTGCGACGGCAAGGACGTGGTGATCGGCGCGATCATGCAGCACATCGAACAGGCGGGCGTTCACTCCGGTGACTCCGCGTGCTCGCTGCCGCCGTACTCGCTGCCGGCGCACATCCAGGACGAGATGCGCGAACAGGTCAAGAAAATGGCCCTGGAGCTGGGCGTTGTCGGCCTGATGAACGTGCAGTTGGCGCTACAAGGCGAAGACATCTATGTCATCGAAGTCAACCCGCGCGCTTCGCGTACCGTGCCGTTCGTGTCGAAGTGCATCGGTGTCTCCCTGGCCATGATCGCTGCCCGCGTGATGGCCGGTAAGACCCTGAAAGAAATCGGCTTCACCAAAGAAATCATCCCGAACTTCTACAGCGTGAAAGAGGCGGTGTTCCCGTTCGCCAAATTCCCTGGCGTTGACCCGATCCTCGGCCCAGAGATGAAGTCGACTGGTGAAGTGATGGGCGTCGGCGACACCTTCGGTGAAGCATTTGCCAAAGCCCAGATGGGCGCCAGCGAAGTGCTGCCGACCGGCGGTACCGCATTCATCAGCGTGCGCGATGATGACAAGCCACTGGTTGCAGGCGTAGCCCGTGATCTGATCAACTTGGGCTTCGAAGTGGTTGCCACTGCTGGCACTGCCAAGCTGATCGAAGCCGCAGGCCTGAAAGTGCGCCGTGTGAACAAGGTGACCGAGGGGCGTCCGCACGTGGTCGACATGATCAAGAATGACGAAGTCACGCTGATCATCAACACCACCGAAGGTCGTCAGTCGATCGCTGATTCCTACTCCATTCGTCGTAATGCCCTGCAGCACAAGATTTACTGCACCACTACCATTGCTGCGGGCGAAGCTATCTGTGAAGCGCTGAAGTTCGGTCCCGAGAAGACCGTGCGCCGCTTGCAGGATCTACATGCAGGATTGAAGGCATGATCAAATACCCTATGACCGTCCAGGGCGCTAAAGCCCTGGAAGAAGAACACGCTCACCTGACCAAGGTCGTCCGTCCGAAGCTCAGCCAGGACATCGGTACGGCCCGCGAGTTGGGTGACTTGAAAGAAAACGCTGAATACCATGCCGCCCGCGAACAGCAGGGCATGGTCGAGGCGCGGATTCGTGACATCGAAGGCCGGATTCAGAATCAGGTCATCATCGATGTCACGACCATCCCGCACACCGGCAAAGTGATTTTCGGGACCACCGTCGAAATCGCCAACGTCGAGACTGACGAAAGCGTCACTTACCACATCGTGGGTGAGGATGAGGCTGACTTCAAACTCGGCAAGATTTCGGTCGGCTCGCCTTTGGCCCGCGCCTTGATTGGCAAGGAAGAGGGCGATGTGGTCGCCGTGAAAACGCCAAGCGGCGTGATCGAGTACGAGATTGTCGAAGTCCGTCACATCTGAAAAAGGGCGCCCGCTGCATGCGGGCGCCATGCTTTGGCAGCTGACCCAGATGCTTTGGGTTGGCGGTCTATGGCTGATTCATCTCGGTTTGCAGCCGGCGTTGGGCAAGATTGGCCTGGCACCGCTGCTGATCGATGAGGTGGCCAGTGCATTCGAAGTACTGGCGGTGGGGTTCGCCGCCGCATGCGTGATCTTTCAGGCTTTGGTGCTGGTACAGGCTGAGGGGCTTGCAAGCCTGTGGCGAGATTTTCGCGGGCAGGTGTTGCTGATGGCGTTTTATGCGTGTGCGATGTTTGTCGCAGTGCGTGTCGGCTGGCCGGATGCGCAGCGCTGGCAGGTGTTCAGTTATCTGGTTCTGGGGTTTTCAGGGTTGGTGCTGGTGATGCAGCCGGTGCCGGGATGGAGTGGCAGGGTGCGCCAGGCACACCCTTGACCCTTGTCATCACTTGAAGCGATGAACGTTCGACAGCTGCTTGTTGACGCTGAAGTTCTTGCGGTAGACCAGCGCCATCTTGCCGATGACCTGTACCAGGTCCGCTTTGCCGACCTTGCACAGTTCTGCAATGTGCGCCAGGCGCGACTCGCGATCGAGGATATTGAGCTTGATCTTGATCAGCTCATGATCCGCCAAGGCGCGTTCAAGTTCGGCTAAAACACCTTCAGTCAAACCGTTGTCAGCCACTGTCAAAACCGGTTTCAGGTGGTGGCCAATGGATTTGTACTGTTTCTTCTGCTCTGGAGTGAGCGGCATAATCTGACCCTTTCGTCTGGATTCTGTAAAATGGCGGCCATTTTACCCGAGGGCTCGTGGATCCGCCCAATTAATCACGACCCTAATCATCGAGGTGCCCAATGGCGCGTTCCAAGACAAGCCTTGGTTGGCTGAAACGACATGTCAACGATCCCTATGTGAAGCAAGCGCAGAAGGATGGCTACCGCTCGCGTGCGAGCTACAAACTTCTGGAGATCCAGGAGAAATACAAACTGATCCGTCCCGGCATGAGCGTTGTCGACCTGGGCGCCGCGCCTGGCGGCTGGTCGCAGGTCACTAGCCGGCTGATCGGTGGTCAGGGGCGTCTGATCGCTTCGGACATCCTGGAAATGGACAGCATTCCGGACGTGACTTTCATTCAGGGTGACTTCACCGAGGACGAAGTGCTCGGTCGAATTCTTGAGGCCGTGGGTAATTCACAGGTGGACCTTGTGATTTCCGATATGGCCCCCAATATGAGTGGTACGCCTGAAGTGGATATGCCAAAAGCCATGTTCCTTTGCGAGCTGGCGCTTGATCTGGCGGAACGGATACTCAAGCCGGGTGGAAATTTCGTGATCAAGATATTTCAGGGTGAAGGGTTTGATGTTTACCTGAAGGATGCTCGGAAGAAGTTCGACAAGATCCAGATGATCAAGCCAGACTCTTCCCGTGGCAGTTCCCGTGAGCAATACATGTTGGCTTGGGGCTACCGCGGCCGTAGCGAGTAAAACGAGGTTTTTGGGTGGGGTGATAGGTTTTTCGTATTTCGCCCCGCGTGCATAAGCGAATATTGTGTAGAAAGTGTTTCACAAAGGGTTACAGACGGCGCCTGCCAGAGTCGTAGGTAATGTAGTAAGTTAGGCCGGTGAATATCATGCGAAGCGCGCGCCAGTAGCGGAGCTTGCTTCAGAGGGTAGTTAATTGAACGATATGGCAAAGAATCTGATCCTGTGGTTGATCATCGCGGCTGTCCTGGTGACGGTGATGAACAACTTCTCCAGCCCTAACGAGCCGCAGACCCTCAACTATTCCGACTTCATCCAGCAGGTCAAGGATGGCAAGGTCGAGCGCGTAGCCGTTGATGGTTATGTGATTACCGGCAAGCGCAACGATGGCGACAGCTTCAAGACCATTCGTCCGGCAATCCAGGACAATGGCCTGATCGGCGATCTGGTCGACAACCACGTTGTTGTTGAAGGCAAGCAGCCTGAACAGCAAAGCATCTGGACCCAGTTGCTGGTAGCCAGCTTCCCGATCTTGGTGATCATCGCGGTGTTCATGTTCTTCATGCGCCAGATGCAGGGCGGTGCCGGCGGCAAGGGTGGGCCAATGAGCTTTGGCAAGAGCAAGGCGCGCCTGCTCTCCGAAGACCAAGTGAAAACCACTTTGGCTGACGTTGCCGGTTGCGACGAAGCCAAAGAAGAAGTTGGCGAGCTCGTTGAGTTCCTCCGTGATCCGGGCAAGTTCCAGCGTCTGGGCGGTCGCATTCCGCGTGGCGTGCTGATGGTCGGTCCTCCGGGTACCGGTAAAACCTTGCTGGCCAAGGCGATTGCCGGCGAAGCCAAGGTGCCGTTCTTCACCATTTCCGGTTCTGACTTTGTCGAGATGTTCGTCGGTGTCGGTGCCAGCCGTGTTCGCGACATGTTCGAACAGGCCAAAAAGCACGCCCCTTGCATCATCTTCATCGACGAAATCGACGCCGTCGGTCGCCATCGTGGCGCCGGCATGGGTGGCGGTCACGATGAGCGTGAGCAGACCCTCAACCAGTTGCTGGTTGAGATGGACGGCTTCGAAATGAACGATGGCATCATTGTTATCGCTGCAACCAACCGTCCAGACGTACTCGACCCTGCGCTGCTGCGTCCGGGCCGTTTTGACCGTCAGGTCGTGGTCGGTCTGCCGGATATCCGTGGTCGCGAGCAGATTCTCAAGGTTCACATGCGCAAAGTGCCAATGGGTGACGACGTTGCTCCGGCCGTTATCGCGCGTGGTACTCCGGGCTTCTCCGGTGCTGACCTGGCTAACCTGGTCAACGAAGCTTCGCTGTTCGCTGCACGCAGCGGCAAACGCATCGTCGAAATGAAAGAGTTCGAACTGGCAAAAGACAAGATCATGATGGGCGCCGAGCGCAAATCGATGGTCATGTCCGAGAAAGAGAAGCAGAACACCGCTTATCACGAAGCAGGCCACGCAATCGTTGGTCGCGTCGTGCCTGAGCATGATCCCGTCTACAAGGTGTCGATCATTCCGCGCGGTCGTGCGCTGGGTGTAACCATGTTCCTGCCGGAAGAAGATCGCTACAGCCTGTCCAAGCGTGCGCTGATCAGCCAGATCTGCTCGCTGTACGGCGGCCGTATCGCTGAGGAAATGACCCTCGGTTTCGATGGTGTGACCACCGGCGCTTCCAACGACATCATGCGTGCCAGTCAGATCGCACGGAATATGGTCACCAAGTGGGGGCTGTCGGAAAAACTCGGCCCGTTGATGTACGCCGAAGAAGAGGGTGAAGTCTTCCTCGGTCGCGGTGGTGGTGGTCAGGCTGCCAGCTTCTCTGGTGAGACGGCCAAGCTGATCGACTCCGAAGTGCGCAGCATCATTGACCAGTGCTACGGCACGGCCAAGCAGATCCTCACGGATAACCGTGACAAGCTCGATGCAATGGCTGACGCTCTGATGAAGTACGAGACGATCGATGCCGAGCAAATCGACGACATCATGGCGGGTCGTACTCCTCGCGAGCCTCGTGACTGGTCGGGTGGTACCGGTACACCACCACCTCCAGTGGTGCGTGACGAGCGTCCGGAAACACCGATTGGCGGTCCGGCTGCTGACGTTTAAGGTTTGAAATGACTTCTGTACAGTCCCTGACCCGGTTGCCTTGCGGCAACCGGGTTCTTGATTTAGCCCAGACGCATGTCATGGGTATTCTCAATGTAACCCCTGATTCTTTCTCCGACGGCGGCCAATACAGCCAGCTCGATGCGGCCTTGCGCCATGCCGAAGCCATGGTTGCGGCGGGTGCGACGCTGATTGATGTCGGTGGTGAATCGACTCGTCCTGGTGCGCGAGCGGTGTCCCCGCTCGAAGAGCTTGAGCGTGTGGCGCCGATCGTCGAGCTGATCAATCGCGAGCTTGATGTGATCATCTCGGTGGATACCTCGACTCCGGCCGTCATGCGCGAAACCGCTCGGTTGGGTGCCGGGTTGATCAACGATGTGCGGTCACTGCGGCGCGATGGTGCGCTGGATGCGGCGGCGGCTACGGGTTTGCCGGTGTGCCTCATGCATATGCTCGGTGAGCCCGGAGACATGCAGGACAATCCGCAGTATCAGGACGTCACGCGCGAAGTCGGTGAATTTCTTGCTGAGCGCATGGCGCAATGTGCGGCGGCCGGTATTCCTGCGCAGCGGATCATTCTCGACCCGGGTTTCGGTTTCGCCAAAACCCTTCAGCACAACCTAAGCTTGTTCAAGCACATGGAAGCCCTCCATGCGCTGGGCAGGCCTTTGCTTGTCGGTGTTTCCCGAAAGAGCATGATCGGTCAGGCTTTGAATCGTCCTGTCGGTGAGCGGCTGCATGGTGGTCTGGCACTGGCGGCGCTGGCATCGGTGAAGAGGGCGAGTATATTGCGCGTCCATGATGTAGCGGAAACGGTAGACGTGGTGCGCATGATCGCGGCCGTGGAATCAGCCGAATAAGAATGATGGAGCACTTATGAGCAAGAAATACTTTGGTACTGACGGCATTCGTGGTCGAGTCGGTGAATACCCGATTACTCCTGACTTCATGCTCAAGCTCGGCTGGGCTGCCGGCATGGCGTTCCGCAAGATGGGCGCCTGCAAGGTGCTGGTCGGCAAGGACACACGGATTTCCGGTTATATGTTCGAGTCGGCACTTGAGGCTGGTCTGACCTCGGCGGGGGCTGACGTGATGCTGCTGGGTCCTATGCCGACGCCGGCCATTGCCTATCTGTCGCGCACGTTCCAGGCTGAGGCCGGTATTGTGATCAGTGCCTCGCACAATCCGCATGACGACAACGGCATCAAGTTCTTCTCCGGCAAAGGTACCAAACTGCCGGATGAGCTGGAGTTGATGATCGAAGAACTGCTCGATACCCCGATGACAGTGGTCGAATCGAGCAAGATCGGTAAAGTCTCGCGAATCAACGATGCGTCGGGTCGCTACATCGAGTTCTGCAAGAGCAGCGTGCCTACGGGGACCAGTTTTTCCGGCCTCAAGATCGTTATCGACTGTGCGCATGGTGCGACTTATAAGGTGGCTCCGAGCGTCTTCCGCGAGTTGGGAGCAGAGGTCGTTGTGCTGTCAGCGCAGCCAAACGGTCTGAATATCAATGAAAACTGCGGCTCGACCCACATGGGGCAGTTGCAGGCAGCGGTGCTCGCCGAGCATGCCGACCTGGGTATTGCTTTCGATGGTGATGGTGATCGGGTGCTGATGGTCGATCATACGGGTACCATCGTCGATGGTGACGAATTGCTGTTTATCATCGCTCGTGACCTGCATGAGCGCGGGAAATTGCAGGGCGGCGTCGTTGGTACCCTGATGAGTAATCTGGGGCTGGAACTTGCGCTGGCGGATCTTTCGATCCCTTTCATTCGTGCCAATGTGGGCGACCGCTACGTGATCGCCGAGTTGCTTGAGCGCGATTGGCTGGTCGGCGGAGAAAATTCGGGGCATATCGTTTGCTTCAATCACACCACGACCGGTGATGCGATCATCGCTGCGTTGCAGGTGTTGATGGCGCTGAAGGCCCGAAATGAAGGATTGGCGCAGACGCGTCAGGCACTGCGCAAGTGCCCTCAGGTTTTGATCAATGTGCGTTTCGGCGGTGGCGAAAGTCCGCTGGAGCACCCGGCTGTCAAGGAAGCCAGTGCACGCGTCACCCAGGCAATGGCTGGACGCGGTCGTGTGCTTCTGCGCAAGTCCGGCACAGAGCCTCTGGTGCGCGTAATGGTCGAAGGCGAGGACGAAACCCAGGTTCGCAACTACGCCGAAGAGCTGGCAAAACTGGTAACTGAAGTTTCTGCCTGATACGGCTTGCAAGCCATGATTGTGTTGGGTAACATCTGCGCCCACTTTGACCGACGAGGTACAGCATGCGTCGCCCTATGGTAGCTGGTAACTGGAAGATGCACGGTACCCGCGCCAGCGTCGCTGAGCTGATCAACGGCCTTCGTCATCTGGCCTTGCCAAGCGGTGTTGATGTCGCGGTATTCCCGCCTTGCTTGTATATCAATCAAGTGATTGATGGCTTGAAAGGCAAATCGATTTCGGTCGGTGCGCAGAATTCTGCGGTGGAATCCATGCAAGGTGCATTGACCGGTGAGATTGCACCGAGTCAGTTGGTGGACGCAGGTTGTTCCCTTGTGCTTGTCGGGCACTCCGAACGCCGCCAGATAATGGGTGAGCGAGACGGAATGCTGAATCGCAAGTTCGCAGCGGCACAGGCATGTGGCTTGATTCCGGTGTTGTGTATAGGGGAAACCCTTGAGCAGCGCGAAGCCGGGAAAACTCTTGAAGTTGTCGGGCGTCAGCTGGGCAGCATCATCGAGGAGCTGGGTGTTGGTGCCTTTGCAAAGGCAGTCATTGCTTACGAGCCGGTCTGGGCTATTGGTACCGGACTGACTGCAACGCCGCAGCAAGCTCAGGATGTGCATAAAGCCATTCGTGAGCAGCTGGCGGCAGAGAATTCTGAAGTCGCACGAGGTGTGCGGCTTCTATACGGCGGCAGCGTGAAGGCGGCCAATGCGGTCGAACTGTTCGGCATGCCGGATATCGATGGGGGGCTCATTGGTGGAGCTTCCCTGAATGCAGATGAGTTCGGTGCGATTTGTCGCGCCGCGGGAAACTGAAAAAATGCTGGAAACAGTCGTAGTCGTTTTTCATCTGCTGGGTGCATTGGGCGTAGTTGCTCTGGTTTTGCTGCAGCAGGGTAAGGGTGCGGACGCTGGCGCGTCTTTCGGAGCAGGTGCTTCAAATACTGTGTTCGGAAGCCAAGGTTCCTCTACCTTTCTTAGTAAGTTTACTGCTATACTTGCCGCCGGTTTCTTCATAACCAGCTTGGGGTTAGGTTACTTTGCTAAAGAGAAGGCTCATCAGCTGACTCAAGCAGGATTGCCAGATCCAGCAGTGTTGGAAGTACCTAAGCAACAACAACCGGCTTCTGATGATGTCCCGGTGCTTCAAGAGCAAAAGTCGGCTACTCCAGCGACTGACGTACCTCCAGCTCAAGAGCAGAAGTAAGAAGAGTTTCAAACGTAGTTTTGCCGAGGTGGTGGAATTGGTAGACACGCAACCTTGAGGTGGTTGTGCCCATAGGGTGTAGGGGTTCGAGTCCCCTTCTCGGTACCAATTAGTCAGGAAAGCCCGCTGTTGCGGGCTTTCTTGCAGGTGGAAGGTTACATTGACCCTATAAGGGATCGGTCGTATACTTCCGCCCCAGCTTTGTCGCGGGGTGGAGCAGTCTGGTAGCTCGTCGGGCTCATAACCCGAAGGTCGTCGGTTCAAATCCGGCCCCCGCAACCAGTTTAAGGAGCCCCTTTTAAGGGGCTTTTTGTTAGCTGGACACTTTCAACGCCGCTGTTCGACGGCGTTTCAAGGATGGGCGTTATGCCCATTTTTTTATTTTGCAAAGCATGCACATATCATGCACTAGGGGGTTCAGGTGTCGAGCAAGCTAGAAGAGTTGCAGGCCTTGCTGGCCCCGGTGGTCGTGGCCCTGGGCTATGAATGCTGGGGTATCGAGTTTTCGGCTCGTGGTCGTTTCTCGGTGTTGCGCGTTTATATCGATAAAGAGGGTGGCGTGCTGGTGGACGATTGCGCCATTGTCAGCCGTCAGATCAGCGGTGTACTGGATGTTGAAGATCCAATTTCCGTTGAATACACCCTCGAAGTTTCCTCGCCTGGCATGGAGCGCCCACTGTTCACTCTTGAGCAGTTTGCAAAGTTTGCCGGTGAACAAGTGAAGATCAAGCTGCGCTCGCCTTTCGAAGGGCGACGCAACTTTCAGGGCCTTCTGCGCGGTGTAGAAGAGCAGGACGTCGTGGTGCAGGTAGAAGACCATGAGTTCCTGTTGCCGATCGATATGGTCGACAAGGCCAACATTATTCCCAGTTTTGACTGAGACGCGGATCCCGCGGATCCAATGGCTTGCGAAAGGCGAGGCGTACGATGAGCAAAGAAGTACTGCTGGTTGTTGAGTCGGTATCCAATGAAAAGGGCGTACCGGCAAGCGTAATTTTTGAAGCGCTGGAGCTGGCTCTGGCCACTGCTACCAAAAAGCGTTTTGAAGACGAAGTAGATCTGCGTGTGGAAATCAACCGCCACACCGGTTCTTACGAAACTTTCCGTCGCTGGACGGTCGTCGAAGAGAATGATCTCGACGATCCGGCCATCGAAACCTGGCCAAGCAAGGTTGCCGAAACGCATCCTGGCGCCAAGGTTGGCGACGTCGTTGAAGAAAAGATCGAATCCATCGAGTTCGGCCGCATTGCTGCACAGACTGCCAAGCAAGTCATCGTGCAGAAAGTTCGCGAAGCCGAGCGCGCTCAAGTGGTCGACGCCTATCGCGAGCGCCTGGGAGAAATCATCTCCGGCACCGTGAAAAAAGTCACCCGCGACAACGTGATCGTCGATCTGGGTAACAACGCTGAAGCGTTGCTGGCCCGTGAAGACATCATTTCTCGCGAAACTTTCCGTGTCGGCGTGCGCCTGCGTGCGCTGCTCAAGGAAATCCGCACCGAGAACCGCGGCCCGCAGCTGATCCTGTCGCGTACCGCGCCGGAAATGCTGATCGAGCTGTTCCGCATCGAAGTGCCGGAAATTGCCGAAGGCCTGATCGAAGTAATGGCAGCGTCCCGTGATCCGGGTTCGCGCGCCAAGATCGCCGTCCGCTCGAAGGACAAACGCATCGACCCGCAGGGCGCTTGCATCGGTATGCGCGGTTCGCGCGTCCAGGCAGTGTCGGGTGAGTTGGGCGGTGAGCGTGTTGATATCGTCCTGTGGGATGACAACCCGGCTCAGTTCGTGATCAACGCCATGTCCCCGGCTGAGGTTGCGGCAATTATCGTTGACGAAGATGCCCACGCAATGGACATCGCCGTTGGCGCAGACAATCTGGCTCAGGCCATCGGTCGTGGTGGTCAGAACGTGCGTCTGGCGAGCCAATTGACTGGCTGGACCCTGAACGTGATGACCGAATCGGACATCCAGGCTAAGCAGCAAGCAGAAACCGGCGACATCTTGCGCAACTTCATCGACGAGCTGGAAGTCGACGAAGAACTGGCTCAGGTGCTGGTAGATGAAGGCTTCACCAGCCTGGAAGAGATTGCCTACGTACCGTTGGAAGAAATGCTCAACATCGACGGCTTTGACGAAGATATCGTCAACGAGCTTCGCGCTCGTGCCAAGGATCGTTTGTTGACCAAAGCCATCGCTACTGAGGAAAAGCTGGCAGACGCCCATCCGGCCGAAGACCTGCTCTCGCTTGAGGGTATGGACAAGGATTTGGCGATGGAACTGGCGGTGCGCGGCGTAATTACCCGCGAAGACCTGGCCGAGCAGTCTATTGACGACCTGCTCGACATCGACGGCATTGACGATGATCGTGCCGGCAAGTTGATCATGGCCGCCCGAGCCCACTGGTTCGAGTAATTAGGCGCGGCCTGAGGAGAGAAGTGCATGACGCAAGTCACGGTGAAACAACTGGCCGATGAGGTCAAAACACCGGTAGAGCGCCTGTTGCAGCAGATGCGTGAGGCAGGTCTGCCGCACACCGCCGCCGAAGAAAATGTGACTGACAGTGAGAAGCAGTCCCTGCTGACTCACTTGAAAAGCAGCCACAAGGCGAAAGTGGAAGAACCACGCAAGATCACGCTGCAGCGTAAAACCACCAGCACCCTGCGTGTGGCTGGTAGCAAAAGCATCAGCGTAGAAGTTCGCAAAAAGAAAGTTTTCGTACAGCGTAGCCCGGAAGAAATCGAAGCCGAACGCAAGCGTGAACTGGATGAGCGTCGCGCAGTAGAAAATGCTGCTCGTCAGAAGGCTGAGGAAGAAGCCAAGCAGCGCGCCGAAGAAGAAGCGCGCCGCCAGCCTGCTGCTGCGCAGACCGCTACCAGCGACGCCGTTGCGGCGCCGGCTGTAGCTGCCGAACCTGTTCGCGAAAGCGCGCCGGTGGTTGCCGCTGCTCCAGCTCCGTCTGCTGAAGTTCGCAACAAGCAGAACGAACAGCGCCGTCCTGACAAGCCACGTGCCGACGACAACAATCGTCGCAGCGGCGGTGGTGATGGCGAGCGCAAAAACGCTCCGCATCGCGCATCTGTCAAAGAAAAAGCGCCGGCTCCACGTGTGGCGCCACGCACTACCGACGAAGAAAGCGATGGCTTCCGTCGCGGTGGTCGCGGCAAGGCCAAGCTGAAAAAGCGCAACGCCCACGGTTTCCAGAGCCCAACCGGCCCTGTCGTACGTGATGTGCAGATCGGCGAGACCATCACGGTTGGCGATCTCGCCAATCAGATGTCGGTCAAGGCTGCTGAAATCATCAAGTTCATGTTCAAACTGGGTACTCCAGCGACCATCAACCAGGTGCTTGATCAGGAAACTGCTCAACTGGTAGCCGAAGAACTGGGCCACAAAGTGACCCTGGTCAGCGACACCGCCCTGGAAGATTCCCTGGCCGAGTCCCTGAAGTTTGAAGGTGAATCGTTCTCCCGTGCGCCAGTCGTGACCGTAATGGGCCACGTTGACCACGGTAAAACTTCCCTGCTCGACTACATCCGTCGTGCCAAGGTAGCTGCTGGCGAAGCCGGTGGTATCACCCAGCACATCGGTGCATACCACGTTGAAACCGAACGCGGTATGGTCACCTTCCTCGACACCCCGGGTCACGCCGCGTTTACCGCAATGCGTGCCCGTGGTGCCAAGGCGACCGACATCGTGATCCTCGTGGTTGCGGCGGACGACGGTGTGATGCCACAAACCATCGAAGCCGTTCAGCATGCTCAGGCAGCCGGCGTTCCTCTGGTGGTTGCAGTGAACAAGATCGACAAGCCGGGCGCCGATCTCGATCGCATCCGTAGCGAACTGTCGGTTCACGGCGTGACTTCGGAAGATTGGGGCGGTGACACGCCGTTCGTACCGGTGTCGGCGAAAGTCGGTACTGGCGTGGACGAGCTGCTTGAAGCCGTTCTGCTGCAAGCTGAAGTTCTCGAACTGAAAGCGACTCCATCGGCTCCTGGCCGTGGTGTTGTGGTTGAATCGCGTCTCGACAAAGGTCGTGGCCCGGTGGCAACCGTTCTGGTTCAAGACGGTACCCTGCGCCAAGGCGACATGGTTCTGGTCGGTTCGAACTATGGCCGCGTGCGTGCCATGCTCGACGAGAACGGCAAGCCGATCAAGGAAGCCGGTCCTTCCATCCCTGTCGAGATCCTCGGCCTGGACGGTACCCCGGACGCTGGCGACGAGATGAGCGTGGTGGCTGACGAGAAGAAAGCCCGTGAAGTGGCTCTGTTCCGTCAAGGCAAGTTCCGCGAAGTCAAACTGGCTCGCGCTCACGCCGGCAAGCTGGAAAACATCTTCGAAAACATGGGTCAGGCCGAGAAGAAGACGCTCAACATCGTCCTCAAATCCGACGTCCGTGGTTCGCTGGAAGCGTTGAACGGTGCCTTGAATGGCCTGGGCAACGACGAAGTACAAGTGCGCGTAGTGGGTGGCGGTGTCGGTGGTATCACCGAGTCCGACGCTAACCTGGCACTGGCTTCCAACGCTGTACTGTTCGGCTTCAACGTGCGTGCCGATGCTGGCGCACGGAAGATCGTCGAGCAGGAAGGTCTGGACATGCGTTACTACAACGTGATCTACGACATCATCGAAGACGTCAAGAAAGCCCTGACCGGTATGCTCGGCAGCGATGTTCGCGAGAACATCCTGGGTGTGGCCGAAGTGCGTGACGTGTTCCGTTCGCCGAAGTTTGGCGCGATCGCCGGTTGCATGGTGATCGAAGGTGTTGTGCACCGTAACCGTCCGATCCGTGTACTGCGTGAAGACATCGTTATCTTCGAAGGCGAGCTGGAATCCCTGCGCCGTTTCAAGGATGACGCTTCCGAAGTGCGTGCCGGCATGGAATGCGGTATCGGCGTGAAGAGCTACAACGACGTCAAAGTCGGCGACAAGATCGAAGTCTTCGAGAAGGTTCAGGTTGCTCGCAGCCTCTGACTCGCGCACTTCAAGGGCCACGCCGAGCCGCCGCATGCAGATGCGCGCCACGGCGTCAGGACTCTAAACGCAACGCCCGGTCTGGCTTTTGTCAGGCCGGGCGTTTGCCGCTTTCAGACCTTGCGGGTTTCACCGCTGGGCAGTAACAGGTAACAAAATCATGGCAAAAGAATACAGCCGTACCCAACGTATCGGCGATCAGATGCAGCGTGAGCTGGCTCAACTGATCCGTCGCGAAGTCAAAGATCCACGTGTGGGTCTGGTCACCATTACCGCCGTTGAAGTCAGCCGTGACGTCGGTCACGCGAAGATCTTCATCACCGTGATGGGCCAGGACAACGCTGAAGACATCGCGCAAAGCATCAAGGTGCTCAACGCTGCCGCAGGCTTCCTGCGCATGCAACTGGCCCGTGAAATGAAGCTGCGCAGCGTGCCGCAATTGCACTTTCACTACGACGAATCCGTCGTGCGTGGTGCGCACCTGTCGGCCCTGATCGAGCGCGCCGTGGCTGAAGACAATCAGCACCTGGGCGTTGCTGCACCTGAAGACACCAAGGAGTAATTCGGTGGCTCAGGTCAAACGTATCCGTCGTAACGTCAGCGGTATCATCCTGCTCGACAAGCCGTTGGGGTTCACCTCCAACGCTGCGTTGCAGAAGGTCCGCTGGCTGCTCAATGCCGAGAAGGCCGGTCACACCGGTAGCCTCGACCCGTTGGCCACCGGCGTTTTGCCGCTGTGCTTCGGTGAGGCCACCAAGTTCTCGCAATACCTGCTCGATTCCGACAAGGGTTATGAAACCCTGGCGCAGCTGGGCAAGACCACCACCACGGCAGATGCCGAAGGTGAGGTTTTGCAGGAGCGTCCGGTGACCGTTGGTCGCGCCGATGTCGAGGCGGTTCTGCCGAAATTTCGTGGGCAAATCAGTCAGATACCGCCGATGTACTCGGCACTCAAACGTGATGGCCAGCCGCTGTACAAGCTGGCTCGTGCAGGCGAAGTAGTGGAGCGCGAACCGCGTTCTGTTACTATTGCGCGCTTGGAATTACTGGCCTTCGAAGGCGATACTGCGCGTCTTGCGGTGGATTGCAGCAAGGGCACCTATATTCGCACCCTGGTGGAGGATATCGGTGAGCAACTCGGTTGTGGTGCGTACGTCGCTGAATTGCGTCGTACCCAGGCCGGGCCTTTCACCCTCGCTCAGACCGTGACTCTCGAAGAGCTGGAAGCGGTACATGCCGAAGGCGGCAATGAAGCGGTTGATCGCTTCCTGATGCCATCGGACAGCGGTCTGCAGGATTGGCCGCTGCTGCACTTTTCGGAAGCAAGCGCGTTCTACTGGCTCAACGGCCAGCCGGTACGTGCCCCGGATGCTCCGAAGTTCGGCATGGTACGGGTACAGGATCACAATGGTCGCTTCATCGGTATCGGTGAAGTGAGCGAAGACGGGCGCATCGCGCCACGTCGTTTGATTCGGTCAGAATGACCGGAACCGGCCTGTGTAACAGCAGGTCGGCGAGTGTGGCTGTTAACAGGCACGGTCACGACTCATTTATAGATACAGGGATTTGTCCCTGGCCTGTTGAAGCTGTTTCCCTGAAACAGTTTCCTGATAAAAGGATTGCCTCATGGCTCTCGACGTTCAAGAAAAAGCTCAAATCGTTGCTGACTACCAGCAAGCTGTTGGTGACACTGGTTCGCCAGAAGTGCAAGTTGCACTGCTGACCGCCAACATCAACAAACTGCAAGGTCACTTCAAGGCCAACGGTAAAGATCACCACTCCCGTCGTGGTCTGATCCGCATGGTAAACCAGCGTCGCAAGCTGCTGGACTACCTGAAAGGCAAGGACGTGAGCCGTTACAGCGCTCTGATCGCTCGCCTGGGTCTGCGTCGCTAATCAGCGATTGCGCTATGAGGTTGGTGGTCTGCAAGACGTCCGCGGTTTACCGCGGTCGCCTTGCAGGCTCCCAGCCTCAAGTTTTATCTGGATACACGTTTTACCCCGGACAAGGGTCGGGCCGATTCCCGACATTGCCCAAGAATTCGCAAGAAACCAGTTCCCCCAAGAGCCACAAAGAAGGTAGGACACCGTGAACCCGGTAATCAAAAAATTCCAGTTCGGTCAATCGACCGTTACCCTCGAGACTGGCCGTATCGCCCGTCAGGCCTCCGGCGCAGTATTGGTCACCGTTGACGACGACGTCAGCGTATTGGTGACTGTAGTCGGTGCAAAACAAGCCGATCCGGGCAAGGGCTTCTTCCCTCTGTCCGTTCACTACCAGGAAAAGACTTACGCTGCCGGTAAGATCCCTGGCGGTTTCTTCAAGCGCGAAGGCCGTCCTTCCGAGAAAGAAACCCTGACTTCCCGACTGATCGACCGTCCGATCCGTCCGCTGTTCCCAGAAGGCTTCATGAACGAAGTGCAGGTTGTCTGCACCGTCGTTTCCACCAGCAAGAAGACCGATCCGGACATCGCTGCGATGATCGGTACCTCGGCTGCCCTGGCCATCTCGGGCATCCCGTTCGACGGCCCGATCGGCGCCGCTCGCGTGGCTTTCCACGAAAGCACTGGCTACCTGCTGAACCCGACTTACGAGCAGCAAGCTGCTTCGAGCCTGGACATGGTCGTTGCCGGTACTTCCGACGCCGTTCTGATGGTTGAATCGGAAGCCAAAGAGCTGACCGAAGACCAGATGCTGGGCGCGGTACTGTTTGCTCACGACGAATTCCAGGTGGTGATCAACGCTGTTAAAGAACTGGCTGCCGAAGCTGCCAAGCCGACCTGGACCTGGGCTCCTGCGCCAGAAGCCACCGAGCTGCTGGGTGCTATCCGTGCCGAGTTCGGCGAGGCGATCTCCCAGGCTTACACCATCACCGTCAAGGCTGACCGTTATGCGCGTCTGGGCGAGCTGAAGGATCAAGTCGTTGCCAAGCTGTCCGGTGAAGAAGGCCAGCCTTCGTCCAGCGAAGTCAAAGCGGCTTTCGGCGAAATCGAATACCGCACCGTTCGCGAAAACATCGTAAACGGCAAGCCACGTATCGACGGTCGCGACACCAAAACCGTACGTCCGCTGAACATCGAAGTCGGCGTTCTGCCGAAGACTCACGGTTCGGCGCTGTTCACCCGTGGTGAAACCCAGGCTCTGGTAGTCGCGACTCTGGGCACCGCCCGTGACGCACAGCTGCTGGACACCCTGGAAGGCGAGAAAAAAGACCCGTTCATGCTGCACTACAACTTCCCTCCGTTCTCGGTGGGCGAGTGTGGTCGCATGGGTGGCGCTGGTCGTCGTGAAATCGGTCACGGCCGTCTGGCCCGTCGTTCGGTTTCGGCCATGCTGCCAGCCGCAGACGTGTTCCCGTACACCATCCGTGTGGTTTCGGAAATCACCGAATCCAACGGTTCGAGCTCGATGGCTTCCGTTTGCGGTGCTTCCTTGGCCCTGATGGACGCTGGTGTGCCGATGAAGGCGCCGGTTGCCGGTATCGCCATGGGTCTGGTTAAAGAAGGCGAGAAATTCGCCGTCCTGACCGACATCCTCGGTGACGAAGACCACCTGGGCGACATGGACTTCAAAGTAGCCGGTACCGCCAAAGGCGTTACTGCGCTGCAGATGGACATCAAGATCAAGGGCATCACCGAAGAAATCATGGAAATCGCCCTGGGCCAAGCCCTGGAAGCGCGCCTGAACATCCTCGGTCAGATGAACCAGATCATCGGCCAGTCGCGTACCGAACTGTCGGCCAACGCTCCGACCATGATCGCGATGAAGATCGACACCGACAAGATTCGTGACGTTATCGGTAAAGGTGGCGCGACCATCCGTGCGATCTGCGAAGAAACCAAGGCTTCGATCGACATCGAAGACGACGGTTCGATCAAGATCTTCGGCGAAACCAAGGAAGCGGCTGAAGCAGCACGTCAGCGCGTTCTGGGCATCACTGCTGAGGCCGAGATCGGCAAGATCTACGTCGGCAAGGTTGAGCGCATCGTCGACTTCGGCGCATTCGTCAACATCCTGCCGGGCAAGGACGGTCTGGTGCACATCTCGATGCTGAGCGACGCTCGCGTAGAGAAAGTCACCGACATCCTGAAAGAAGGCCAGGAAGTGGAAGTGCTGGTACTGGACGTGGACAACCGCGGCCGTATCAAGCTGTCCATCAAAGACGTGGCAGCAGCCAAGGCTTCGGGCGTTTAATCACCCCATAGCTTTAGCGCAATAAAAATGCCCCGCCGTGAAAACGGCGGGGCATTTTTTTGTCTGCGAAATATCGCGACATTCTGCGAAGTTGCCGGACTTCAAGAGCGGTGCTAGGTTTAGCCCACCGCCCGTGTAGCTCAGCCGGTAGAGCAGCGCACTCGTAACGCGAAGGTCGCAGGTTCGATTCCTGTCTCGGGCACCAGCTTCTTCATCTCCCCACTTCTTGTCATGCGGATTTATGTTCCGCAGGTCAGCTTTTTGTGCGAGAGATGTAAAGAGCCGTGTAATTCGTCATGCAAACGTCCTATATTCGGTGCCTGCATGAGCATCGCTTAGCAGTTTTCAGATGATCCCGAATGGTTCCGAAGGCCGGTCAATCCGCGTCAGAGAGATCCTTGATGATCCAGATCCATCCTCCATTCCTAAGATCAGCGAGAACGCCATGACCGAATTAACTCAAGAGCAACGTCACGAACAAGCACTGGAAAAGTACATTCTGGACGTACCGGACCTCAAAGAAGAGATCAAGGACCTGAGTCCTGACGATCAGAAAGACCAGATCAAGTGGGCCTTCGAAGACGAGGCCGAGGCTCAGGGCCTGCAACCGTGGGAACTCGCGCTCAAGTACACGAGCACGCCGGAGGAGTACGAAACCCAACGCCTCGAAATGCACAAAGAGGCGGCCGAAGTGCTGGGTGTCGAATGGGACGAGTACTGCGAGATGAATAATCTCGTCGTATAAAAGCAGCTACGAGTTTCCAGCGGCAAGCTGCAAGTCACAGCAAAAGCGCTGTGGCTTGTAGCTCGAAACTTGCCGCTGCTGTTAAAGGCTGAGGCGCATCGACAGATCCACCGCTTTCACATCCTTGGTCATCGCGCCGATCGAGATGTAATCCACCCCGGTTTCGGCGATCGGCAGCAGCGTGCTTTCGTTGATGCCGCCGCTGGCTTCCAGCTTCGCCTTACCGCCGTTCAGGTGCACGGCTTCGCGCATGTCGTCCAGGCTCAGTTCGTCGAGCATGATGATGTCGGCGCCGGCGGCCAAGGCTTCCTTCAGCTCCTGCAGACTTTCCACTTCGACTTCCACCGGTTTGCCCGGCGCGATCTTGTGCGCGGCGGCAATGGCCTGGGGGATGCCACCGCTGGCGGCGATGTGGTTTTCCTTGATCAGGAACGCGTCGTACAGGCCGATACGGTGGTTGTGGCAGCCACCGCAGGTTACCGCGTATTTCTGCGCCAGACGCAGGCCAGGCAGGGTTTTGCGGGTGTCGAGCAGTTTGACCTGAGTCTCGGCAACGAAGTCGGCCAAATATTGCGCACGGGTTGCAACACCGGATAGCAACTGCAGGAAGTTCAGCGCGCTGCGTTCACCGGTCAACAGTGAACGGGCCGGCCCTTCCAGATGAAACAACGGCTGATTGGGGTTAACCCGCTGGCCATCAACCACTTGCCAATGCACCGCGACCCGCGGATCGAGCTGACGAAACACGGCATCAACCCACGCGGTGCCGCAGATGACGGCGGCATCGCGCGTGATGATGGTGGCTTTGGCCAGGCGTTCGGCCGGGATCAATTGCGCGGTGATGTCGCCGCTGCCGATGTCTTCGAGCAACGCACGGCGCACGTTGGCTTCGATTTCGGCGGTCAAATCGGCGAGACGTAGATTCGGCATAACGGGCTCCACAAACAAAGTGGTTCGATTATAGGGGCATGGCGCGAGCCAACCCAAGGCGAGAACGTGCGGGCTTGCCTGCATCCGGTCGATTTTCTTTGAGCAAACGGCGCCCGGACAGGGTCACTGAGAGGGCATAGGGGAAACCCTGACGACTATGGCGCCGTGGGCAAGTTATGAAAGATAATCCGCCTTGCATTTGACGTCATGGCTTTGACGTCCTGATTGAACTTGTGGGAGTGAGCCTGCTCGCGAATGCATTCTTTCAGTGACATTGCTGCGGCTGACACACCGCTATCGCGAGCAGGCTCGCTCCCACAGGGATCCGGGTTGGCTTGACCGAACGAATCACCGTTTCAGGAGGCCTGGATGCACAACGACGGGAAAGTGGTGCCTTTGCACAAGGGCGCTACCGATCAGGCGAATCACTCGCCGCTCGCCCGCCTGCCTGTGATTCTGCTTCAGGTTCGCGACAAGGCTGCTCAGCAACTGCGCCAAGGTTTGCAGGAGCTGTTCGATAACGCCGATGACACGCTGTTTGAAATGGCCGACCGGGCGCGCAACGACGTCGAGCAGAATATTTTTTTCGAAGCCATGCGTGACCTGCGCCTCAAGCGCAAAAACATCGAGCGCGGCTTTCTTGAGCAATTTTTCGAAGCGTTCGTCGGCCTGACGCAATACGACCCCACGCACAACACCCTGCCGCACGCCCTGGTGTACGACGAACAGGCACCGCGCAGCGACGACATGGAGCGCAGCGTGGCAGTCGAGACCATGGTCGGTCGCGTACTCAAGCGCGACGGCTTTGCCCTCGATCAACTGACCGCGCGCCTTAACGCGCTGCTCGGCAACACTCTCGACGATCAGCACAACCCGCTCGGTCCGGCGCTGCTCTGCGAGTTCTTCCTGCAGGCCGGGCGTAATCTGGGCGTGGAGATCAAGGTCAAGCTGATCCTGCTCAAACTGTTCGAGCGCTACGTCCTGGCCGACACCGAACAGCTTTACGCCGAAGCCAATCAATTGCTGCTCGCTACCGGCGTGTTGCCCGAACTGAAGGCCGCCCCGGCGCGGCGTGCGATTGATCGTGCGCTCGCCAATGTGCACAGCGAGGAAAACGACGACACTCCGGCCGTCGACGAAGGCGTGCAGGAGGTTTTCGCCGCGTTGCAGCAATTGCTCGCGCAGGTGCGCGGCAGGGTCGCGCCGACGCTGGAGCCCAGCATTGCGGCGCAACCGATCTCCACCCGCGACCTGCTGCGCCTGCTCTCGCACTTGCAACAATACGTGCCGGCGTTGGCGGCACAGGATGATTTCGATCTGCGCAATCAGCTCGAACAGCTGCTGACCCGGGTCAGCGTCAGAAGCGGCAAATCGCGGATCGTCGGCGATGCGGACGAGGACGTGATCAACCTGATCGCCATGGTCTTCGATTGCATTCTTGACGACCGTAATGTGCCGGATTCGCTCAAGGCCTTGATCGCGCGGTTGCAGATCCCGATGCTCAAGGTCGCGGTGCTCGACAAGAGCGTCTTCAGCCGCAGCACCCATCCGGCGCGGCGCCTGCTCAACGAAATCGCTGAGGCGGCGATGGGCTGGGGCGACTGCGACGGCGAGGCGCGCGACAGCCTGTACCTGCGTATCGAACAAGTGGTGCAGCGCCTGCTGACCGATTTTGTTGACGATCCGGCAATCTTCTCCGAATTGCTGGCTGATTTTCTCGCCTTCACCAGTGATGAACGCCGCCGCAGCGAGCTGCTTGAACAGCGCCTGCGTGACGCCGAAGAGGGGCGAGCGAAAACCGAACTGGCGCGGCGTCGGGTCGAACGTGCGCTGAATCAAGCGTTGCTGGGCAAGATCCTGCCGCCGTCCGTGGTCACCTTCGTCCAGGACGCGTGGAGCAAAGTATTGCTGCTGACCTGTCTCAAGCATGGCGATCAGTCCGCTGAGTGGCAGGCCGATGTGCAAACCATGGAGCAATTGATCTGGAGCGTGCAGCGTCATGACGACGCTGAATCCAGCCTGCGCTTGCTGGCGCTGGTGCCAGGGTTACTCAAGTCGCTGCGCGATGGCCTGAGCAGTTCGGCGTTCGATCCATTTGCCACCAGTGAGTTTTTCAGCGAGCTGGAAGGCCTGCATGTGCGGGTTCTGGAGCGCTCCGATCAAACTGATCAGGCTTTGCCAATGGTCGAGGTGTCGCAGCAGATCATCCTGCAAACCGCTGATGAAGGCAGCGCGGCGTTGACCTCGGTACGTTTGCCCCACGATGCCGCCGGTCTGCGCCAGGTCGAGCAACTGCGCCTGGGCAGTTGGGTGGCGTTTGAGGAAGACGATGAACACAGCCTGCGCTGCAAACTGGCGGCCATCATCGAAGCCACCGGCAAGTACGTGTTTGTCGATCGCACCGGGATGAAGGTGCTGGAGCGCAGCCGCATCGCGCTGGCCTTTGAGTTTCAGCGTGGGACGGTGCGTGCGCTGGACGATACTTTGCTGTTCGACCGCGCACTCGAATCGGTGCTGGGCAATCTGCGGCGACTCAATCGCGCCAAGTGATCGCGCGCCGGGGGCCGATCACGGCATACTGGGCGCCAACACAGTCGGCGTTGAAGGAATCGGTATGCAGTTGGATCCCGCTAGCGGGTGGTGTCACGGGGTGCAGGTGTGCCCATCGCCCAACTTCAATGAACGCCCGGCGGGCGAAGTTTCCCTGTTGGTCATCCACAACATCAGCCTGCCACCGGCGCAGTTCGCCACGGGCAAGGTGCAGGAATTTTTCCAGAATCGTCTGGATGTCACCGAGCATCCCTATTTTGCAGGGATTGCCGACCTGCGCGTCTCGGCGCATTTTCTGATTGAACGTGACGGCAAGGTCACCCAGTTTGTCTCCTGTCTTGAGCGGGCGTGGCATGCCGGTGTGTCGGTCTTCGAAGGACGGGAAACCTGTAACGATTTTTCCGTGGGCATCGAACTGGAAGGCACCGATGATCTGCCGTTCACCGATGCGCAGTATCAGGCGTTGACGGCGTTGACCCGCCAGTTGCAAAGCGCATTTCCGGCCATCACCGGCGCCCGCATCTGTGGGCACAGCGACATAGCACCCGGGCGTAAGACCGATCCTGGCCCGGCATTCGACTGGGCGCGTTACCGCGCGGCCCTGGCACAAGAGGAAGGACAATGAGTTTTCTGGTGTTACTGCTGGCGCTGTGGATCGAGAAGTTTTCGGCCCTGCGTCATCGGGTTCAACGCGATGGCGGATGGATCCGCGAACTGAACAAACTCGAAACCAGCACGCGCCTGGCCAGACAGCCCTGGCTGGTGCTGACGATTCTGGTGCTGTTTCCGGTGGCGCTGCTGGCGTTGCTGCTATTGGTGCTGGAGCCGGTGGCCTACGGCTTGCTGGCATTGCCGGTGCATCTGCTGGTGGTGATTTACAGCTTGGGTCGCGGCGATTTGCTTGGCGGTCTCGGGCCGTTCCGTGATGCCTGGCGGCGTGAGGACTTGCAAGCCGCAGCGCACGTGGCCAAGCGCGATCTGGATATCTGCGCCGACAGCGGCGAGCAGTTGCTTGAAAGCGTGCAGGGGCATCTGCTGTGGCAGGCCTATCAGAGCTTTTTTGCGGTGATCTTCTGGTATTTCGTGCTCGGCCCGGTGGCAGCATTGGCGTATCGCCTGTTGGCGCTGGCGCAAGAACACGGGCAGAACCCGGCACTGGTCGAGCGCGCCGCGCAACTGCGGCATGCCTTCGACTGGCTGCCGGTACGCTTGTTGGCGGCGAGTCTGGCGCTGGTCGGCAACTTTGTCGCGGTCAGTCGGGTGATGCTGCATGAGTTGCTGAATTGGAACATCAGCGCTGCGCAACTGATCAATCGGGTCGGTCTCGCGGCGGGAGAGATTCCGGCTCCGGTGGTCGGGCCGGAGGGCATCAACACCCTCGATTGCCTGTGGGAACTGCTGCTGCGTGCGGCGGTGTTGTGGTATGCCGGGTTTGCCTTGTGGACGGTTCTGGCGCACTGATTCAAAGAAAGATCAAAAGATCGCAGCCTGCGGCAGCTCCTACGAGGAGATCTGTGTGTCCCGGGCTGCGATGTCGTTAACCTTAAGTTACAAAACCTCCCTCCGATTTGAGCTATACAGAGATGGCGTTCGATAGTGGCTATCTGCTGTCGCCCCGCGCCTGCCAATAAAAACAAGAAAAACCAAGGGAGACTTCCAGTGAAGAGCTTGCTCTATCCCGCCGTCTCGCTGATGAACCGTCTGAGCTTCGGCATGAAGTTCAGCCTGATCAGCGTGCTGTTTCTGGTGCCGATGCTGGTGACCAATTTCTATCTGGTGCGCGATTCCTATCGTGAATTCCAGGGCACCCGCGTCGAACTGCAAAGCCTCGATCTGCTGGGCAGCAGCCTGGCACTGCGCCGGGATCTGGAAACCCTCAACAACCTGGTACAGATCAACGTCACCCTCGGCCAGTCCGGCAAGGCCGGCAACGTCGAGGCGCAGATCACCACCCTTGAGCAAGCAGTGTTGGCACGCCTGCAAGGGCTGACGGCGATGACCGACGATCCTGAACAGACTCAGCTGTTCGACGGCAAACGCGATGAAATGATCGCCGCATTCAAGGCCCAGCAAGCGGAAAATTCGTTGCAGAGCAAAAGCGCGTTGATCGGCAAATTGCTCGCCAGTTCGCAGATTTTCAGCCAGATCATCACCAGTCAGGCCGGCCTGAGTCGCGATAACCAGAGTGACATCCGCCAGCTCAGCGAACTGGTCACGCTGATCACACCGACCGTCACGCAAACCCTCGGCGAAGGCCGGGCGATGGGCTCGTATTCATTGGGCCAGGGTTTTCTCAACAGTTCGTCGAGCACCCGTTTTGATGAGTTGCTGGTGCAGATCGAAAAACTGCAGGCCGAGTACGCGCTGAAACTGCAGGACGCCCTTGGCTCCAGCAAAGCCGCGCGGGATACCCTCAGCGCGGCGGCTGACAGCAGCAAGGCCTCGCTGAAACAGGCCAGCGAATTGTTCGAAGAACAAGTGGTGATGGCCGACACCCTCGATGCGCCGTGGCAGGCGTTTTACAATGAGGTCACCGGGCTGATCGACCGGACTTACCAGCTCAACGAAGCCACGCTGAAATTCCTCGACACGCAATTGCAGCAGCGTCTTGCGCAGAACCGCACGCACATGGTGTTGCAAGCGGTGGCGCTGTCGGTAGTGTTCGTGCTGATTTTCTATCTCTACGGTGGTTTCTACGCCTCGACCCGCACCACGCTGAAACGCTTGGGCGCGATGATGGACAAGGTCGCGGCCGGCGATATGACTGTCAACTTCAAGGCCAGCAGTCGCGATGAACTGGGTGAGTTGGGCGAGGTGTTCAATGGCACGGTGAGGAAGATTCACGACTTGATCGAGCGCGTAGGTCAGACCGTCGCCGAGGTCGAACGTCAGGCCGGGCAGGTCGAGAACGTCTCCGCACAGAGCAATCAGGCGGTGGCGGGGCAACGCACGCAGATCGAGCAAGTGGCAACGGCGATGAACCAGATGTCGGCCACCTCGCTGGAAGTGGCGCGCAGTGCAGCGGCAGCGGTGAGCAGTGCCCACAGCGTCAATGACGAGACCATTAATGGTCGTGGCCTGGTCGAGTCACAGCAGGGCAGCATTGCCGCACTGGCCAGCGAGATCGACCAGTCGGTGTTGGTGATCAACCAGTTGGCCAGCGACAGTCAGTCGATCAGCCGCGTACTGGAAGTGATCAAAAGCATCGCCGAACAAACCAACCTGCTGGCGCTCAACGCTGCGATCGAAGCGGCGCGTGCTGGCGAGCAGGGACGCGGTTTTGCCGTGGTCGCCGACGAAGTGCGCACGCTGGCCAAACGCACTCAGCAATCAACTGAAGAAATCGAACAGATGATCGCCAAGCTGCACGGCGGCGTCGGCGCTGCGGTGAAAGCCATGGGCGTCAGCCATCAGATGGCCAATGGCACGGTCGGGCAGTCGGAAAAGGTCCAGCAGGCGCTGGAAAACATCCTCGGTGCGGTCGGCATGATCGTTGATCAGAACCAGCAGATCGCTGCGGCGGTTGAACAGCAAACGGCGGTGGCCCACGACATCGATCAGAACATCGTCGAGATCAACCGCGCTGGCGAGCGCACGGCGCAAGGTGCGCACCAGACCGAAGATGCCAGCCGGGCGCTGTCAGCCCAAGTGGTTGAGCTTAAACAGCTGATCAGCGCCTTCCGCGTCTGAGTCGTCACACACCTGTGGGAGCGAGCTTGCTCGCGAATGCAATCTGTCAGTGACGTCGCTGTCACCTGACACCCCGCTTTCGCAAGCAGGCTCGCTCCCACCGGGTTCAGGGTTTTGTCAGAATCTTTTGTAGTACTTTTTCACTTCAGACCGTAAGCCCAATCCTGTTTCTCGCCGTGTTCTGGCGTTTACCCAGCAATGAGCCAGTATCCATGCTCAACGTTAGCGTAGAGGAGGCCGCTCATGTCTGTCGCGACTCTTGGAGTCCAGGGGCGCTGTGCTCATTGCCAGACCACGCAGCTGCTCAAACCGTGGCAACTCAATGCCATCTCGATCAATGAACCGTTCACCTGCGAGCATTGCCAGAAAGCGCTGGAGCTGCGTTGCCCGCAACAGATCAAGCGCTTCAAGTCCCTCGACTCGCTGGCGCTGCTGCGCTTCAGTGCTTCGCTGACGGTGTGCACCGCGCTGCTGGTGGCGTTGGTGATGGAATGGCTGGGACTGCTTAGCGTCACCGAGCAACTGAACGCGTCACTGATCACGATTTTCTTGTACTTCGTGGTCGTCCGTTACGCGCGCCAGCGTCAGCATGTGACGCTGATTCTGGAGGCCGCCAAGGCTTACGCCGATTGATTACCAGCCGAACACTTCGCAGCTGTTGGCGGTACTGGCCGTGGCCAGTTGCTGCGGGGTGATCTTCATCAGCTCGGCCAGCGCCGCGCAGATCGCCGGCAAGTGCGCCGGGCTGTTGCGCTGGCCGGGAAACATGACAGGTGCCATGTCCGGTGAATCGGTTTCCAGCACGATCGAATCCAGCGGCAGTTCCGCCAGCACCCGATGCATGCGCAACGCTTGCGGCCAGGTCGGTGCGCCGCCGAGGCCCAGTTTGAAACCGAGTTTGATGTACTCCCGCGCTTCTTCATGGCTACCGGCGAAGGCATGGATGATCCCTGCGCGTTTGAGCTTGAAGCGCTTGAGCGTCGCGATCACTGCCGCGTGGCTGCGGCGCACATGGATCAGCGCTGGCAAATGGAAGTCTGCGGCCAGTTGCAGTTGCGCCTCGAACAGCGCCTGTTGCCGCTCGCGGTCGAGGGTTTCGATGAAGTAATCCAGACCAATCTCGCCCACCGCACACAATTGCCGATGACCGCGCAATCGCGTCAGCCAATCACCGAGTGCCAATAAATCTTCAGGACGATGCTGATCGAGATAGACCGGATGCAATCCAAGCGCCGCGTACAAATCGGCATCGCTCTGCACCAGATCCCAGACCCGTTGCCAGTTACCCTCATAGACGCCCAACACCACCATCCGCCGCACCCCGAGGGCGCGGCTTTCGGCGAGCAACGCCGAGCGATCGGCGTCGAAGTCGGGGAAGTCGAGGTGGGTGTGGCT
This sequence comes from Pseudomonas sp. rhizo66, assembly GCF_031931925.1. Lineage (NCBI taxonomy): Bacteria > Pseudomonadati > Pseudomonadota > Gammaproteobacteria > Pseudomonadales > Pseudomonadaceae > Pseudomonas > Pseudomonas sp. rhizo66. The sequence goes on from NZ_JAUJWZ010000006.1 coordinate 125,384, forward strand.
GTCGATCAGCTCCACGGCTCAGTCCCGGTGAATACGCTGCTTGAAGGTCCGCGCGATGGCCTGCACGCCGGGCTTGTACTCCGACTGCTCGACCGCCGCCAAGGCCAGTTCCAGCGCCTTGTCGGCGATCAACTGGTGTTGCTGGGCCATGGCGTTGACCGGCAGCGGCAGGAAATCCAATAACTGCGTATCACCGAAGGTGCCGAGGCGCAGCGGGCGGGACTTCAGCGGGAAGTCATGCAGCGCATCGAACACGCCTTGCAGCAGCACGTAGGAAGTGGTCACCAGCGCATCGGGCAAATGCCCCAGACGCTGCAGGAGTTCTTCCATCAATTGCTTGCCGCATTCGCGGCTGAAGGATTCGGCGTGTTCGACCAGCACTTCGCCCTTGAAGTCGACCAGCGCCTGTTTGAAACCGGCGGCACGCTCCTGACTGATGCTCAGTTCCGGGCGCGCACCGAGCAGGACGATCTGCTTCGGTTGCGGGTCGAGCAGGCTTTGGGTCAGGTGCAGGCTGGCTTCGCGGTCGTCACTGATCACCGAGCAGAAGTGCTCGGGTTCCATGACCCGGTCGATAGCGATGATCGGCAGGCCCTTGGCCTGCAACTGGCGGTAACTGTCATCCCCAGTCGGCAGGCAACTGGCGACGATCAGCGCATCGCAGCGGCGCGCCTTGAACAGTTGCAGCAACTGCCGCTCGCTGTCCGGCGCATCGTCGGAGCTGGCGATCAGCAATTGATAGCCGCGCGCCCGCGCACCTTGCTCAAGCAGTTTGGCGATCCGCGCGTAACTGGGGTTTTCCAGATCCGGCAGAATAAAGCCCAGCGTGCGCGTGTGCCGACTGCGCAGTCCGGCCGCTTGAGGGTTTGGCGTGAAGCCGTGCAGATCGACCACCGCCCGCACCCGCTCGACGGTGGCGTTGCTGATGCGTTGCTGTTCGGCCTTGCCGTTGATGACGTAGCTGGCGGTGGTCACGGACACTCCGGCCAACCGCGCGATATCACTGAGTTTCAACCCGGGATTTCCTTGTTTTTTCGAGCTTGCCGCCACATTTTCGCCAATCCTAACCGATTAGGGCAGGCGACTATTGTCGCAGCGCATCCGACAAGTTGGACTTCAAGGATGGGACATTATCGAGTAACGTGCCGATCAATCTAGATTAAACGTTTCAGCAAGCGTATTTTCTACGTTTTAGACGTCTTTGGCCGGTTCTGCCGTGAAACCGCCAAAACTGCCGCTGAAAAGCAAAGCGGTAAAACGCCTAAGCTGCAAACTATCCAAAACAATACCTGGCACTCATAAAGCGCCAAAAAGGAGATCGCATGCTCGAGCTCACTATAGAGCAGATATCCATGGGCCAATCGGCTGTGGATAAACCCGCTGCCCTGCAACTGCTCGCCAATCACCTGGTGGCCGATGGTCTGGTTGCCGACGGTTACCTCGCTGGATTGCAGGCACGGGAAGCCCAGGGCTCGACCTTTCTCGGTCAAGGTATTGCCATTCCCCACGGCACCCCGGAAACCCGCGATCAGGTATTCGCCACCGGCGTGCGCCTGATGCAGTTCCCGGAAGGCGTGGATTGGGGCGATGGCCAGATCGTTTATCTGGCGATTGGCATCGCCGCCAAATCCGACGAACACCTGCGCCTGCTGCAACTGCTGACCCGCGCCCTCGGCGAGACCGATCTGGGCCAGGCTCTGCGTCGTGCCAGTTCTCCCGAAGCGCTGCTGAAGTTGCTGCAAGGCGCGCCACAGGAACTGGCGCTGGATGCGCAGATGATCGGCCTCGGCGTGTCGGCCGATGATTTCGAAGAGTTGGTCTGGCGTGGCGCACGTCTGCTGCGGCAGGCCGATTGTGTGAGCAACGGTTTTGCCGGTGTATTGCAACAGGTCGAAGCGCTGCCGCTGGGCGATGGTTTGTGGTGGCTGCACAGCGAGCAAACCGTGAAGCGCCCGGGCCTGGCGTTCGTGACGCCGGACAAACCGATGCGCTACCTCGGTCAGCCGCTCAGTGGTCTGTTCTGCCTGGCCAGCCTTGGCGAGGCGCATCAGGCGCTGCTTGAGCGCCTGTGTGCGTTGCTCATCGAAGGTCGCGGCCATGAATTGGGCCGCGCCACCAGCAGCCGTAAAGTCCTTGAAGTGCTCGGCGGTGAATTGCCCGCCGACTGGCCGAACGCACGCATTGCCCTGGCCAACGCCCATGGTTTGCACGCACGCCCGGCGAAGATCCTCGCGCAACTGGCGAAGAGTTTTGACGGTGAGATTCGTGTGCGCATCGTCGACGGTCAGGACAGCGCCGTGTCAGTGAAGAGCCTGAGCAAGCTGCTCAGCCTCGGTGCCCGACGCGGTCAGGTGCTGGAGTTGATCGCCGAACCGAGCATCGCCGCGGATGCCTTGCCGGCACTCTTGGCTGCGATCGAAGAAGGGCTTGGCGAAGAAGTCGAGCCGCTGCCAGCCGTAAGCCAGCAGCGCGAGGTCATTGCCGACATCGCCGAAGTGCTGATCGCCCCGGCGTCCGGTGCTCAATTGCAGGCGATCCCGGCAGCCCCCGGCATTGCCATCGGCCCGGCGCATATTCAGGTTCAGCAAACCATTGATTACCCGCTGCGCGGCGAGTCCGCCGCCGTTGAGCGCGAACGTCTCAAGCAAGCGCTCAGCGACGTGCGCAGTGACATTCAGGGCCTGATCGAGCGCAGCAAAGCCAAAGCCATTCGCGAGATTTTCATCACCCATCAGGAAATGCTCGACGACCCGGAACTCACCGACGAAGTCGACACCCGCCTCAAGCAGGGCGAAAGCGCCGAAGCGGCGTGGATGGCGGTGATCGAAGCGGCGGCCAAACAACAGGAATCGCTGCAAGATGCCTTGCTCGCCGAACGGGCGGCGGATCTGCGCGACATCGGTCGCCGCGTACTGGCGCAACTGTGTGGCGTGCAAACGGCGAGCGAGCCTGAGCAACCTTACATTCTGGTGATGGACGAGGTCGGCCCGTCCGATGTCGCGCGGCTGGACCCGGCGCGCGTGGCGGGGATTCTTACCGCACGTGGCGGGGCCACCGCGCACAGTGCAATCGTCGCCCGAGCCCTCGGGATTCCGGCGCTGGTCGGTGCTGGCGCGGCAGTGTTGCTGCTGCAACCGGGCACGCCGTTGCTGCTTGATGGTCAACGCGGTCGCCTGCATGTCGACGCCGATGCCGCGACCCTGCAACGTGCCGCCGAAGAGCGCGACACCCGTGAGCAACGCCTGAAGATTGCCGCCGAACAGCGTCATCAACCGGCACACACCACCGACGGCCACGCCGTTGAAGTGTTCGCCAACATCGGCGAAAGCGCCGGGGTCACCGCAGCGGTAGAGCAGGGCGCCGAAGGCATCGGTCTGTTGCGTACCGAACTGATTTTCATGGCTCATCCGCAAGCGCCGGATGAGGCGACGCAAGAAGCTGAATACCGCCGGGTCCTCGATGGCCTCGCCGGTCGACCGCTGGTGGTGCGCACGCTGGATGTCGGCGGCGACAAACCGCTGCCGTATTGGCCGATCGCCAAGGAAGAAAATCCGTTCCTCGGTGTGCGCGGTATTCGCCTGACCTTGCAGCGTCCGCAGATCATGGAAGCGCAATTGCGCGCCTTGCTGCGTTCGGCGGACAACCGTCCGTTGCGCATCATGTTCCCGATGGTCGGCAGCGTCGAAGAGTGGCGTCAGGCCCGCGACATGACCGAGCGGCTGCGCCTGGAAATCCCGGTCGCCGATCTGCAACTGGGGATCATGATCGAAGTGCCGTCCGCCGCTTTGCTCGCGCCGGTACTCGCGAAGGAAGTCGACTTCTTCAGCGTCGGCACCAACGACCTCACCCAATACACCCTGGCCATCGACCGTGGTCACCCGACCCTGTCGGCGCAGGCGGATGGCTTGCACCCGGCGGTGCTGCAACTGATCGACATCACCGTGCGCGCGGCCCACGCCCACGGCAAATGGGTTGGCGTCTGCGGCGAACTGGCGGCGGACCCGCTGGCGGTGCCGGTGCTGGTCGGCCTCGGGGTCGATGAACTCAGCGTCTCCGGGCGCAGCATTGCCGAGGTGAAGGCACGCATCCGCGAACTCAGCCTGACCCAGGCGCAAACCCTTGCTCAACAAGCCCTGGCCGTGGGCAGCGCGAACGAAGTGCGCGCATTAGTGGAGGCCCTGTAATGGCCAAGATTCTTACCCTGACCCTCAACCCGGCGCTCGACCTCACCGTCGAACTGCCACGGCTGGAGGCCGGTCAGGTCAATCGCAGCGACGAGATGCACACCCACGCCGCCGGCAAAGGCGTGAACGTCGCCCAGGTGCTGGCTGATCTGGGACACCAAGTGACGGTCAGTGGTTTTCTCGGTGAAGACAACCTGCAAGCGTTCGAGACCCTGTTCGCCAAGCGTGGTTTTGTCGACGCGTTTATCCGCGTGCCGGGCGAGACGCGCAGCAACATCAAGGTCGCCGAACAGGACGGCCGCATCACCGACATCAACGGTCCGGGGCCGATGGTCGACGCTGCGGCGCAGCAGGCGTTGCTCGAGCGTCTGCTGCAGATTGCACCAGGTCACGATGCCGTCGTGGTCGCCGGCAGTTTGCCGCGCGGCGTGACTGCGCAGTGGTTGCGTGAGTTGATCGAACGGCTCAACCAGCTCGGTCTGAAAGTCGCCCTCGACAGCAGCGGCGAAGCCTTGCGCGCAGCTTTGCAGGCCGGTCCGTGGCTGATCAAACCGAACACTGAAGAACTCGCCGATGCACTCGGTTGCGAGGTGGTTTCTCACGCGGCCGAAGCTCAGGCAGCGGCGGGTTTACATGCCCAAGGTATCGAGCACGTGGTCATCTCTCACGGTGCTGACGGCGTGAACTGGTTCAGCATCGGTTCGGCACTGCACGCCACACCGCCGAAAGTCAGTGTTGCCAGCACGGTCGGTGCCGGCGATTCGTTGCTGGCCGGCATGCTCCACGGTCTGCTCAGCGCCGATACGCCCGAGCAAACCCTGCGCACGGCCACCGCAATTGCGGCGATGGCGGTGACTCAGATCGGTTTCGGCATCAACGATGCTGCGCAACTGGCGCAGCTCGAACAGGGCGTGCGCGTGCGTCCCCTGACAGAACAATAAGAGGGTTTGTCATGAAATTAGCCATTGTTACGGCTTGCCCGAACGGCATGGTCACCAGTGTGCTGTGCGCGCGTTTGCTCGATGCCGCCGCGCAGCGTCAGGGCTGGAGCACCAGCGTGGAAGTGGTCGATGCAGCGCACCCGGAACGTGAATTGTCGGCGGCGACGATTGCAGCGGCGGAGTGGGTGTTGCTGGTCACCACCGGCGCGGTGGACATGAGCCGCTTTGTCGGCAAACGGGTGTTCCAGATCGCCCCGGCGCAGGCGTTGCAGGATGTCGAAGCGGTGCTGCGTCGTGGTGCTGAAGAGGCAGAAGTTTACGTCGCCAGCGAGGCTGCACCAGCGACTGATGCGCCGCGTGCCCCACGCATCGTCGCCATCACTGCCTGCCCGACCGGTGTCGCCCACACCTTCATGGCCGCCGAAGCCTTGCAGCAGACCGCCAAGCGTCTGGGTTACGAACTGCAGGTCGAAACCCAAGGCTCGGTGGGCGCGAAAACCCCGTTGAGCGCCGCGGCGATTGCCGACGCGGACGTGGTGTTGCTGGCGGCGGATATCGAAGTCGCCACCGAGCGTTTCGCCGGCAAGAGAATCTATCGCTGCGGCACCGGGATTGCCTTGAAGCAGTCCGAAGCTACACTGAAAAAAGCCTTGGCCGAAGGCGCGGTGGAAAGCGCGGCGGCTGACGGCAAGGCACCGGCCAGGCAAGAGAAAACCGGCATCTATAAACACCTGCTGACCGGCGTGTCGTACATGCTGCCGATGGTGGTGGCCGGCGGTTTGATGATCGCGCTGTCGTTCGTCTTCGGCATCACCGCGTTCAAGGAGGAAGGCACGCTGGCGGCGGCGTTGATGCAGATCGGTGGCGAGACCGCGTTCAAGTTGATGGTGCCGCTGCTGGCCGGTTACATCGCGTATTCGATCGCCGACCGTCCTGGTCTGGCGCCGGGGATGATTGGTGGTTTGCTCGCCAGTACGCTGGGCGCGGGGTTTATCGGCGGTATCGTCGCTGGTTTTATCGCTGGTTATGCGGCGAAAGCGATCAGCCGTTATGTCGCCTTGCCGCAGAGCCTCGAAGCGCTGAAACCGATCCTGATCATCCCGTTGTTCGCCAGTCTGTTTACCGGTCTGGTGATGATCTACGTGGTGGGCAAACCGGTCGCCGGGATGCTGTTGGCGCTGACGAGTTTTCTCGACAGCATGGGCACCACCAACGCGATTCTGCTCGGTGTAGTGCTCGGCGGCATGATGTGCGTTGACCTCGGCGGGCCGATCAACAAAGCCGCCTATGCATTTTCGGTGGGGCTGCTGGCGTCGCAGAGTTATGCGCCAATGGCCGCGACCATGGCGGCCGGTATGGTGCCGCCGATTGGCCTCGGTATCGCTACGTTTATTGCGCGGAGAAAGTTCGCCCAGACTGAACGCGAGGCCGGCAAGGCTGCCTTCGTGCTGGGGCTGTGCTTCATCTCCGAAGGGGCGATTCCGTTTGCCGCGAAAGATCCGTTGCGGGTGATCCCGGCGAGCATCGCCGGCGGTGCATTGACCGGTGCGTTGTCGATGTATTTCGGCTGCAAACTGATGGCTCCGCACGGTGGCTTGTTTGTGCTGGCGATTCCGAATGCGATCAACCATGCGTTGTTGTATTTGCTGGCGATTGTCGCGGGGAGTTTGTTGACCGCCGTGGTCTATGCGACGGTCAAACGCCCGGAAGCCGTCGAGCTGGCGCTGGAACCCGCCAAGGCCTGACTGACGACACAAATCCCCTGTGGGAGCGAGCCTGCTCGCGAATGCAATCTGCCAGCGACATGTATGTTGACTGGCACACCGCTTTCGCGAGCAGGCTCGCTCCCACAATGGTTAGTGGTGTCATGGCGAGTTCATATAGGCGTGCTTAAGTTTTCCTTTTTTCAGGGAGAACACCATGAGCGATTTCAACCCGGGTCGCCGGCGTGTCGTGCAAGGTATCGGTGCCGGTCTGCTGATGCCGGGTCTGGCGCCGGCGGTGATTGCGTCGGTCAAGGATCGGCCGCAACTGACCGATGGCGTGCAGTCCGGCGACCTGCAAGGCGACCGCGCGATGATCTGGAGCCGCAGCGATCGCCCGGCGTGGATGGTGGTCGAGTGGGACACCCGCAGCCAGTTTCGCCATCCGCGCCGGGTGGTCTCGGCGCTGGCCGATGCGCGCACGGATTTCACCGCCCGGGTTGAACTGACCGGGCTGCCCGCCGATCAGGCGATTTTCTATCGGGTGTATTTCAAGGACGCGCAAACCGGCGTCGCCAGCGAGCCGTGGCTCGGCCATCTGCGCAGCGCGCCGATGGCGCGGCGCAATATTCGTTTCGTCTGGAGCGGTGACACCGTCGGCCAGGGTTTCGGCATCAACCCGGACATCGGCGGCATGCGCATCTACGAATCCATGCGCCTGCGCCTGCCGGACTTCTTTATCCACAGCGGCGACACCATCTACGCCGACGGCCCGGTACCCGCGCAGCTCACCACCGAAAACGGCCGCATCTGGCGCAACATCACCACCGAAGCCAAGAGCAAAGTCGCGCAGACCCTCGCCGACTATCGCGGCAACTACCGCTACAACCTGATGGACGAAAACATCCGCCGCTTCAACGCCGAAGTGCCGCAGATCTGGCAGTGGGACGACCATGAAGTGGTCAACAACTGGTCGCCGGGCAAGCAGCTCGACGAGCGCTATCAGGAGAAAGATATCCACACCCTGGTCGGCCGTGCGCGTCAGGCCTGGCTGGAATATTCACCGATGCGTTTGCAGGCCGCCGACGGCGGCGGGCGGATTTATCGCAAGATCAATTACGGGCCGATGCTCGATGTGTTCGTGCTCGACATGCGCAGTTATCGCGGCGCCAATGACGACAACCTCGGCGCGGCGAAACCGTTTCTGGGACGTGAGCAGCTGGATTGGCTCAAGCGCGGTTTGAAGAAGTCGAAGGCCCAATGGAAGGTCATCGCCGCTGACATGCCGATTGGCCTCGGTGTACCGGATGGTGAGGTCAGCCCGGGTGTCGCGCGTTGGGAAGCGGTGGCTAACGGTGACCCGGGACCGGCCCAGGGGCGCGAGGTGGAAATCGCCGAATTGCTCGGTTATCTGCGTGCGCAGCAGGTGCGCAATTTTGTCTTCCTGACGGCGGATGTGCATTACTGCGCGGCGCATCACTATCACCCCGATCGCGCGGCGTTTCAGGATTTCGAACCGTTCTGGGAGTTTGTCGCCGGGCCGTTGAATGCCGGGAGTTTCGGGCCCAATCCTCTGGACAAGACCTTTGGCCCGGAAGTGGTGTTCGAGAAGGCGCCGCCGGCGCAGAACACTTCGCCGTTTGCCGGGTTTCAGTTTTTTGGCGAGGTGAATATTGAAGGGCAGAGCGGGGAGATGAGTGTGGTGTTGCGGGATTTGAATGGGGTGGCGGTGTTTGAGCAGAAGTTGCAGCCAGTTTGAAGATCAAAAGCTAACCCTCACCCCAGCCCTCTCCCGGAGGGAGAGGGGGCCGACCGAGTTGTCTGAAGAGGTACGTCGACCTGAAAGACCGTGTCGATTGTTAGATTGGACGCAAAGCCTTTCTCTCGATTATGGATTCGGTAAAGCAGTCGCAGGTCGGCGTACATCTCAAGCATCCCCCAATCAGTCCCCTCTCCCTTTGGGAGAGGGTTAGGGTGAGGGGCTTTTAATAGACGTCGCGACGATAGCGGCCCTGCTCAATCAGGCGTTCGACTTCAGCGCTGCCGAGAATGTCGTTAAGCACTTGATCAACGCCTGACGCCATCCCCTGCAAACTGCCGCAGATGTAAATCACCGCACCGTCCGCCAGCCATTTCTTCAGCTCGTCGGCCGACTCACGCAAGCGATCCTGCACATAAATCTTCTCGGCCTGATCCCGCGAGAACGCCAGATCCAGCCGCGCCAGATCTCCATTGATCAACCACTCTTCCAGTTCCGCGCGGCAGAGGAAATCGTGCTGACGATTGCGCTCACCAAACAGCAACCACTGGCGCTGTTGACCGTCGGCAATCCGCGCCTTGAGCAAGCTGCGCAACCCGGCCAGGCCGGTGCCGTTGCCCAGCAGAATCATCGGCACGGGTTCGTTGGGCAGATGGAAGCCACTGTTGCGACGCACGCGCAAACTGATGCTGCCGCCCACGGACGCGTGCTCGGTCAGCCAGCCGGAACCGATGCCAAGGGTGCCATCGGTATGTCGTTCCTGACGCACGATCAACTCCAGCACGCCGTCGGCGGCAATCGAGGCGATCGAGTATTCGCGCATGGCCAGCGGCACCATCGCGTCGACCAGTGACTGCGCGTGCAGACCGACCAGATGTGCGCGGTGTTCGGGCAATTGCCGCGACGCCAGCGCGACGTCCAGCGGCTCGTCGAGGCCGTTGATTTTTACGTTGGTCTCGCCACGAATGCCGAGGCCGTCGAGGAAATGTTCGATGGCCCACGGGCAATTGCGCGGCAGGACTTCGACCAGATCACCGGCCAGCCAACTGCTGGTGTTCGGTGCGCTCAGGCCCAACAAGTAAACCGGCGCACCGCTGCTGTCCGGGTTCATCAGTTCGCGGCGTGTCAGCGTCCAGTTGTCGTAGCTCGGCGCTTGCCAGGTGTCGACCGGGGCTTGGCCGGTGAGCAGGCCGAGTTGGGTTTGCCAGTGACGCAGGGCGTAGGGATCGCCGCTGTCGACTTCCACTGGCGCGAACAGGGTCTTGCCGCCGTGCTCGCTCAGCCACTGATGCAGGCGCTTGGCGAAGCCGCAGAAGTGCTGATACTGACGATCGCCAAGGCCGAGCACCGAGTAATTCAGGCTGTCGAGGGTTGCAGCCCTGGACAGCACTTTGCGTTCGAACCCACGCGCGCTGTCCGGCGCTTCGCCGTCGCCAAACGTGCTGACCACAAACAGTGCGTTGTTCGATTCACGCAGATCCTGTTCGCTGACATTCGCCAGCGGCTGCACTTTCACCGGCAGACCGGCGGCCTGCAATTGCCCGGCGGTCTGCCACGCCAATTGCTCGGCAAACCCGCTCTGGCTGGCGAAACCGATCAGCCATGCCGAGGCATCGCCGCCCGGTTGTGCGAGGCCTTGGCGCGCATCCTTGATCTGCTTTTTCTTGCGCCGACGATCGAGGTACAGCAGCCAGCCGGTGATGAAAAACAGCGGCATGCACACCGCCGCGACGGTGATGATGATCCGCCCGACCAGACCGAAATAGCTGCCGACATGCAGCGCATAAATGCTGGTCAGCAGTTGCGCCTTGAAGCTCTTGTCGGCGTAACGGTCGACACGTTTGACGATGCCGGTGGCCGGGTCGAGGGTGATCTGGTTCAGCGCGCGATCATGCGGCGAGCTGTCGAGCAGGTAGAACACGGTCGCCGGTTGGCCCGCGACGGCCGGCATACGGATGTTGTAGGCGGCCAGACCCGGGCCGGCGGCGCTGTAGATGCTGCTCCACATCGCTGCGTAATCGGCGGTCGGTGCCGGGCCTTCCGGCGCCGGCCCGCGACCACCGCGCACGCGCTCGTTTTGCGGTGCGTCGGAGAGCAATTTGGTCAGGCCTTTGTTGTACCACTCGTACGACCACGACAATCCGGTCAGTGCCAGCAACAGATAGACCAGCAGGCACCAGGTGCCCGCCACCGAGTGCAGATCCCAGTTGAAGGCGCGGCCCTTTTTCCTCCAGTCCAGGGTCAGCCACACGCGCCAGCTGTGCCACTGACGTGGCCAGCGCAGGTACAGACCGGAGAGGCAGAAGAACAGCAGGATCAGCGTACAGGCACCGGTGATGTTGCGGCCGGTGTCGCCCATGGCGAGGAAACGGTGCAGTTGCAGCATCAAGCCAAAGAAATCCTGACCGACCGCATCGCCCATGAACTCGGCGGTGTAAGGATCGAAGTAGCGCATCTCTCCGCGCCGCTCACCTTTTGGCGGGGTGAAGAACACCTTGGCCGCGTGGCCGCTGTCGGTTTCGACCCAGAGCATCGAGACTTTTTTCCCCGACGCGGCTTCGATGCGCTCAACCAGCTCGACGGGCGGCAGCGCGCCGGCCACCTGCTTCTCCACTTGCAGGACGGAGGGATTCAGCGCTCGCAGGATCTCGTCCTGAAACGAATAGGCCGCGCCGGTGATGCCCATCAACGCCAGCACCAGGCCTGCGGTGATGCCAAAAAACCAGTGCAACTGGAACAGGGTTTTCTTCAACACGTCACTCGCCGTCCGTTCGGAAATTGTCATCACGGCGCGCATTATGCCGTGGGTTATCGAGAAGCGTTCTTTCTTACGCACAAAAGCCCCGTTCAACTGAATGAACGGGGCCAGGCCTTGCGGCGTATTCCTTGTGGGAGCGAGCCTGCTCGCGAAGGCGTCGTGTCAGTCAGCCTCTACTTAACTGACCCAGCGCTTTCGCGAGCAGGCTCGCTCCCACAGGTTTCCACATCGCTTAGAAGTGGAAATTGGTGCTCAACAGTGCCGTACGGCCCGCCGCCTGGTTGGCGAAGTGGGTCGAAAAGGCTTTGTCGTAGTAGGTTTCGTTGGTCAGGTTCTGCACGTTGAGTTGCAGGTCGACGTTCTTGGTCAGCTTGTACGCGGCCATCGCGTCGTAGCGAACATAGGAATCGACCATGGTGGTGTTGGCCACGCTGCCGTACACGTCGTCGACGTAGAACGCGCCGCCACCTATGGTCAGCTTCGGCGTGACTTGGTAAGTGGTCCACAGGCTGGCGCTGTTTTTCGGCGTGTTAGGCAGTTCGTTGCCATCGTTGGCCCTGCCCATCGGACCGCCGTCGACTTGTTCGCTGTCCATGAAGGCGTAACCGGCGAACACTTGCCACTTGTCGGTGATCTTGCCGCTGGCCGACAACTCGACACCTTGCACGCGGGTCTTGCCGGCGTTTTCGTACGACGAGGTGTCGATTTGCACACGAGCGTTTTCTTTCTCGGTGCGGAAGATGTCAGCGGTCAGCGACAGGCGGTCGTTGAGCAGGTCCCACTTGGTGCCGATTTCATAGTTCTTGGTGGTTTCCGGCTCCATGTCGCTGCTCAGCAGGTTGCCGCTGCGATCCGGGGTGCCGCCCAACGGGTTGCCTTCCTGACCTTCGCCCAGGGTGTTGCCCGGTGGCGTGGCGGAGGTGGCATAGGAGGCGTAGATGCTGCCGTTTTCCGCAGGCTTGTAGACGACGCCGAACTGACCGGTGACGAATTCGCTGGTGTCATCGCCCTTGGACGTGGTGCGGCCAGCGGCGTTGTAGGTTTTGTAGTCAGTGTCGAAGTGGTCGTAGCGCAGGCCCATGTTCACCAGCCACTGCTCGGACAGCTCCAGGGTATCGAACACATACAGCGCGTAGGTGTTGGCCTGGGTGTCGGTGCCGGCGTAGTTGCGCGAGATTGCGCCGTTCCACGGATCGTTCGGGTTCGGGTTCGACAGCGAGGTGCAGTTATAGCCACTCGAAGCGCCGATCATCGACGGCGTGCAGTTGTTGCTCGCGTTGCCCGGTGTGCGCGGCGTGGTGTCGGTGTTGACGTTGTACGAAGACTTCTGGCTTTCCTCGCGGGTGTATTCCACGCCGGTGGAGAAGCTGTTCTTGAAGCCGGCGACGTAGAAATTGCCGAACAGGTCAGTCTGGTTGGTGGTGGTCTCGGTGTTGCTCACCCGAGTATTGGCCCGGCGCCAGAGGCTGCCATTGTTGACGTTGCCCTTGCTGTCGTCCGGCTGGGTCAGGATGTAGTCCTGCATGCTGGTGCCGTGACGCAGGGTGTTCTTGATCGTCAGCGAATCGCTCAGGTCATGCTCGATGGCGAAGGTCGCGGTGTCGGTGCGGCCCTTGCGGAAGTCGCGATCCAGTCCGTAGAAATTGCTGTGGTCACCGCCGGCGTACGGCTTGTCCGGATTGGACTTGGTGCGCGCAGCCGAACCGCCAGTCGGGATGGTGTAAGGGATGCCCGAATCCGGGGTGTCGTTGCTTTCGAGGTGGTAGTAGTCGAGGTTGACGCGGGTGTCGGTGCCCAGGCCAAACGCCAGGGACGGGGCGATACCCCAACGGTCGTAATCGACTTTGTCGCGACCGGCAACGTTGCTCTCGTGGCTCATCAGGTTCAGACGGCCAGCGGCGGTGTCGCTGAACTGGTAGTTGCCGTCGAGGGTGTAGCGCTGGGTCTGGTCGGAGCCCCAGGTGAAGCCGCCGTCGAACGAGTTACCCAGATGCGCTTTCTTGCTCACCAGGTTGATGCTGCCGCCTGCTGCGCCACGACCGCCTATGGCGGAGTTCGGGCCTTTGCTGACTTCAATGTTTTCCACGGCGAAGATTTCGCGGCTTTGCGAACCGGTGTCGCGCACGCCGTCGAGGTAGGTGTCGCCCTGGGCGTCGAAACCGCGAATGAACGGGCGATCGCCCTGTGGGTTGCCACCTTCACCGGCGCCGAAGGTGATGCCCGGCACGGTGCGCAGCGCGTCCTGCATGTTCAGGGCGCCGGTGTCCTTGAGCACTTGTTGCGGAATGACGGTGACCGAGCGCGGCGTGTCGACCAGCGGTGCGGTGTACTTGGGCGAGGAGGCTTTTTCGACCTGGTAGGACGTCGAATCCTGAGCTTCGCCCGTGATCGAGGTGGCGTCCAGGGCGATGGCATTGCCGGCGGCTTTGCTGTCGGTTTTTTCAGCAGCGAACACCATCTGGCCAGCGGAGCCGGCGGTGATTGCCACACCGATTGCAGAGGCGAGCAGACGTGGTGAACTGACCGGTAATTGTGCGTGTTGACGTGCCATTTTTATTCCCCTCCCCAAGGATTTGAGGCGGCGGAATATAGGGTAAACAGGTATTCGTATCAATTGCGAAACATTGTTATTCGCACTGAATTTACATTCTTTACAATTTAACCTTACGGTTTTTGCCAGTTCATTCGTCTCTCGGGTTTTACACGGTCAATAAGAATCAATACCATTGCCGCCTCTTTGCCATCAGGTGACATCGCCATGCTGCTGCACATTCCCGGACTGTTCGCGAAAGACGAAGTGCAGCGTATCCGCGAGGCGCTGGAGCAGGCCGATTGGGCTGATGGCAAGATCACCGCCGGCTTTCAATCAGCCAAGGCGAAGCACAATCTGCAATTGCCCGAAGGGCATCCGCTGGCCAAGGAAATCGGCGCGGCGATGCTGGAGCGGTTGTGGAAAAATCCGCTGTTCATGTCCGCCGCGCTGCCGCACAAAGTCTTCCCGCCGTTAGTGAACTGTTACACGGCCGGCGGCAGTTTCGATTTCCACATCGACAACGCCGTGCGCCAGCCCAAGGGCAGCATCGAACGGGTGCGCACCGATCTGTCGGCCACGCTGTTCTTCAGCGAGCCTGAGGATTACGACGGCGGCGAGCTGGAGATTCAGGACACTTTCGGCACGCAACGGGTGAAGTTGCCGGCCGGCGACATGGTGTTGTACCCCGGCACCAGCCTGCACAAGGTCAACGCGGTCACTCGTGGCGCGCGCTATGCGTCGTTTTTCTGGACGCAAAGCCTGGTGCGGGAAGATAGCCAGCGTGCGTTGCTGTTCGAGATGGACGGTGCGATTCAGCAGCTCACGCAGGACTTGCCTGATCACCCTTCGCTGATCCGCCTCACCGGCACGTATCACAACCTGCTGCGGCGCTGGGTCGAGGTATGAGTTTCCAACTGCGTCGCGAGGAAGTCCTCAGCGGCGAACAACTCAGCGCCATGCTCGGCGAAAGTCCGGCCCGTGCTGCCCAGGCGATTTTGCTGGCGGCGGGCGAGGGCGAAGTTGAAGCACAGGCGTTGCTTGGGCAAATCCTGCTGGATGGTCAGGGCATCGCCCAGGATCAAGCGCTGGCGCTGCGCTGGTTTGGCATCGCTGCCGGGCGCGGGCATCTGATGGCGCGCAACATGTTCGGGCGTTGTCATGAGCATGGTTGGGGTTGCGCGGCGGATGCGGCGATTGCCGCGCGGCATTACCGGATTGCAGCGGAGGCCGGGCTGGATTGGGCGATGTACAACCTCGCCAATCTGTTGGCGACCGGGCGCGGGGTGGCGGTGGATCATCTGCAGGCGCTGGCGCTGTATCGCCGCGCGGCCGAACTGGGCCATGCGAAATCGATGAATCTGCTGGGGCGGTATCTGGAAGAAGGGCAGGTGTGCCCGGCGGATCCTGCTGCGGCGCGCGATTGGTATCGGCGTTCGGCTGAGGGAGGGGATTTTCGCGGGCAGTTCAGTTTCGCGGCGGTATTGGCGGGTGAAGGGCTGATTGATGAGGCGGTCGATTGGCTTGAGAAAGCCTTGGCGGGCGGCAATCTGAATTTTCTGCGGGTGGCGAGTCAGACGTTGGCGAGTGCTGTAGATCCGAAGATTCAGGCGTTGGCTGGGCGGTATGCGCTTCGGTGCCAATAGCCCTCACCCTAACCCTCTCCCAGAGGGAGAGGGGACTGACCGGGGGATATTGAAGAGTTACGCCGACCTGAAAGTGCTTTGCCGAATCCATAATCGACACGGTCTCTCCGGTCGGTGAATGACGCTTTACATCTCGGTCGGCTCCCTCTCCTTTGGGAGAGGGCTGGGGTGAGGGACCTCGGTCTCAAGTACCCCGCAAAACTTCAAGCCGAACGCACAGATACAAAAAAGCCCATGACGTGTCATGGGCTTTTTGCATTACGGCTTCAGCGCTTATACGTAAAAAGACTTCAACGGCGGAAAACCATTGAACTCAACCGCGCTGTAACTGGTGGTGTACGCACCGGTCGACAGCCAGTACAGACGATCACCGATCGCCAGGTTCAGCGGCAGACCGTACTTGTAGTTCTCGTACATGATGTCGGCGCTGTCGCAGGTCGGGCCGGCGATGACCACTTCTTCCATCTCGCCTTTCTTCTCGGTCCAGATCGGGAACTTGATCGCTTCGTCCATGGTTTCGATCAGGCCGGAGAACTTGCCCACATCGGTATACACCCAACGCTCGACGGCGGTGCGCGACTTGCGTGCAACCAGTACCACTTCGCTGACCAGAATGCCGGCGTTGGCGATCAGCGAACGGCCCGGCTCGAGAATGATTTCCGGCAGGTCATCACCGAAGTCTTCTTTCAGGAAACGGATGATTTCTTCGGCGTAGGTTTCCAGGCTGTTGGTGCGGGTGATGTAGTTGGCCGGGAAGCCACCGCCCATGTTGATCAGCTTCAGATGGATGCCGTCTTCTTCTTTCAGGCGTTCGAAGATCACTTTGACCTTGGCGATCGCTGCGTCCCAGACGCTGATGTCGCGTTGTTGCGAACCGACGTGGAACGAGATGCCGTAAGGCACCAGACCGAGGTCGCGAGCGAGAATCAGCAGGTCCATGGCCATGTCGGTCTGGCAGCCGAATTTGCGCGACAGTGGCCAGTCAGCCGTGGTCGAGCCTTCGGTGAGAATGCGCACATAGACTTTCGAGCCCGGGGCAGCCTTGGCGATGTTGCGCAGGTCGGCTTCGGAGTCGGTGGAGAACAGACGCACGCCCTTCTCGTAGAAGTAGCGGATGTCCTTGGATTTCTTGATGGTGTTGCCGTAGCTGATACGGTCCGGGCTGACGCCACGATCCATCACCTTGTCCAGCTCATAGATAGAGGCGATGTCGAAGCTCGAACCTTTTTCTTTGAGCAGGTCGATGATCTCGACGGCCGGGTTGGCCTTGACCGCGTAGTAGACCTTGGCGAATTCGAAACCGGCGCGCAGGTCATCGTAGGCCTGGGCGATCATCGCGGTGTCGATCACCACGAACGGGGTTTCCTGTTTGTCGGCGAACGCTTTCATTTTGTCGAATGTAGCGCGCGCGAAATAGTCTTCGACCTGGATCGACATACTTGGGACTCCTAGTGGCAAACGTCGTTAATCAATGGGTGCAAATGAACGTCCTCCGTATCCCCACTTTGGTTCGCCTACTTCCCAAGGCATGTCGCCGAAAGCAAAAAGGCCATGGGATGTGCAGCTTTTCCCTTGGCCTTGCTGTCTCGTCGTCAGTACTTGAGCCGGATGGATCGTTTCCAGCATGGACGTTCGGCGCGAACTTTAGGGCGTGAGGGGCGTGAGATCAACTAAAAATGTCGCGTTTTTGCACGCTTCTGACGTGCGTCGCGTTCATCACTCTTTGTAGCCGACCGAGATGACGGGCAGATGTTCCCCGGGATTTTTTCAGTGTTAAAAATACCTGCACGTTCGCGGCTTTTGTCGGCCAAGTCGTGGGTAAGTGTGATGGGCGCAACATCGGCGACGTTGGCCGCGTGAGGAGGGTTTGAAAGGGATTTTGGCTGTTTCGCGGGTTGTCTCTTACATGCTGTCCGGTCCGCAGGTGTTGAGATTCTTTTCCGCTAGGCGAATGAAGAAAAAATCACCCAGATCCTGTGGGAGCGAGCCTGCTCGCGAAGGCATTTTCACAGCCAACATCATTGTTGACTGATATTGCGCTTTCGCGAGCAGGCTCGCTCCCACAGGTTTCGTGTTTTACGCGACGACGGCTTCAGCCGGCGAGACGATACTGGTCTTCATCCCGCGCGAACGACCCGAACTCAGATAAGCCGCAATCGACTCCTGCGTGACCTCACCGAGGAACACCCGCTCGGCGTCCATCACCGGCAACCACGCGCGGTTGAACTCGTACATGCGCGACAGCAGGATGCGCAAATGCTCGTCGTACGCCGCCGTGGCGTTGAACTCACGCAGGAACTGCGCGCAAGTGCCGGTCTGGCGGTGCAGGTCGCGACGACGCACATACCCCAGCGCCTTGTTCTCGGCACAGGTGACCACCACGTAGCGACGGTCATGCTCGTCCATCAATTCCAGCGCGTCGGCCACTGGCGTCTCCGGGCTGACCGACGGCGCGTTGTCCGCCGCATCTTCTGCCTTCACCAGCAACAGACGCTTGAGCGTGCTGTCCTGGCCGACGAAGCTGCTGACAAAGTCGTCCGCCGGATGCGCCAGCAGCGTGTCCGGATGATCGATCTGCAGCAGTTTGCCGGCGCGGAAGATCGCAATCTTGTCGCCCAATTTGATCGCTTCGTCGATGTCGTGGCTGACCATGATCACGGTCTTGTTCAGCGCGCGCTGCATCTCGAAGAATTCGTTCTGGATCATCTCGCGGTTGATCGGGTCGACCGCACCGAACGGTTCGTCCATCAGCAGCAACGGCGCATCGGCCGCCAGTGCGCGGATCACGCCGATGCGCTGTTGCTGGCCGCCGGACAATTCACGCGGATAGCGATGCAGGTACTGCTTGGGCTCCAGCTTGATCATGCTCATCAATTCGCGGGCGCGGTCGTGGCATTTCTGTTTGTCCCAGCCGAGCAGTTTCGGCACGACGACGATGTTCTCTTCGATGGTCATGTTCGGGAACAGACCAATCTGCTGGATCACGTAGCCGATGTTGCGGCGCAGGGTCACTTCGTCGAGGTCGGTGGTGTCTTCACCGTTGATGAGGATCTTGCCCGAGGTCGGTTTGATCAGGCGGTTGATCATCTTCAGCGTGGTGCTTTTGCCGCAACCCGATGGCCCGAGGAACACACAGATTTCGCCTTCATTGACGGTCAGGCTTACCGAATCCACGGCTTTGACATCTTTGCCGTTGCTTTGGAAAGTTTTGCTGAGGTTTTGAAGTTCGATCATTTAAGGAGTCCTTTTGGAGTCAACGAGCGTTGCAGCCATTGGAGAAACAGGTCAGCGAAAATGGCCAGAAGACTGACCAGCAGTGCGCCGACGATCAGCATCGACATGTCACTGCGGCTGATGGAAGCGAGGATCAACACACCGAGGCCGCCGGCGCCGATGGTCGCGGCGATGGTCATCACGCCGATGTTCATCACCACGGCGGTGCGCACACCAGCGAGGATCACCGGCACGGCGATCGGTAGTTCGACCATGCGCAGGCGCTGGCCGAAGGTCATGCCGATGCCGCGCGCGGCTTCACGGATGCCCGGTTCGACGCCCGTCAATGCGAGGTAGGTATTGCGCATGATCGGCAGCAGCGAATAAAGGAACACGGCGGTGATCGCTGGCATCGGGCCAAGGCCCTGACCGAACTTGGAGTAGAACGGCAGCAGCAGGCCGAACAGGGCAATCGACGGCACGGTCAGCAGCACTGTGGCGCTGGCTTGCAAGGGGCCTGCGAGGGTCGGAAAGCGGGTCATCAGAATGCCCAGCGGCACGCCAACGACAATCGCCAGGGTTACGGCGATGCCGACCAGGGTGATGTGCTGCCAGGTCAGGTGCATCACCTGCTGCCAGTCGAGGTGGGAAAAGGCGTTCAGAAATTCCATGACTTTTCCTCCTTAGTTGAGTGGGTGCTGGCGCAGGAAATCGGCGGCAACTTTCGACGGACTTTCGTGATCGACATCGACCCGCGCGTTGAGTTGGCGCATGGTCTCGTCATCGAACAGTTCGGCCAGTGGCTTGAGTTGCTCGGCCAGTTGCGGGTGCGCGTCCAGATACGCCTGACGCACCACCGGTGCGGCGGTGTAGTCGGGGAAGTAGTGTTTGTCGTCTTCCAGCAGCTTCAAGCCGAAGGCATTGAGGCGACCGTCGGTGGTGTAGACCAGACCGGCAAACACCTGGCCGTTGCGCAGCGCGGTGTAGACCAGCCCCGCGTCCATCTGACGGATGTTCTTGCGGGTCAGGTTCATGCCGTAGAGATCGACCATGCCGATCAGCCCGTCGGAGCGGTTGGCAAACTCGGTGTCCAGCGCCACCAGGTGATTGGTCTTGGCCTCGGCGCGCAGCACTTCGTTCAACTGGCTGATGTTGTTGATCTGCGGATTTTCCTCGGCGACTTTTTTCGGCAGCGCGAGGGCGTAGGTGTTGCTGAATTTCGACGGGGTCAGCCAGACCAGGCCTTTTTTCGCGTCGAGTTCTTTCACCCGGGCGTAGGACTGGGCGCTGTCGAGTTTTTCGGTGACATGGTTGTAGGCCACCAGCGACACGCCGGTGTATTCCCAGAGCATGTCCAGCTGCCCGCTTTCGTGGGCGCTGCGGGCGAGGTTGCTGCCCAGACCACCGGTGATTTGCGCGTCGTAGCCTTTGCTGCGCAGGTATTGCGCGGTGATTTCCGCGAGCAGGGTCTGCTCGGTAAATACTCGTGCGCCGAGGCGGATAACCGGTTTTTCAGCGGCTTGGGCGACGCCTGCGAACAGCAGGATACAGCCCAGAATCAAGCTCAATCGTTTCATAGGTATTCCTTCACAAAGCCTTAAGACGGGCGCAAACCGCGTTCCAGCCAGAGGCGGCTGGCGAGGGTGACGACGCCATCGAGCAGCAAGGCCAGCAGCGCGGTGCACGCGGCGCCGAGCAGCAGTTGCGGCTGATTGTTCAGGGCGATGCCAGGGAAGATCAGGCTGCCGAGGCTGTTGGCACCGATCAGGAAGGCCAGCGGCGCGGTGCCGACGTTGATTGCCAGCGCGACACGCACACCACCGACGATGATCGGCACGGCGTTGGGCAATTCGACTTTCCACAGCACCTGGCGTGGGGTCATGCCGATGCCGACGGCCGCTTCTTTCAGCGAGCCCTGCACGTTTTTCAGGCCTTCATAGGTGTTGCGCACAATCGGCAACAGGGAGGCGAGGAATAAAGCGAAGATCGCCGGGCCACTGCCGATGCCGAGGACACCCAGGGCAATCGCGAGCACGGCCAGCGGAGGCACGGTGTTACCGATATTGAAGATCTGCATGAAGCGTTCAGCGCGGCCGACCATGGTCGGGCGACTGAGGAAGATACCGGCGGGGATGCCCACGACCAGGGCGGCCAGCATTGAAGCGAGGACGAGAATCAGATGAGCTTGCAGGTAAAACAACAAATCGTCGCGGTAGTGTTCGATCGTGTTGATGCCGATCCAGTGGACCAGCAGGGCCAGGAGCGCGATCACCACCGCACCTCCCATCAGCCCTTTGCCATAGCGGATAGCCACAGGCGGACTCCTTTTCTTGTAGTCGGCGAACGCTCTCCCGTGTGGCATGCCATACATGGCTGCCGGGAATAAACGTTCGCGAGAAGCAGCTCCCTCAGCACCGGCAAAAAGCGGTCTGAAAGCGAGCCATGAGCGCAGCCTCGTCAGGCTAACTTGCTGATTTTTCAGCCCCTGACGAAAATTCGTAACAGGGGATGGACGTCTCCGTGCTTTAAAAGGTTCCCACATAAGATGCCATCTGGCCACCTGTAGGAGCTGCCGAAGGCTGCGATCTTTTGACTTTGTTCTAGCGCAACAGAGCAAAAGATCGCAGCCTGCGGCAGCTCCTACAGGGTTTTGCGGGCCCGAGGGACGGTGGTTCGGCGGTTACTTTTTAAGCTATACTCGCCGCCCTTTTTTGAATCACCGCCAGGCGATTTCCCATGACCAACCAGGCCGCCGAAGTCGCGAAACGCCGCACTTTCGCCATTATTTCCCACCCCGATGCCGGTAAAACCACGATCACCGAAAAGCTCCTGTTGATGGGCAAGGCGATTGCAGTGGCCGGTACGGTGAAATCCCGTAAATCCGATCGCCATGCGACATCCGACTGGATGGAGATGGAGAAGCAACGGGGTATTTCCATTACCACGTCGGTCATGCAGTTCCCGTATCGCGAACACATGATCAACCTGCTCGACACCCCGGGCCACGAAGACTTCTCCGAAGACACCTACCGCACCCTGACGGCGGTCGACTCGGCATTGATGGTCCTCGACGGCGGTAAAGGTGTAGAGCCGCGGACCATTGCGCTGATGGACGTCTGCCGTCTGCGTGACACGCCGATCGTCAGCTTCATCAACAAACTCGACCGTGATATTCGCGACCCGATCGAACTGCTCGACGAGATCGAAGCCGTTCTGAAGATCAAGGCTGCGCCGATCACCTGGCCGATCGGTTGCTACCGCGACTTCAAGGGCGTGTACCACCTGGCGGATGACTACATCATTGTCTACACCGCCGGTCACGGTCACGAACGCACCGAAACCAAGATCATCGAAAAACTCGACTCCGACGAGGCGCGCGCACACCTGGGCGACGAGTACGAGCGTTTCATCGAACAGCTGGAACTGGTGCAGGGCGCCTGCCACGAATTCAACCAGCAGGAATTCCTTGACGGTCAACTGACCCCGGTGTTCTTCGGTACCGCACTGGGCAACTTCGGTGTTGACCATGTACTTGACGCCGTTGTTGATTGGGCACCGCGTCCGCTGGCCCGTGTGGCCAATGAGCGTACCGTCGAGCCGGTGGAAGAGAAGTTTTCGGGCTTCATCTTCAAGATCCAGGCGAACATGGACCCGAAACACCGCGACCGCATCGCGTTCATGCGTATCTGCTCGGGCAAGTACGAGAAAGGCATGAAGATGCGCCACGTGCGCACCGGCAAGGACGTGCGCATCGGCGACGCCCTGACGTTCTTCTCCTCCGAACGTGAGCAATTGGAAGAGGCGTACGCCGGCGACATCATTGGTCTGCACAACCACGGTACGATCCAGATTGGCGACACCTTCAGTGAAGGTGAAACCCTTGGTTTCACCGGTATTCCGCACTTTGCGCCGGAGCTGTTCCGTCGTGTGCGTCTGCGTGATCCGCTGAAGTCCAAGCAGTTGCGTCAGGGTCTGCAGCAGTTGGCCGAAGAGGGCGCAACGCAGGTGTTTTTCCCGGAGCGCAGCAACGACATCATTCTTGGCGCCGTCGGTGTGCTGCAGTTTGATGTGGTCGCCAGCCGTTTGAAGGAGGAATACAAGGTTGAGTGCTCGTATGAGCCGATTACTGTGTACTCCGCACGCTGGATTGAGTGCAGCGACAAGAAGAAGCTTGAGGAGTTTTCCAACAAGGCTGTGGAGAACCTGGCGGTCGATGGCGGTGGTCACCTGACTTACCTGGCGCCGACGCGGGTTAACCTGGCGTTGATGGAAGAGCGTTGGCCGGATGTGAAATTCCGCGCGACGCGTGAGCATCATTAAAATAAAAAAGGGCAGCCCAAGGGCTGCCCTTTTTTTTAACTTTCTTTGGCTTTTATCCCTCTAACAAATTTCATTTTTAGCGCAGATTTATAGACGCGGCCTGCACGCCACTTGGATACATCCTTAGGCGTTTGTTCAAAGAAGCCCATGTCTTTCATTGTGCGTAGTGCGCCTTTAATTGCCTCTTCGCTTATCGAGGAAGCAATGTCTGAGTGAATTTTTTGAGCTAGTGAGTCTAATGTAAATGGTGTAGCCTTGCCTTTAAGTGCATCGAGTAGGAGATTAACCTTTCTAAGGTTCTCTGTAAGTTCGGGGTCTAAGGTTATCGCGTGCGCTAACTCTTGTTTAGCATCGTTGATAAAGTTGTTCGCCGCTGTATCGTATGATTCAAATATAGATGATTGTTCTATCTTTCCATTTTCATCAACAGGGTTAGGCAGCTTTTGAAGGTGTGCGAATAGCGACTCTATGAAGTTATAGAATAATCTCGGGTAGAACGTTGCGAGATGCTCGTTGTCTTGAGATGAAGCGTCGCGGAAGTAGGTTTTGATGAATGTAATGGTTTTTATATTGCTGCGGCGTAGATTTTCGGGAAATATTTGCAATAAAAAAGACTCGCAGTCTTCTGTGGAAAGTTTGCCAAGACAAATATCCTGTTTGTGTTTTTCGATTTCCTTTATAGTTTCTGGAAAGCTGCGTTGAACCCATGAATTAGACGCTAAACAGGCTAGAGCGTAATTCATTTGAGCCTGCTCATCCCAATAAAGATCAATCTTTCGACCAGAAGTTTGTTGCTCGATATTTTGACTTCCGATTGCTAGGTCAACACGGATGAAAAGTCTAATGCTTAGTCGCTGTCGGAAGTCGCTACTGTTCTGCACAGTGTTCATGCACAATATTATGCCTTCTACAAATCGCTTAAGTTTTGTAGAGGGAACAGCGGTCTCAAGGCCATCCACAAGTAGATTTATTTTTCTGCTTTTGAGTTTTTCTGCAACTTGTAATGGTGTGACATCTTGAGCAAGCTGTTCGTAAGATAAGCGAGCGTACCCTTGTAGGATTGATTTGTATTGAATGTTGGATTTTTCTGCTTCAAGGCGCGCAGATATTAGCGCCCACCAAAAAGTTTCGTAATCGTCATTAATTTTATTTAGTATTGTTTTTATATAGGTGTCGGAACTATTTGGTATGTTTGGGTCTATTTGGCCATATTCGCTGGGTGAAAGCAGAGGCAACCCAATTCCGCGCTCAACTGACTCTTTGAAAAGACGACTTTTCCCAGTTCCTTTTCTACCGAATATATAATTTAGGTTGGAGTCTTGTTGCAGAATTGACCGGGTCATGTCTGATTCAACAAACCAAGTCTGGTCGATAATGCCAGATGAGGATGTTTTCGCTTGTGGCTTGGCCTCGAGTTGGACTGGCTTTATAGAGGGTTTGTTAATCCCTAATATTTCTTTTAGTTGATTTAATGCGTAAATATTTTCAGTCTGAAGTTGTGATATTTTAGGGAGTGAACTGTTAAAGAATGCTCTGTCATATATCCATGGGATATAGAAGCGTTCAAGCACGTCAGTAGGTAAAGGCTCCGGATCTTCAGCCTCCACTGCTAAAGCTTCAGATAGAATTTCTAAAAGTTTTTCTTTGAATTCTGCTTCTGATTCAGTGGTGCTGCCCTTCTTTTTCAAACTATCAAGAGAAAAAGATACATATGCCCCCGGATTTTTAGGGTTGAAAGACAGTAAGGTTTTTATTCCCTGCAACCAAGTTGTTTGATTGTCTGGGCGACTAAATATTACACAGGGGCCTGGAATTGTGCTGATTATGGGAATGACAGAAGTTGTGGTTCCGGTTCGGTGGTCCACTAAGATCGTGTCAAATTCTCCAGATTTAATACTGTCAATGTCTAAGATTTTTAGAAATATGTCTGATAATGACTTAGGGTCGAGTGCGCATCGAAGCGAAAAAGCTTCATAGTCCATTTCCCATGCTTGATCTGTTGGGCGGCAACCTATGAAATAAACTCCAGGGATTGCAGGGTTTGATGTATAGCTAGGCTCTCCCGCCCAGCCTGAATAACCCATTAGAGAGTTTTCGATTTGAATGTTCTCAATGCCGAAAATTGTATGGAGAGTGGGCGCTTCAATGTCTGCGTCAATGACTAAAACTTTATGCCCGTTGTCCGCTAGATCCCTAGCTAAAGCGCCTACGACGGAGGAGCGGGCTTGGCCACCTTTTTGGCCATAAAAATGTATAGTGTTAATGTTCTCAGTATTTTTGTGCTGTATGTTTTCCTTAAAGCATAAGTTGTGCTGAGAAAGCCAGTGATTGTTCGAGTCGGTAGTTAATAGAAAGCTGTAGTCTTCTTGAAGTTCCAGCTCTGTTAGCAGAAGGAGCTGAGATGAACTGCTTTCAATTATTCTTGATAATTCTTCTTCGTTTATTTCGCAGTTATTTACAATCAGCGACACTCGCTGAGCTTCATCAAGGTTTTCGAATTCTGGACTTGATACGATTATATATATCGTGGGAAAGCTAAAGCTTACCAGCGCATTTTGGTATGTTTCTCTAATTCTCTCTAGCAGCTCTGATAAGGTTCTCATACGCCTCTCCCTAACGCTTTAAGCGTAGCAATTGTATTTTTTGCTATGTTATTAAGTGCGGTGATATTAGTTGTGGGTGTGGTTTTTGATGTCCAGTCATTCAGATAGCGCGTATATCGAATTGTGGGGTAGGAATACGAAGGTAGAGTTCCTGTGCCTTTTTTTGATTCTACGTGTATCTTACTGAATGCTGCTTTTAGCTCCGATATTCTAGTATTAAGTGCGCCTGCGTGCGGCCGTCCGGCAGACGTTTTAGAGAGGTTCTGCAGTTTGTTGATTATGTCATGGCTTTTCGTCGGAGCGATGTCGGAAAGTTTTAGTTCTATAGCTATTAGTCGGCAATATGTTTCGACTAGGTCACTTCCGCATGCAAAAGCCTTTTTGAACTCAATAATGTTTTGTGCGTGAGGCAAAATTTAACTCCTTTTAAAAGTTCAGGCTTTATTTTTCATTGTGCTTGTTTGACTTTTCTTTCGCCGATAATTTTTTGTTTCTAGCTTGCTCGCCAACAAGCTAGGACCCTTCGCGATCGGTATTTGTCACGCAGCATACTGTACGAGGCGCCGCCGGAAAGGTCGAGTACCGATCACTGTACGTTCGCGCGCTAAATCGAATGGAACGAAAAAAAATGGGAGATTCTCCAATACGGTGTTGAGTTAACTCGTGCTGGCCTGACTTGAAGCTATGGGTACACTGAGCATTGAAATGTTGAATCGGTATATCGAAACCCCGTAGCGAGAGCTGCGGGGTTTGTAACGCTTGTCAAATCTCGATATCTGATGTGGGCCTGCTGCTCTGAGATCAGAGCAGACATTGCGCGGCCGGAGACAATCAACTCTGGTCTGGCAATTCCAGCGTATCAAGCACCCGATTCACTGCCAGCTCACTGAGCATCACCAACTGTGCAATACCCAGCAGTATTCTGCGGTACGACAGGGGCAGAATGCCTGCGAAATCCAGGGGGATGGTTTTGGCCGACCCCAGCGTTTCGCTGACGTTGGCAAGCAGCTCTGCACTGTTGTATTCCGTGTCGACGGCGTACATCGGAGCACGTCTGCGTTGCGAGCCGGGATTGTTGGATGGATTTAGATAATGGTCGAGCGCGCGTTTTGCGGCTTCGTGGAGTTTCTTCGAGTCAGGTGATTCGTAGGGAGAGGTGGCATCGGTCTTGGGGAAATCTTCTGGCGGGTTTGGTGGTAGTTTGATCATGGTGAAGCTCCTGAGGTTAGGAAGCCACTCCTGTCAACGCGGATCGTGTTGTCGTTGCAGGCCGATGTAAAGAAAAGATTTGTTTGTGTTATGCAAAGAAGGATGGCGAAACACCAATATTTAGTTGTGTTGGTTTGATTACAGATTTTGTCTTTTCCGCGACAACTCAACTTCAAATCTCTACTGTTCGAAGCTCACGCAGCCTTCAAGGATCAATTGAATGACGAGTCGACTGACTCACCTGCTACGCCTCGACGGTTATTTCGGCGTGATGGCCTGGGTGCTCGCGGCGCTGTTGTTCATCAATCGCCTGAGCAGCATGGTCAAGCTGTTCATGGCGTTGTACTTGCGTCAGGAGCTGGGGCTGGCGATCGAGACGGTGGGCTGGTTGCTGTCGGCTTACGGCGCGGGTTTGCTGGTGGGGTCGATGCTCGGTGGCTGGCTCAGCGATCATGTGCGCACGGCGCGGCTGACGGCGGCACTGTTTTTCATTTCGGTGTGGGTGTTGATTCTGCTGGGGCTGGTCACGCAAGTGCCGTTGCTCGCTGCATTGTTGTTGCTTAGCGGGACGCTCGATGGGGCTATCCGCACCCTGCATCAGCGGCTGATCATGGAATATTGCGAGGTGGCGCAGCGTTCGCGTGCGCAGGCCTTGAGCCGGGTGGCGCGCAATCTGGGCATGGCCGCCGCCGGGGTGGCGGGCGGGGTGTTGGCGCAGACGGATTTTCGCTGGGTGTTTTTCGGCAGTGCGGCGATGACGTTGCTGGCGCTGCTGTGGTTTGTTCGCACCACGTGGCGGCGGCCGGTACTGATCAATGACGAACCCTCGATGGCCAGTGCAGGGGGATCGGGGACGCCGTATCGCGATAAGCCCTTCCTGTGGCTGCTGGCGGCGACGGCTGTTCTTGGGATCGCGTTCGACACGGTCTACAGCACGCTGGGTAACTATCTGCGTGATTACTATCAGTTGAGCACCGAGGCGATCGGCTGGCAGTTCGGGCTTAATGCGCTGCTGGTGATCGCGCTGCAGATTCCGCTGTCGCACTGGGGCGAGCGCTGGGGTACGCGTCGGCAGATGCTCGCGGGTAGTTTGCTGCTGGCGTGCGGGCTGGGCATGTTGCCGTTCGGTTCCGGGCTGGCGTTCGTCTGTCTGTCGACGGTGATCTGGACGTTGGGCGAGGCGTTGTTCATGCCGCCGCTGAATGTGCTGGCGATGCAGTTTGCGCAGAGTGGCAAAAGCGGTCAGTACTTTGGCCTGTTCTTTATGAGCTGGAGTGCCAGCGCGTTGCTGTCGCCGGTGCTCAGCGGTCAGTTATACGGCAACTTCGGTGGCCACAGTGTCTGGCTGGCCAGCACTGTGTTGGTGCTGATGTCGCTCCCCTTGACGTGGCAAGCCACGCGCCCGCTTAGTTGATCCGGCGATAGGCATTATTCGAAACCTGTCTGTCGGTGAAGGGCATTTCTGCCGGCTCGTAAGCGTCCTATCTGGTGAACCCGATGGATCGGAACTAGATTTCACACAGCGCCAGTCAGGCACGAATGTCTCACCTGAAAATGGATGGAGTCGGCTATGAAAAGCAGGTTGCTACGGGTTTTATTGCTGTTGAAAGTGATGGTCATGCTGTCCCTCGGCAGCGCGACGGCCTGGGCCGAGTGCGAGGATCACGACTCCCAGGCCTTTAACGGCCAGGTCGGGCATAGCGGCTTGATGCTCGCCAAGTCCGAGTCCGAACCGGGCGATCAGGGGCAGGGTGGCAGTGCCGATGATGACGACTCGACTACCGATGATCCGGATTCCGACGATGAAGACGGTGACAGCCAGACGTAAATCGCAGGCAAAAGAAAACCCCTTCTGCCTCGACTGATGCGCAATCGGGGCGGAAGGGGTTTGCTCAACACTTTATCCCTGAATAAACACGATCCCTGTAGGAGCTGCGGCACGCTGCGATCTTTTGATTCCGATTCTGACAATCAAAAGATCGCAGCCTTGTTTCACTCGACAGCTCCTACAGGTTTTGTGTCGGTCTCCGGGTTTGCTTACGCCGCGCCGTCGAGGAATTGCTCGGCGTAGTGGCAAGCCACCTGCCGGCTGTCGAGCTGGCGCAATGCCGGCTCTTCCGTGCTGCACCGCTCGGTCGCATACGGGCAGCGCTTGTGGAAAGCGCAACCTGGCGGCGGGTTCAGCGGGTTAGGCAGTTCGCCGACGATCTTGATTTTCGGCTTGTTCGGGTCCGGGTGAATGGTCGGGGTCGCCGACAGCAGCGCCTGGGTATACGGGTGCAACGGACGCTCGTAAATGTCGTTCTTCGGCCCCAGCTCCACCGGGCGACCGAGGTACATCACCATCACGTCATCGGCCACGTGTTGCACCACCGCGAGGTTGTGCGAGATGAACACGTAAGCGGTGTTGAACTCCTGCTGCAGATCCATGAACAGGTTCAGCACCTGCGCCTGAATCGACACGTCCAATGCCGAAGTCGGTTCGTCCGCCACCAGCACTTTCGGTTGCAACATCATCGCCCGGGCCAAGGCGATACGCTGACGCTGACCGCCGGAGAACATGTGCGGATAGCGCTGATAGTGTTCAGGGCGCAAGCCGACCTGTTTCATCATCGCCTGGACTTTCTCGCGACGCTCGGCGGCGGAGAGGTTGGTGTTGATCAGCAGCGGCTCGCCGAGCTGATCACCGACTTTCTGCCGAGGGTTCAACGACGCGTATGGGCTTTGGAAGACCATCTGCACGTCTTTGCGCAGTTGCTTGCGCTGCGCCTTGTCGGCACCGGCGACTTCCTGGCCGGCGATTTTCAGCGAGCCGGACGATGGATCTTCAATCAGTGTCAGAGCACGGGCGAGGGTGGATTTGCCGCAGCCCGACTCACCCACAACAGCGAGAGTCTTGCCGGCTTCCAGTTCGAACGACACGCCGTTCAGTGCGCGTACGGTCGCATGGCCCTTGAACAGGCCACGGGAAACTTCGTAGTGACGGGTCAGGTCGCGGGCGGTAAGTACGACGGCCATTACGCCACCTCCTGGTTGAGCGGGAAGAAGCAGCGGGCGAGGCTGTGGCTTTTCGGATCAAGACCTGGACGCTGCGCGCGGCAGCTGTCCTGCACATACGGGCAGCGCGGCGACAGCAGGCAACCCTGTGGACGGTCGTAGCGGCCCGGAACGATGCCCGGCAGGGTCGACAGGCGTGAGGCGCCGAGGCTGTGCTCGGGAATCGCCTTGAGCAGGGCTTCGCTGT
Source organism: Pseudomonas sp. rhizo66 (assembly GCF_031931925.1). NCBI lineage: Bacteria > Pseudomonadati > Pseudomonadota > Gammaproteobacteria > Pseudomonadales > Pseudomonadaceae > Pseudomonas > Pseudomonas sp. rhizo66. The sequence goes on from NZ_JAUJWZ010000006.1 coordinate 155,494, forward strand.
ACGGGTGCGCCGGGATGTCGAACAGTTGCGGCACCTGACCGACTTCAACGGCTTGACCTGCGTACATCACACAGACGCGCTGGGCAGTTTCAGCCACGACCGCGAGGTCGTGAGTGATCAGCACCAGGCCCATGTTCTGTTCTTTCTGCAATGCCAGCAGCAGGTCCATGATCTGCGCCTGAATCGTCACGTCGAGTGCCGTGGTCGGTTCGTCGGCGATCAGCAGTTTCGGCTCGCCGGCAATCGCCATGGCGATCGCAACACGCTGGCTCATACCGCCGGACAGTTGATGCGGGTAGGCGTCCATACGGCTCGCAGCGCCCGGGATTTCAACTTTTTCCAGCAGCTCGATCGCACGTTTGCGTGCTTGCTTGCCGGACATTTTCAGGTGCAGGCGCAGCACTTCTTCGATCTGGAAACCGACGGTGTAGCTCGGGTTCAGTGCGGTCATCGGATCCTGAAAAACCATCGACAGGTCTTTGCCGACGATTTGCCGACGCTGACGATTGCTCAGTTTGAGCATGTCTTTGCCGTCGAAGCTGAGCGAGTCGGCGGTGACGATGCCGGGATGCTCGATCAGGCCCATCAGCGCCATCATGGTCACGGATTTACCCGAACCCGACTCGCCCACGATGGCCAGTACTTCGCCTTTGTCGACTTTCAGGTCGAGGCCGTCGACCACCGGGGTCGCGGTCTTGTCGCCGAAGCGAACGTTGAGATTCTTGATTTCTAGCAGTGACATGGGAATCTCCTCAGGCGGCGTTCTTGAGTTTCGGGTCCAGCGCATCGCGCAGGCCGTCGCCCATCAAGTTGATTGCCAGCACGCTGAGCAAAATGGTCAAACCAGGCAGGCTCACCACCCACCAGGCGCGTTCGATGTAGTCGCGGGCCGAGGCCAGCATGGTGCCCCACTCAGGGGTTGGCGGTTGTACGCCAAGGCCGAGGAAGCCCAACGCAGCGGCATCGAGAATCGCCGACGAGAAGCTCAGGGTCGCCTGCACGATCAGCGGCGCCATGCAGTTGGGCAGCACGGTGATGAACATCAGGCGTGGCAGACCAGCACCGGCCAGGCGCGCGGCGGTCACGTAGTCGCGGTTCAGTTCGCCCATCACGGCGGCACGGGTCAGACGCACGTAGGACGGCAAGGACACCACAGCAATGGCGATCACGGTGTTGATCAGGCCAGGGCCGAGGATGGCGACGATCGCCACCGCCAGCAGCAGCGACGGCAGGGCCAGCATGATGTCCATCAGACGCATGATGGTCGGGCCGATCATCTTCGGGAAGAAACCGGCGAACAGACCGAGGAGGATCCCCGGAATCAGCGACATCACCACCGACGACAAGCCGATCAGCAGCGACAGGCGCGAACCCTGGATCAGACGCGACAGCAGGTCACGCCCCAGTTCATCGGTGCCGAGCAGGAACTGCAACTGCCCGCCTTCCAGCCACGCCGGCGGCGTCAGCAGGAAGTCACGGTATTGCTCGCTCGGGTTATGCGGCGCCACCCATGGCGCGAAGATCGCGCAGAAGATGATCAGCAGCATGAACATGAGGCCGGCAACTGCGCCCTTGTTCTTGGAGAAGGCTTGCCAGAATTCTTTGTACGGCGACGGGTACAGCAGGCTTTGATCCGCGGTGGAAGCAGCGGTGGCTACTGAGGATGTTGGAGTGCTCATGGTTATTGACCTCAGCGCTGATGACGGATGCGTGGGTTGGCAAAGCCGTAGAGGATGTCCACTACGAAGTTGACCAGAATCACCAGGCAGGCGATTAACAGGATGCCGTTTTGCACAACCGGGTAGTCCCGGGCGCCGATGGCTTCGATCAGCCATTTACCGATGCCGGGCCAGGAGAAGATGGTTTCGGTCAGGACCGCACCGGCCAGCAGGGTGCCGACTTGCAGACCGACCACGGTGAGTACCGGAATCAGCGCGTTACGCAGACCGTGGACGAACACCACGCGCGATGGCGACAGGCCCTTGGCCTTGGCGGTGCGGATGTAGTCTTCGCGCAGCACTTCGAGCATCGACGAGCGGGTCATCCGGGCGATCACCGCCAGCGGAATGGTGCCCAGCACGATGGCGGGCAGGATCAGGTGATGCAGCGCGTCGAAGAACGCACCGACGTCATCGGCCAGCAGCGTATCGATCAGCATGAAGCCGGTGCGTGGCTCGATGTCATAGAGCAGGTCGATCCGCCCGGAAACCGGGGTCCAGCCCAGGCTTACCGAGAAGAACATGATCAGGATCAGGCCCCACCAGAAGATCGGCATCGAATACCCCGCGAGGGAGATGCCCATCACCCCGTGGTCGAACAGCGATCCTCGCTTGAGTGCCGCGATCACCCCGGCCAGAAGACCGAGAATGCCGGCGAACAACAGGGCGGCCATGGACAGTTCCAGGGTCGCCGGGAAGAGGGAGGTGAACTCGGTCCATACGCTTTCACGCGTGCGCAGGGATTCGCCGAGATCGCCTTGAGCCAGTTTGCCGATGTAGTCCAGATACTGGGCATACAGCGGCTTGTTCAGACCTAGGCGTTCCATTGCCTGAGCGTGCATTTCGGGGTCGACCCGACGTTCGCCCATCATCACTTCCACGGGGTCGCCCGGAATCATGCGAATCAACGCGAAAGTCAGCAAGGTGATGCCGAAAAACGTGGGGATCAACAACCCCAGTCGGCGGGCAATAAAACTAAACATCGTGTGTGGTACCTCATCAGCCGGTTAGGCGTGCCCGGCCTCCCTGGGGTCAGGGAGGCCGGGAGTTTCTTATCTACTTCACCTGGGTGGTGGCGAAGTTATTAGTGGTGAGAGGGCTGATGTGATAGCCCTCTACATTGTTACGCATTGCGGTAAACATCCTGGTGTGGGCCATGCTGATCCATGGCTGATCCTGATTAAACAGCACTTGCGCCTGTTCGTAGAGCTTTGTGCGTTCGGCCGGATCAACTTTAGCCCGTGCTTCATCCAGCAGTGCCTGGAATTTCTCGTTGCACCAGCGAGCATAGTTCTCGCCATTTTTTGCCGCCTCGCAACTGAGCATAGGCGTCAGGAAGTTATCCGGGTCACCGTTGTCGCCCGCCCATCCGGCCGAGACCATATCGTGTTCGCCGGCCTTGGCGCGTTTAAGCATTTCGCCCCATTCCATCACACGGATGTCGATCTTGATCCCGACTTTCGCCAGGTCAGCCTGCATCATCTGTGCGCCGAGCATCGGGTTGGGGTTGGTCGGACCGCCGCCGTTACGGGTGAACAGGGTGAAGGTGGTGCCTTCCGGAACCCCGGCTTCCTTGAGCAGGGCGCGGGCCTTGTCGAGGTCGCGTGGCGGGTTCTTCAGGTCGTGGTTGTAGCCGAGCAGGGTCGGCGGGTACGGGTTGACCGCGACCGACGCATTGCCTTTGCCGAACAGCGCGTTGACATAGGCTTCCTTGTCGAAGGCAATGTCGATGGCCTTACGCACACGCACGTCGCTCATGTACTTGTGCTGGGTATTCATGGCGACGTACGAGACGGTCATCGCATCCAGTTCATCGACTTTCAGATTGCTGTCTTTCTTGATGCTCGGGATGTCATCCGGTTTCGGATACAGGGCGATCTGGCACTCGTTGGCCTTGAGCTTTTGCAGGCGTACGTTGTTGTCGGTGGCGATCGCCAGGATCAGCGCGTCAGCCGGCGCCTTGCCACGGAAGTAATCCGGGTTGGCCTTGAAACGCACCTGCGCGTCTTTTGCATAACGCTGGAAGATGAACGGGCCGGTGCCGATCGGCTTGTTGTTCAGGTCGCCGGTCTTGTTGGCCTTGAGCAACTGGTCGGCGTATTCGGCCGGGTAAATCGAGGAGAACGCCATCGCGATGTCGGCCAGGAACGGCGCTTCGCGGCGGGTCAGGGTGAACTTGACGGTGTTGTCGTCGACTTTTTCGACGTTTTTCAGCAGTTCCTTGAAGCCCATGCTTTCAAAGTACGGGAAGCCCACGCTCGACAGTTTGTGCCACGGGTGATTCGGGTCCAGCTGACGCTGGAAGCTCCAGACCACGTCGTCGGCGTTCATGTCGCGGGTCGGCTTGAAGTATTCGGTGGTGTGAAACTTGACGCCTTTGCGCAGGTGGAACGTGTAGGTCAGGCCGTCTTCGCTGATGTCCCAGGACTCGGCGAGTGCCGGGATCACTTCAGTGGTGCCGGGCTTGAAGTCAGCCAGGCGATTGAAGATGGTTTCGGCCACAGCGTCCGCCGTGACTGCAGTTGTGTACTGGACCATATCGAAGCCTTCCGGGCTGGCTTCGGTGCAGACCACCAAGGGTTTGGCCGAGACGCCGACAGCGACACTCAGCAACGCAGCCGCGATGGCCGCACGTAGGGGAAGCATTTTCATCGATAACCCTCTGCAATCGGTTGAAGACAAAAAGCCGAACGGCCGACTCATCATGAGTCAGCCGTCGGCTGGCGTTTTTTACAGGATGTTGAATGGAATCGTGGTCACGAGACGGAACTCGTTGATGTTGCCGTCAGCCTGATTCTCGCTGGCGCGGTGCGTGGTGTACGTCGCGCGAATTGCGGTGGCTTTGAGCGGGCCGCTTTGCACGGCGTAGGAAGCGCCGATGCCGTATTCGTAGTGAGTTTCGCCGTCCATCAGGCTCAGATCGCCGCGCTTGGCGCCCGGGTCGGTGTAGGCAGTACCACGGTAGTGAGTACCGTCGATGCCCCAGCCGCGAGCCTGGTAGATGTTGAACTTCAGGCCTGGCACACCGTATTCGGCCATGTTGATGCCGTAAGCGATCTGGAAGGACTTCTCGTTCGGGCCGTTGAAGTCCGACAGCAGGGAGTTGGCCAGGTAGATGCCGTTGGTTTCATGCAGGTAGTCGAAGTAGGTGTCGCCATTCACTTCCTGGTACGAGAAAGTCAGGCTGTGAGCCTGGTGCGCCAGACCCAGCGACAGCGAGTAGGTATCGTTGTCGATCTCGCCCATCAGCTTTTTGCCTTCGTCGACGGTCTTGTAGTAGTTCAGACCGGTGGTCAGGCTCAGGACCTGGCTGTCACCCAGTTCGTGGGTGGCGCCGAAGTAGTACTGGTTCCAGAAGTCTTCGACGTTGGAGCCGTACAGGCTGGTTTTCAGGCTCTTGAACGGCTGGTAGTTGACGCCAGCAATGTAGACCTTGTCGGTCTCAACGCCAGTGGCCGAGTACTCGGTGCGGAATTTCGACAGGCTCTGCTCGGTACGTGGCGAAACACGGTCGAAGCCACCGAGGTCGAACGACAGGTTGTTGAACTCTTCGCTGTGCAGGGTAATACCCTCAAAGCTCGAAGGCAGCGGACGGTTGCCGATGACGTCAACGATCGGGGTGCTGAAGTTCTGACGACCGGCGGTCAGCGTGGTGTTGGAGACACGCAGCTTGACGTTGGCCAGACCCAGTTTGCTCCACTGGTCGACAGCGTCGCCGTCGGAGTGCGCCAGGGTACGGTTGGAACCGCCGGCGATGTCCTTGCGGTCACGGTCCAGGACAATTGCGTTGTAAGCGGCGACTTCAGTGCTGACGCCAACGGTGCCTTGGGTAAAGCCCGAGGTGTAGTTGACGATGGTGCCTTGCACCCAGTTGATACGACGCGGGGTCGGTGTCTTGACCACTGGCGAAGTGTTCTTGTCGCTGTTTTTCACGTAGCTGAAACGGTCGTCACGACGCTTCAGTTCGTTGGCGTACCAGTTACGGGTTGTGCCGCCCAGGCTTTGTCCATCGATAAAGCCTTTGGCCTCGCTTTGGGCGCTACTGCCGGCCAACGTGGTAGGGACGAACTCCTGACTTGCAGGTTCTGCGTACGCCGTGGCGGTGACGCTGCTGATGGCCAGGGCCAGTATCGCGGTGCTGCTCAGTTTCATGGGTGAAGCTCCTTTACTTTCTTTTTATGCCGGCTTTTTTTGGTATGCCGGTTATTGGTTTAGAACTCGTTCACACATCGCAAACGTTTGCAAAAAGCCGTATTGACGAATTTCGGCAAAGCGCTTGCGTGAGGGGCTAGACAGCGCCCCCCAGCATTGCGGCTAATCATCTGGTTTAATCGATACCGACACCCGAGAACACGTTGCGACCGAACGGGCTGACTTTGAACCCTTCGATCCTGGCGCTTAACGGTTGGTTGACCGTCGAGTGGGCGACAGGCGTGATCGGCACTTGCTGTTTAAGCAATTGCTGAGCCTGCTTGTAGAGCACGGTGCGCTGCTCGCGGTCAGTGACGACCTTGGCCTCTTTGATCAGCTTGTCGTAAGCCGGATCGCACCACATGGAGTAGTTGTTGCCACCAATAGCGTCGCAGCTGTACAGCGTGCCGAGCCAGTTGTCCGGATCGCCGTTGTCACCGGTCCAGCCGATCAGGCTGATGTCGTGCTCGCCATTTTTGGTGCGTTTGATGTACTCGCCCCATTCGTAGCTGACGATCTTCACTTTCAGACCGATCCTGGCCCAGTCCGCCTGGAGCATTTCGGCCATCAGCTTGGCGTTCGGGTTATACGGACGTTGCACCGGCATCGCCCACAGGGTGATCTCGGTGCCTTCCTTGACGCCGGCAGCCTTGAGCAGCTCTTTGGCTTTTTCCGGGTTGTAAGCGGCGTCTTTGATGCTGTCGTCGTAGGACCACTGGGTCGGCGGCATGGCGTTGACGGCCAGTTGACCGGCGCCTTGATAAACAGCGTTGAGAATCCCCTGTTTATTCACCGCCATGTCCAGCGCCTGGCGCACTTCGAGCTGGTCGAACGGCTTGTGCCGCACGTTGTAGGCGATGTAACCGAGGTTGAAACCCGGTTTGGAGATCAATTGCAGTTTCGGGTCCGCCTTCAGCGCTTCAACATCGGCAGGGCGCGGGTGCAGGGTGATCTGGCATTCGCCAGCCTTGAGCTTCTGCACGCGCACCGAGGCGTCGGTGTTGATCGCGAAGATCAGGTTGTCGAGTTTGACCCGGCTCGGGTCCCAGTAATGTTTATTACCGGTGTAACGGATGTTCGAGTCTTTCTGATAACTCTTGAACACGAACGGCCCGGTGCCGATCGGCTTCTGGTTGATGTCGCTCGGCTTGCCTTCGGCCAGCAACTTGTCGGCGTATTCGGCGGACAGGATGGCGGCAAAGCTCATGGCGATGTTCTGGATGAACGCGGCGTCGACGCTGTTGAGGGTGAACACCACGGTCAGCGGCCCGGTCTTCTCGACCTTGGCGATGTTCTTGTTCAGGCTCATCCCGTTGAAATACGGGAATTCCGTGGGATAAGCCTTACGGAAAGGTTGCTGGGCATCCAGCATGCGATTAAAGGTGAACAGCACGTCATCGGCGTTCATGTCGCGGGTCGGTTTGAAGTACGGCGTTGTATGAAACTTCACCCCTTCGCGTAGGTGAAAGGTGTACTTGAGACCATCCTCGGAAATATCCCACGTGGTTGCCAGGCCCGGGACGACGTTGGTCGCGCCTTTTTCGAACTCAACCAGACGGTTGTAGATCGGTTCGGCGGCGTCGTTATCCGTCGCTGTCGTGTACTGCGCGGTATCAAAACCTGCCGGGCTGCCTTCAGAGCAGAACACCAGACTTTTGCTGGCGGCGAAACTGACGGACGATGCGGCCAACAGGCCGGCACCCAGCAGTGCGGAATAAATCAAGGTATGGCGCATGACGCTCCCTCTTTTTTAGTGTTGTTCAATGCGCCGTCGTCTCATCCGGAGACGTTTTGGCAGCATTGAGCTCAATCCAGTGCGTACGGCAAACCGGTAGCCCACGCAGACACTGGTCAGTACCCGACGGTAGGGGCCGCGGTTCTGGCAGTAAATGCGTAAATGCCTTAAAGCTCGTAGGAAAAGGCGACGCGTCCTATACCGCGGCGGTAATCCACGGCGGAATTGGCTGTAGGCAATTTCCTAACTTCCCGGCAGGTAAAACAACGGCGACGTTAAAAACGTCGCCGTTGCAATGCCTTATTTGCTGACGCTGACGCCGTAGAAGGAGTTCAAGCCGAATGGGCTGATCTTGAAGTCCTGCACGTTGGCGCGCATGGGTTGGTACACCGTCGAGTGAGCGATAGGTGTCATAGGGACTGCATCTTTGAGAACGTGTTGCGCCTGTTTGTACAGTTCGGTGCGCTTGGCCTGGTCGGTCGTGCGTTTGGCTTCTTTGACGAGGCCGTCAAACTTCTTGTCGCACCACTTGGAGAAGTTGTTGCCGCTGAGCGAGTCGCAACCGAACAGCACGTTCAGCCAGTTGTCCGGATCACCATTGTCACCGCTCCAGCCAATGATCATGGCCTGGTTCTCGCCACCTTTGGAACGCTTGATGTACTCGCCCCACTCGTAGCTGGTGATCTTCACTTTCAAGCCGATCTTGGCCCAGTCGGACTGGAGCATCTCAGCCATCAGTTTGGCGTTCGGGTTGTACGGACGCTGAACCGGCATCGCCCACAGGACGATCTCGGTACCTTCCTTGACGCCGGCTTCCTTGAGCAGCTGTTTGGCTTTCTCAGGGTCGTACTTGGCGTCCTTGATGGTGGTGTCGTAAGACCACTGGGTCGGCGGCATGGCGTTGACGGCCAGTTGGCCCGCGCCCTGGTAAACCGAGTCGATGATCTGCGGCTTGTTCACGGCCATGTCCAGCGCCTGACGTACGCGCAGGTCAGCCAGTGGGTTGGCCTCGTTGCTGCCCTTGACCTTGTCCATCACGTTGTAGGCGATGTAGCCCAGGTTGAAGCCAGCCTGGTCAGGCATCTTCAGGGATTTGTCTTCTTTCAGCGCTTTCAGGTCAGCCGGACGTGGGAACAGGGTGACCTGGCACTCGTTCTTTTTCAGCTTCTGAATACGTACCGACGGGTCGGTGGTGATAGCGAAGATCAGGTTGTCGATCTTCACATCCTCAGGCTTCCAGTAATCCTTGTTGCCGGTGTAACGGATGTTGGAGTCTTTCTGGTAGCTCTTGAACACGAACGGGCCGGTGCCGATCGGCTTCTGGTTGATGTCGGCAGCCTTGCCTTCTTTCAGCAGCTGCGCTGCGTACTCGGCGGATTGTACCGACGCGAAGCTCATGGCCATGTTCTGGATGAACGCGGCATCCACTTCTTTCAAAGTGAACTTGACGGTGTGGTCGTCGACTTTATCGATCTTGGTGATGTTGGTGTCCATCCCCATGTCGGTGAAGTACGGGAATTCGGTCGGGTACGCCTTACGGAACGGGTCATCCTTGTTAATCATGCGATTGAAGGTGAACAGCACGTCGTCGGCGTTGAACTCACGAGTCGGCTTGAAATACGGGGTAGTGTGGAACTTGACGCCTTCACGCAGGTGGAAGGTGTACGTCAGGCCGTCATCGGAAATGTCCCACTTGGTCGCCAGACCAGGAATCACGGCGGTGTCGCCGCGCTCGAACTGGGTCAGGCGGTTGAACATGGTTTCGGCTGAGGCGTCGAAGTCGGTTCCGGTGGTGTACTGGCCTGGGTCGAAACCGGCCGGGCTGCCTTCGGAGCAGAACACCAGGTTAGTCGCAGCGGATGCGAAAGGTGCGGAGGCTAACAAGCCTGCGCCGACTAAAAACGGAATGACCGCGTGTTTAAGCATGTTGGCCTCATGATTTGTTGTCATTTTTTAGTTGTGAGGTACGACCTCGTGAGTCGTGCCTGCGGATACTTATGCAGGGGCCATACCCATTGCAAGATCCAGAACGGCTGCCGGCCTCAAAGCGTGGCACGAACGTACCTTAATGTCGCATCTGTATAACTTCTGACGCATTTGACCGTTTGCGGGTGGTTTTTACGGTGCAAATGAAGCCCCAAAAAGGTGCGCTGGTCACGTTATGCGCGCCGCCTTGGGGCTTGGTGTTACTTATTTATACCCACGCCATAGAAGGGGGTAAGACCGAACGGGCTGATCCGGAAGTCAGTGACTTCCTTGCGCAGCGGCTGGAACACCGTGGAGTTGGCAATCGGAGTGATCGGCACCTGCTGTTTAAGGATCAGTTGCGCCTGTTGATACAGTTTTACCCGTTGCGCCTTGTCGGTCGAAACCTTGGCCTGTTGCACCAGTTTGTCGTAGGCCGGGTCGCACCATTTGGCATAGTTGCTGCCTTTCACCGCCGCGCAGCTGTAGAGCACGCCAAGCCAGTTGTCCGGGTCACCGTTGTCACCTGTCCAACCATAGATCATGGCGTCGTGTTCGCCATTTTTGGCGCGTTTGATGTACTCGCCCCATTCGTAGCTGACGATGTTGGCCTTGATGCCGATTTTCTCCCAATCTTGCTGGATCATCTGCGCCGACATGCGCGCATTCGGGTTCGAAGCGCGCTGCACTGTCATCGCCCAAAGGTTGATGGTTGTACCCGGCGCAACCCCTGCTTCTTTCAGTAGCACCTTTGCTTTTTCCGGGTCGTAGGGCGCGTCCTTGATATTCGGGTCATACGACCATTGCGCCGGCGGCAAGGCGTTTTGGGCCAACTGGCCGGCGCTTTGGTAGACGGCTTTGATGATCGCTGGTTTGTCGATAGCCATGTCCAGCGCCCGCCGCACTTTGAGCTGGTCGAGAGGCGCATGGGTGGTGTTGTAGGCGAGGAAGCCGAGGTTGAAACCGGCTTGTTTGAGCACGCGCAGGTTCGGGTCTTTTTCCATCACTTCGATGTCGGCCGGGCGTGGGTAGCCGCTGACCTGGCATTCGCCGGCCTTGAGTTTTTGCAGGCGCACGGCGGCGTCGGGAGTGATCGAGAAAATCAGGTTATCGATTTTGACGTCTTCGGGTTTCCAGTAGGCCGTGTTGGCGGCGTAGCGGATTTGTGAATCCTTCTGATAGCGCTTGAACACGAACGGGCCGGTGCCGATCGGCTTCTGGTTGAGGTCGGCGGCTTTGCCTTCCTTCAACAGTTGGGCGGCGTATTCGGCTGATTGCACCGAGGCGAAGCTCATGGCGAGGTTTTGCACGAACGCGGCGTCAACGTTGTTGAGGTTGAAGCGCACGGTCTGGTCGTCGAGTTTTTCTACCGATTTGATTGTGGTGTTGAGGCCCATGTCGGTGAAGTACGGGGACTCGGCGGGGTAGGCCTTGCGGAAGGCGTTGTCCGGGTCGAGCAGGCGCTGGAAGGTGAAGAGCACGTCGTCGGCGTTGAAGTCTCGGGTGGGTTTGAAGTAGTCGGTGGTGTGGAATTTTACGTTTTGGCGCAGGTGGAAGGTGTATTGCAGGCCTTCCGGGGAGATGTCCCATTTTGTCGCCAGGCCGGGTTCGATGTCGGTGCCGCCGCGTTTGAATTGGGTGAGGCGGTTGAAGACGGTTTCGGCGGAGGCGTCGAAGTCGGTGCCGCTGGTGTATTGGCTGGGGTCGAAGCCGGCGGGGCTGGCTTCGGAGCAGTAGACCAGGGTGGTGGCGGCGTTTGCTAGAGGGGCGGTTGTGGCCAGGGCCAGGGAGATCAGGAGCGGTTTCAATGTGGATCTTGGCATGGAGTCCCCGGGGAAATTGGAGGTGGTTGTTGGTTGAGATTAGCGGGGAATAGCGGGGTATCGGAAATATCGTTTTTCTCGGGGGAGTGTCTATCTCGGTATATCTGGGCGTTTTTTATTGGGTACATATCCGTTGCTTCGGTTATGGCTGCTTAGGGTTCCGCCCTTACGGCGGGTCACTTTTTCCAGGCGCCGAAAAAGTAACCAAAAAGGCTTGCTCCTACGTGCGGCCCGCTCGCTGGGGCTCGAGGTTCCTTCGCTCCGGGATCGATCCGGGCGCAGCGTCTACGGTTTGCTTCGCTGCACCTCCTCTCGCTGTGTTTGGCTGCGCCAAACGGTCGCTGCGCTCCCACGCCCGGATCAATCCCTCCACTCAGCCTTCCGACGTCGCCCGTGGATCAAGATCAAGAGCAGGCGAGCTGACACTCGGCCTATTGAGTGGTGAAGAGCGGGTGTTCGGCTTTGGTTTTGTGGTGGATTCGCCCCTCACCCCAGCCCTCTCCCGAGGGAGAGGGAGCCGATTTGTGTGTTTTTCAAAGTCTGAGTTCAACTCGGTATCGCACGTCGGCGTAGCTCTCCCAAACACCACGGTCAGTCCCCTCTCCCTCCGGGAGAGGGCTAGGGTGAGGGGCTTTTGATCTGTTCCAGAATCTGAGTTCGGCTCGGTATTTCACGTCGGCGTAACTCTCCCAAACACCTCGGTCAGTCCCCTCTCCCTCTGGGAGAGGGCTAGGGTGAGGGTTTGCTTTTGGCTGTTTAAATCTGTGTCAGATAACCAGAACCTTCCCACAAGGTTTTCAGGTTGTCCGTCGGACGTGGGCTCTCTAGTCTTTGGCTGTCGCTGAAGACTCAGCGATCGGGAGGTGAGATTCCCGGTTATTGAATTTGGAAACCTGCACAAGCCCCTCCATAATCGCCGCCAGCTCATGCTGTCAGCAGTTTTTATGGCGGCTATGTACGGGCGGACTTTTGTCCGGCCGGGTTGGTTTCCTTACCGGTAATCTCACTCCGTACATAGTTGCCACCTCATTTCTCGAGTGAGATCGGAAATGAATGGCGTCATTCGTAAGGAAATGCTCCATGGATAAAGTAATCCCCGACCCACCCCTCGAAACCCCACTCGAAGAAGCCCTCCGCGCCGAAGACCTCGCTCGAAACCGCGAAGCTATCAAACGCGCCCTCGATTTCTACCTCATCCCCGAAACCAGAAAACCGCGCCAACCCAGCACGATGTTCATGGTCTGCCCCAATGTCGACACCGAGAGCCTGCTCGCCCACGCCTGTGAGTCACTGGCCTCCGCTAGCGCCGCAGCCAGCAACTTCGCCAATGAATTGAGCGGTTTGCAGCGAAATACGGTGCTCGGTATTCAGCAGATCATCATGCTGGCTGAACTGGCGGTGAGCCGGGCGCTGGATCGGGTTGATCTACAAACCTGAGACCGCGTTATCGTTCATCGCTGGCAAGCCAGCTCCCACAGGTTTTTGTGCTGATTTTGAAATCGACGCATGACCTTGTGGGAGCTGGCTTGCCAGCGATGGCGGCGGATCGTTCGCTACAAATCCCGGGCACAAAAAAACCGCCGACCCTTCACAGATCGGCGGTTTTTTATTCAGCTCGAATCACATCACTGCATCAACACTTCAATCGAACCATCAGCGGTCATGCTGACCTGGCTCGTACCCGCTTCAACTTCCGGCGTCACCGGCGCCGAATCCATCGCCGCCGCTTTCATCATCATCGGTGCGCGCAGGTACGGTTGTGGATAACCGTTGCTGTTGAGGTTCAGGTTGACGATTTTGTAGCCCTTGCCGCCCAGTGCGTCGGTGGCCAGTTGGGCGCGGGCCTTGAAGGCGGTGACGGCTTCTTTGAGCAATTGGTCTTCGCTGGCCTTGCGGGTCGGGTCGGCGATGGCGAAGTCCATGCCGCCCATTTTCAGATCGCCGAGCAGTTCGCCGGTGAGTTTGGACAGGGCGGCAAAGTCGGCGCTTTCCAGGCGCAGTTCGGCACGTTCGCGCCAGCCGGTGATCTTCTGGCCTTTTGTGTCGTAGATCGGATAACTGTTGCGGCTGCCCTGGCGCAGGGTGATGTCTTTGACTTGCTTGGCCTGGGCCAGCGCCTTGTTCATGGTGGTACTGACGTCGGCGGCGAGTTTGGCCGGGTCGGTGTTTTGTTCTTCGGTGTAAAGGGTGACGATCATCAGGTCGCGGGCGACTTCCGTGCTGACTTCGGCGCGCAGGGAAATCTGGTTGTAGTGCAGCTCATCGGCGGCCAGCGCCGGAAGGCTGGCGATGCTGCCGACGGTCAGGGCGAGAAGGGCGGCGCTGCGGCGAAATGTGTGCATGAAAGCTCCTTGATGAGGGCGCAGGTGATGGTTCGGGGGCCTGCGTGAAACCATCAGACTCTAGCTTTTATGATCCGGTTCGCCCAGTTACAACTTCTATACAGATGGCCGGGGCTGCTGCGCAGCCAATCGCGAGCAGGCTCGCTCCCACAGGGGAATGCATTTCAAAGGTGGGAGCGAGCCTGCTCGCGAAGAGGCCCTTATAGCCGCCGAAGATGTTTTCGCCATGTGGTCGTTTGCCGCACTTTCGCCTCTCAAGGGCGCGGCTTGGTTATACTCCGTGCGATCCGCCTGGAGCGCTCATCAGGAGAGCTCATGCTCGCCCCCGTACAATTGACTTCCGCCACTCGCCAGAACCTCTGGCGACTGACTTTCATCCGCACCCTGGTGCTCGCCGCGCAGGCCGGCTCCGTTGGCCTGGCCTACTGGCTGCAATTGTTGCCATTGCCGTGGGTGCAACTGGCGATGACCCTTGGCTGCTCGACGCTGCTCTGCGTGTTTACCGCGGTGCGTTTGCGTACCTCGTGGCCAGTGACCGAACTCGAATACGCCCTGCAATTGGCCTGCGATCTGGTTATCCACAGCGCGCTGCTGTACTTCTCCGGTGGTTCGACCAATCCCTTTGTTTCCTATTATCTGGTGCCGCTGACCATCGCCGCGGTGACGCTGCCGTGGCGTTATTCGGTGATCTTGTCCGGCATCGCGCTGGCGTTGTACACCGTGATGTTGACGCGGTTCTATCCGCTGGAAACCTTGCCGGTCGCTCGCGAGAACCTGCAGATCTACGGCATGTGGCTGAGCTTCGCGCTGGCCGCTGCGGTGATCACCTTCTTCGCGGCGCGCATGGCTGAAGAGTTGCGCCGTCAGGAAGAATTGCGCGCGATCCGTCGTGAAGAAGGCCTGCGTGACCAGCAATTGCTCGCCGTCGCCACGCAAGCCGCTGGTGCCGCCCATGAACTGGGCACGCCGCTGGCGACCATGAGTGTGCTGCTCAAAGAGATGCAGCAGGATCACCACGACCCGATGTTGCAGGACGATCTGAAGGTGCTGCAGGATCAGGTCAAGTTGTGCAAAGAGACCTTGCAACAACTGGTGCGCGCCGCCGAGGCCAACCGGCGTCTGGCTGTCGAGATGCAGGACGTCACCGACTGGCTCGACGAAGCGCTGAACCGCTGGCACCTGATGCGTCCGGAGGCCAGTTATCGCTTCCACCGTCTCGGCCAGGGCACGGTGCCGCGCATGGCACCGCCGCCGGATCTGACCCAGGCTTTACTGAATCTGCTCAACAATGCCGCCGACGCCTGCCCGGAAAACCTCAAGGTGACCTTGGATTGGGATGCGGAAACCGTGACCATCAGCATTCGTGACCACGGCGCCGGTGTGCCGCTGGCCATCGCCGAACAGATCGGCAAACCGTTTTTTACCACCAAGGGCAAAGGTTTCGGCCTGGGCCTGTTTTTGAGCAAGGCCAGCGTGACACGCGCCGGCGGCTCAGTGAAACTCTATAGTCATGAGGAAGGCGGCACGCTCACCGAGCTGCGCCTGCCCCACGGCGCCCGAGGAGACCAACATGAGTGACGAAATCCAAGTCGAAGGCGAAGAACTGCCGCATTTGCTGCTGGTCGACGACGACGCAACGTTTACCCGAGTGATGGCCCGCGCGATGGCTCGCCGTGGCTTTCGCGTCAGCACCGCCGGTTCCGCCGAGGAAGGCCTGACCATCGCCCAGGCCGATCTGCCTGATTACGCTGCGCTCGACCTGAAAATGGACGGCGACTCCGGCCTGGTGCTGCTGCCCAAACTGCTGGAGCTGGACCCGGAAATGCGCGTGGTGATCCTCACCGGTTATTCGAGCATTGCCACCGCGGTCGAAGCGATCAAACGCGGCGCCTGCAACTACCTGTGCAAACCCGCCGATGCCGACGACGTGCTGGCCGCGTTGCTCTCCGAACATGCCGACCTCGACAGTCTGGTGCCGGAAAACCCGATGTCGGTCGACCGCCTGCAGTGGGAGCACATCCAGCGCGTGCTCACCGAGCACGAAGGCAACATCTCCGCCACTGCCCGCGCCTTGGGCATGCACCGCCGCACCCTGCAGCGCAAACTGCAAAAGCGCCCGGTTCGTCGCTGAACCTGCGCTGAACGACCATCGCCAGCCCTCGCGATAAAACGCACCGATCATCTATGATCGGTGCGTGTCTGTTCTTTTCTATATCGAGCCTTATCCATGAATCAGAACGCTGAATATTCCGCGGTCAACGATGCTGTGCGCGGGCAGTTTTTTCGCAAGGTTTGGGCGATGACCACGCCTTACTGGCGCAGCGAAGAGAAGGGCAAGGCCTGGACATTGCTGATTGCCGTGATCGCGCTGTCGCTCTTCAGCGTGGCGATCTCGGTGTGGATCAACAGTTGGTACAAGGATTTCTATAACGCCCTGCAAAAGAAGGACGAAGCGGCGTTCTGGCAGTTGATCCTGTATTTCTGCGGCATCGCCACGGTCGCGATTCTTGGGGCGGTGTATCGCCTGTACCTGACGCAGATGCTGACCATCCGCTGGCGGGCGTGGCTGACCGAAAACCACTTCAAGCGCTGGCTCGGCAACAAAAACTACTATCAGCTGGAGCAGGGCGGTTACACCGATAACCCCGACCAGCGGATTTCCGAAGACCTCAACACCTTTACCGCCAACACCCTGAGCCTGGGCCTCGGGCTGATTCGTACCGTGGTCAGTCTGGTGTCGTTCTCGATCATTTTGTGGGGCGTTTCCGGCAGCATCGAAGTCTTCGGCATCGAGATTCCCGGCTACATGTTCTGGTGTGCGCTGATTTATGCAGCGGTCGGCAGTTGGCTGACGCACCTGATCGGTCGACGCTTGATCGGCCTGAACAACCAACAACAACGTTTCGAAGCAGACCTGCGTTTCTCCATGGTGCGCGTGCGCGAGAACGCCGAAAGCATCGCCTTGTATAACGGTGAGCCGAACGAAAATCGTCGTTTGAGCAGCCGTTTCGGGCTGGTCTGGCACAACTTCTGGGACATCATGCGCGTGTCCAAGCGCCTGACGTTCTTCACTTCCGGCTACGGCCAGATCGCAATCATCTTTCCGTTCATCGTCGCGGCCCCGCGTTATCTGGCAGGCAAGATAGAGCTGGGCGAGCTGATGCAAATCAATTCGGCATTCGGCAACGTGCAGGAGAACTTCAGCTGGTTCATCAGCGCGTATTCGGAGCTCGCCGCGTGGCGCGCTACCTGTGATCGTCTGTTGAGTTTCCGTCAGGCCATGAGTGACAACGAAGAGCGCATCCCGGCCATCGATGTGCAGAATCAGGGCAGCGAATTGCAGGTGCACAACCTTGGTCTGGATCTGGCCGACGGTCGTCATCTGCTGACCAATGCCGACATGACCGTCGAACCGGGTGAGCGGGTGATGCTCAGCGGTCGCTCCGGCAGCGGCAAGTCCACATTGCTGCGGGCGATGGGGCATTTGTGGCCGGCGGGGCACGGCAACATCCGCTTGCCGGCGGCGCGCTATCTGTTCCTGCCGCAAAAGCCGTATCTGCCGATCGGCACCCTGCGCGAGGCACTGAGTTATCCACAACCGGGTGACACCTACGCGTCTGAACGTTATGCACAAGTGCTGGAAACCTGCCGCTTGCCGCATCTGGTCGCGCGGCTGGACGAGGCCAATCACTGGCAACGCATGCTCTCGCCGGGTGAACAGCAACGCTTGGCCTTCGCCCGTGCGCTGCTTTACGCACCGCAATGGCTGTACATGGACGAAGCGACTTCGGCGATGGATGAGGAAGATGAAGCGACGCTGTATCAGGCGTTGATTGATCAGATACCGGGGCTGAGCATTGTCAGCGTCGGCCATCGCAGCAGTTTGAAACGCTTCCATCCGCGCCATGTGCGGATCGACAGCGGGCATTTGGTTGAACAGACCGTAACTGCCTGATCAATACACATCCCATGTGGGAGCTGGCTTGCCAGCGATGGCGTTGGTTCAGTCGACATCTTCATCGACTGGTATGGCCTCATCGCTGGCAAGCCAGCTCCCACAGGTTTTGTATGGAAATGGAAAGTGATCGTACAACCCGCTTGAGCTATCATGCCTCCAAGCCGAATTTTCGAGACAAGATGCACACCATGGAAAACCTGATCGACACCCCGCGTCTCCCGCGCAAGCGCCGCAGCCTGGCCCAGGAACTGGTGACGGTGCTGAGCGAGCAGATCCGCGATGGCCTGCTTAAACGCGGTGACAAATTGCCTACCGAGTCGGCGATCATGGAAGCCCATGGCGTCAGCCGTACCGTGGTGCGCGAGGCGATTTCCCGTTTGCAGGCTGCCGGCCAGGTGGAGACTCGCCACGGCATCGGCACCTTTGTACTCGACACGCCAAGCCCGAGCGGTTTTCGCATCGACCCGGCCACCGTCGTCACCCTGCGTGACGTACTCGCCATCCTTGAATTGCGCATCAGCCTCGAAGTCGAATCTGCCGGCCTTGCCGCGCAACGTCGCAGCCCTGAGCAATTGGCAACCATGCGCGCCGCCCTCGATGCGCTCAACGAAAGCGCTGCCCACGCCAGTGATGCTGTCGCGTCCGACTTTGCCTTCCACCTGGAAATCGCACTGTCTACCGGCAACCGCTACTTCACCGACATCATGACCCACTTGGGCACCAGCATCATTCCGCGTACGCGGCTGAATTCGGCGCGCTTGGCTCACGATGATCAACAGCACTACATGAGTCGCCTGAGCCGTGAGCACGAAGAAATCTACGACGCGATTGCCCGTCAGGATTCCGATGCAGCGCGTGCGGCGATGCGTCTGCATTTGACCAACAGCCGTGAAAGACTGCGCCAGGCCCATGAAGAGGCGCAGGCGCAGAGGGGCTGAGGGTTAAGGCTCCAGTTTGAATTTGGCTTGTGAAGAGATCACTTCAATACCAGACGGTTTGGTGATTTTGTACGTTAAGGTGGCTTGTTCACCCGCTACCACACCTACTGCAAACGCACTCTTCGGGATCGCAAACGCAATGGGCTTCCCGACATGGTGATGAGTAATAACGAATAGTTTGCTATTCCAGGGAGCGCCTTGAGTTCTCTCGAGGGATAGCTGCAATTGGTCACCTACAGAGGCGTCATGTCCTGCAGGGACTAAGGCATCTGTCGGGTCGGAAAGTCGGCTAATGTAGACTGTGCCTTTTTCGGCTTGCTCGAGAGTCGGGGCTGGCAAGGTTTGAGTTTGTGCGTTCATGGTCAAGATCCTTCTATTGAACTTTTGGTTATCGAAAGCGCCGGCGCATTGATGTCACCCGCGCGCTTCTATTTAAGAAGCGCGAAGCCCTCTTACACACCTGTAAGAAATACCAGTTCCGACGAACGGTCACCGCTCCCGCACGACAAGATTCAGCCCTCGATCCGCAACCTCAACACCTGCGAAAACGGCTCCATACTCGACTCATCACAAAACTTGTATCGCAATTCAACCTCCCTGTTCAGGTACGGACGCAGCACCTCTTTAGGCAACTGCAACTCGATCCCCGTCAGTTTCTCCATCTCGTCTTCGGCATCGTCCCAGGTGCCGGTGTCCACTTCTTCGCCTGCCCATTCCGGCTCTTCCGGGTCGTCACCGAGAATTGGGTAAACACTCCAGTTCGCCGGAAAATCGCTGGAGTCCGGGACCTGGACGATCAGTACATCGGGTAGCGCGGATAGCTGAAGGGTGAGGGTGTCAGAGTCAGAAGAGGCGACTTGCGCGAGGGTCGGTGCAGCATAATTCACAAACATTTCGGTTTCCTTCGAAGGTCCGCCACGATCCTTCGTGGCAGTCGTCGCACCTTACCCGGCGTTTCTCCAGCGCTCAGTAAACGAATCTTGACCAGACATTTCCGCGCTGGAACCCTTTAAGCACGGGCTTTTGCGACGAGTCCTGCCAAGCCTTAAACAGTTTTGTCCGACAAAAAACCACCCACAACGATGAAATGCAGTTGACGGTTATCTTTTAAGTTGTACGATGACCTACAACTTCAGCGAGTGCTGAACGATCCACTCACAAAAAAACGTTGCTACCAGGGTGTTCGAATAATGAATCCACAAGAACTGAAGTCCATCCTCTCTGCCGGCCTGCTGTCCTTCCCGGTGACCGATTTCAACGCGCAGGGCGATTTCAACCGCGCGGGCTACATCAAACGCCTGGAATGGCTGGCCCCGTATGGCGCTTCAGCCTTGTTCGCCGCCGGCGGCACCGGTGAGTTCTTCTCCCTGGCCGCCAGCGAATATTCGGAAATCATCAAGACTGCCGTCGACACCTGCGCCACCAGCGTGCCGATTCTGGCCGGTGTCGGTGGTTCGACCCGTCAGGCCATCGAATACGCGCAGGAAGCCGAGCGTCTAGGCGCCAAAGGCCTGTTGCTGCTGCCGCACTACCTGACCGAAGCCAGCCAGGACGGTGTTGCCGCTCACGTTGAAGCCGTGTGTAAATCGGTCAACATCGGCGTGGTCGTCTACAACCGCAACGTTTGCCGCCTCAACGCGCCGCTGCTGGAACGTCTGGCCGAGCGCTGCCCGAACCTGATCGGCTACAAGGATGGTCTGGGTGATATCGAGTTGATGGTGTCGATCCGTCGCCGCCTCGGTGATCGCTTCAGCTATCTGGGTGGTCTGCCGACCGCCGAAGTCTACGCCGCTGCCTACAAGGCTTTGGGCGTGCCGGTCTACTCCTCGGCGGTGTTCAATTTCATCCCGAAAACCGCGATGGACTTCTACCACGCGATCGCCCGTGAAGATCACGCCACCGTCGGCAAGATCATCGACGACTTCTTCCTGCCGTACCTCGACATCCGCAACCGCAAGGCCGGTTACGCCGTGAGCATCGTCAAGGCCGGCGCGAAAATCGCCGGCTATGACGCAGGCCCGGTGCGGGCGCCGCTGACTGACCTGACCGGCGAAGAGTACGAAATGCTCGCCGCGCTGATCGACAAGCAAGGTGCGCAGTAACACCCGAGAAAAGCGAGGCCGCTGAGCAATCAGCGGCTTTTTGCGTGAAGGCTTTGAGATGTGAGGGCTGCCCCTGTGACAACTGCAAAACGCTACGACAACTACATTAATGGTGAATGGGTTGCCGGTGCCGACTACTCGGCCAACATCAACCCGTCGGAACTGAGCGACACCATCGGCGATTACGCCAAGGCTGATCTGACTCAGGTTCACGCCGCCATCGACGCCGCCCGCGCGGCCTTCCCAGCGTGGTCGACTTCGGGCATTCAGGCCCGCCACGATTCGCTGGATAAAGTCGGCACCGAAATCCTCGCCCGTCGCGAAGAACTCGGCACGTTGCTGGCCCGGGAAGAGGGCAAAACCCTGCCCGAAGCCATCGGCGAAGTGACCCGCGCCGGCAACATCTTCAAATTCTTCGCCGGTGAGTGCCTGCGTCTGTCCGGCGATTACGTGCCGTCGGTGCGTCCGGGCGTCAATGTTGAAGTCACCCGCGAAGCACTCGGCGTGGTCGGTCTGATCACCCCGTGGAACTTCCCGATTGCAATTCCGGCGTGGAAAATCGCGCCAGCCTTGGCCTACGGCAACTGCGTGGTATTGAAACCGGCCGATCTGGTGCCGGGTTGCGCCTGGGCACTGGCGGAAATCATCTCCCGCGCAGGCTTCCCGGCCGGCGTGTTCAACCTGGTGATGGGCAGCGGTCGCGTGGTTGGCGATGCGTTGGTGCAGAGCCCGAAAGTCGACGGTATCAGCTTCACCGGTTCGGTGGGTGTGGGTCGTCAGATCGCGGTCAACTGCGTGTCGCGCCAGGCCAAGGTTCAACTGGAAATGGGCGGCAAGAACCCGCAGATCATTCTCGACGACGCCGACCTCAAGCAAGCAGTCGAGCTGTCCGTGCAGAGCGCGTTCTACTCCACCGGCCAGCGTTGCACCGCGTCGAGCCGCTTGATTGTCACTGCCGGGATTCACGACCAGTTCGTTGAGGCCATGGCCGAGCGCATGAAGTCGATCAAGGTCGGCCACGCGCTGAAATCCGGCACCGACATCGGTCCGGTTGTTTCTCAGGCTCAGCTTGAGCAGGACATGAAGTACATCGACATCGGCCAGTCCGAAGGTGCGCGTCTGGTCAGCGGCGGTGGTTTGGTGACCTGCGACACCGAGGGTTACTTCCTCGCGCCCACCCTGTTTGCCGACAGCGAAGCGTCCATGCGCATCAGCCGTGAAGAAATTTTCGGCCCAGTGGCCAACATCGTTCGCGTGGCCGATTACGACGCGGCGCTGGCGATGGCCAATGACACCGAATTCGGTCTGTCGGCGGGTATTGCAACCACCTCGTTGAAGTACGCCAACCACTTCAAGCGTCACTCCCAGGCCGGGATGGTCATGGTCAACCTGCCGACCGCTGGTGTGGATTACCACGTTCCGTTCGGTGGGCGTAAAGGTTCATCCTATGGCTCCCGCGAGCAAGGCCGCTATGCGCAAGAGTTCTATACCGTGGTGAAAACCGCCTACGTAGGCTCCTGATAAACGCAATACCCCTGTAGGAGCTGCCGAAGGCTGCGATCTTTTGATCTTAAAAGATCGCAGCCTTCGGCAGCTCCTACAGGGAATAGATGCAAGACCAAAGAAGATTCACCCGCGCATAAAAATAATCAGTGGGAGTACCTCTACATGCAATCGTCCAAGCCGACTCACGTCCGCTATTTGATCCTGCTCATGCTGTTTCTGGTGACCACGATCAACTACGCCGACCGCGCCACGATCGCCATCGCCGGCTCCAGCCTGCAAAAAGATCTGGGCATCGACGCGGTTACCCTCGGCTATATCTTCTCTGCATTCGGTTGGGCCTACGTGGCCGGGCAAATCCCCGGTGGCTGGCTGCTCGATCGCTTCGGCTCGAAAAAAGTCTATGCCCTGAGCATCTTCACCTGGTCGCTGTTCACCGTGCTGCAAGGCTTTGTCGGTGAGTTCGGCATGTCCACCGCCATCGTGGCGCTGTTCATGCTGCGCTTCCTCGTCGGGCTGGCTGAAGCGCCTTCGTTCCCCGGTAACGCGCGCATTGTTGCGGCGTGGTTTCCAACCGCTGAACGCGGCACTGCCTCGGCGATCTTCAACTCGGCGCAATACTTTGCCACTGTGTTGTTCGCACCGCTGATGGGCTGGATCGTGTATTCCTTCGGTTGGGAGCACGTGTTTATCGTCATGGGCATCCTTGGCATCATCTTCTCGCTGGTCTGGCTGAAAGTGATCTACAGCCCGCGTGAACACCCGCGCATCAACGAGGCTGAGTTCAACCACATCGCTGAAAACGGCGGCATGGTCGACATGGATCAGAAGGGTAAAAAGTCCGACGGTCCGAAATGGGACTACATCCGTCAGTTGCTGACCAACCGCATGATGCTTGGCGTGTATCTGGGCCAGTACTGCATCAACGGCATCACCTATTTCTTCCTGACCTGGTTCCCGGTGTACCTGGTGCAAGAGCGTGGCATGACCATTCTCAAGGCCGGTTTCATCGCCTCGTTGCCGGCCATCTGCGGCTTTATCGGTGGGGTGCTCGGCGGGGTGATTTCCGATTATCTGCTGCGCAAGGGCCACTCGCTGACCTTCGCCCGCAAAGCGCCGATCATTGCCGGTCTGCTGGTGTCGAGCAGCATCGTTGCCTGCAACTATGTTGATGTGGAATGGATGGTCGTCGGCTTCATGGCCCTGGCCTTCTTCGGCAAAGGCGTTGGTGCACTCGGTTGGGCGGTGGTCTCCGACACTTCGCCAAAACAGATCGCCGGTCTGAGCGGTGGCCTGTTCAACACTTTCGGCAACATCGCTTCGATCACCACGCCGATCGTGATTGGCTACATCATCAGCTCCACCGGCTCGTTCAAATGGGCACTAGTGTTCGTCGGTGCCAATGCACTGGTCGCGGTGTTCAGCTATCTGGTCATCGTTGGCCCGATCAAACGCGTGGTTCTTAAAGAGCCGCCAACCAATGGCGGTGCTGAAGCCACCGGTAAATTGTCTCAAGCGCATTCCTGAGGAGCGGCGTCATGCAGTTGATTGAACATTCCGACTCGCCGCGCTACATCCGCCTGCACGAGCGGGACAATGTGGTGGTAGTGGTCAACGACCAGGGCGCCCCGGCCGGTACTGAGTTTGCCGATGGCCTGGTGACGCTGGAATTTGTGCCGCAGAGCCACAAGGTCACCCTCGAAGACATACCCGAGGGCGGCCCGGTGATTCGCTACGGTCAGGTGATCGGCTACGCATTACAGCCGATTCGCCGCGGCAGTTGGGTCAAGGAAGATCAACTGCGCATGCCGACCGCACCGCCGCTGGACAGCTTGCCGCTGTCCACCGACGTACCGGACGCGCAGACACCGCTGGAAGGTTTCACCTTCGAGGGTTATCGCAACGCCGACGGTACCGTCGGCACGCGCAACATTCTCGGGATCACCACCACGGTGCAGTGCGTTACCGGCGTACTCGATCACGCGGTGAAACGCATCAAGGAAGAACTGCTGCCGAAGTACCCGCACGTCGATGACGTGGTGGCGCTGACCCACAGTTATGGCTGCGGCGTGGCGATTACCGCCACCGATGCCTACATCCCGATTCGTACCGTGCGCAATCTGGCACGCAACCCGAACCTGGGCGGCGAGGCGCTGGTGATCAGTCTGGGCTGCGAGAAATTGCAGGCCGGGCAGGTGATGCACGAGGACGATGCCTCGGTGGATCTCAGCGATCCGTGGTTGTACCGCTTGCAGGATTCCAGTCACGGTTTTACCGAAATGATCGAGCAGATCATGGAACTGGCCGAAGTCCGCCTGAAGAAGCTCGACCAGCGCCGCCGCGAAACCGTGCCAGCGTCCGAGCTGATCCTCGGCATGCAGTGCGGCGGCAGCGATGCGTTTTCCGGGATCACTGCCAACCCGGCACTGGGCTACGCCTCGGACCTGCTGCTGCGGGCGGGGGCGACGGTGATGTTTTCCGAAGTCACCGAAGTGCGCGATGCGATTTACCTGCTGACTTCACGCGCCGAAAGCAAAACCGTCGCCGAGGAGTTGGTGCGCGAGATGGATTGGTACGACCGTTATCTGGCCAAGGGTGAGGCGGATCGCAGCGCCAACACCACGCCGGGTAACAAGAAGGGCGGGCTGTCGAACATTGTCGAGAAGTCGCTGGGGTCGATCGTCAAATCCGGCTGCAGCGCGATCAATGGCGTGCTTGGCCCGGGCGAGCGTTTCAAGCACAAGGGTTTGATTTTCTGCGCGACGCCGGCGAGCGATTTTGTCTGCGGTACGTTGCAGTTGGCGGCGGGGATGAACCTGCATGTGTTCACCACCGGGCGTGGCACGCCGTATGGTCTGGCGATGGCCCCGGTGGTGAAGGTCTCGACGCGCACGGAATTGGCGCAGCGCTGGCCGGATCTGATCGATATCGACGCCGGGCGGATTGCCACTGGACGCGCGACCATCGAGGAATTGGGCTGGGAGTTGTTCCACTACTATCTGGATGTGGCGAGCGGCAAGCAGCAGACATGGGCGGAGAAGCACAAGCTGCATAACGACATTACGTTGTTCAACCCGGCGCCGATTACTTGATGGTTTTTTGGGGGGGTCAAGAGCTACCCTCACCCCAGCCCTCTCCCTGAGGGAGAGGGGGCCGACCGAGTTGTCTTGCGCAATACATCGACCTGAAATACCGAGTTGATTATGGATTCAACGAAGTCATTTCAGGTCGATGGATTTCTGCAATATCCCGCGATCGGTCCCCTCTCCTTTGGGGAGAGGGTTAGGGTGAGGGGCTGATCGAGTTGTCTGGCGCTATACATCGACTTGAAATACCGAGTTGATTATGGATTCAGCGATGTCATTTCAGGTCGGTGGATTTTTAGAATATCCCCCGATCGGTCCCCTCTCCCTCGGGGAGAGGGTTAGGGTGAGGGGCTGATCGAGTTGTCTGGCGCTATACATCGACTTGAAATACCGAGTTGATTATGGATTCAGCGATGTCATTTCAGGTCGGTGGATTTTCAGAATATCCCCCGATCGGTCCCCTCTCCCTCGGGGAGAGGGTTAGGGTGAGGGGCTTTTGATGCTTTTGGCTTATCATTAGCCCCCTAACGACGCTCACCCAAGGCTCCCCGGCATGCTGGCAATCTTCCTCGAAACCCTGAACATCACCGCGCCGGTGTTTGCCATGCTGTTTCTCGGTGTGCTGCTCAAGCGCATCGACTGGATCAACGACAATTTCATCCACACCGCCTCGTCACTGGTGTTCAACGTCACCATGCCGGCGCTGCTGTTTCTCGGCATTCTGCACGCTGATCTGCACGCCGCTTTGCAACCGTCCCTGCTGATCTACTTCTCCCTTGCCACGCTGGTGAGCTTTGCCCTGGCCTGGGGCTGGGCGATTTTCCGTTGTCCGCGTGAAGATCGCGGCATCTATACCCAAGGCGCGTTTCGCGGCAATAACGGCGTGATCGGTCTGGCACTGGCGGCGAGCATGTACGGCGATTACGGGATTTCCCTCGGGGCGATTCTCGCGGCGCTGGTGATCCTGTTCTACAACACGTTGTCGACCATCGTGCTGGCGGTATACAGCCCGGTGATCAAGTCCGATCCGTGGAGCATCTGCAAAAGCGTGTTCAGTAATCCGCTGATCATCAGCGTGATTGCGGCGGCGCCGTTTGCCTATTTCAAGATCGGTTTGCCGGGTTGGCTGGAGACCTCCGGTCAGTATCTGGCGCAGACCACCTTGCCGCTGGCGTTGATCTGCATTGGCGGCACGCTGTCACTGGCAGCGTTGCGCAAGAGCGGCAATATGGCGCTCAGTTCCAGTCTAGTGAAGATGATCGGTTTGCCAGTGCTGGCAACATTGGGAGCTTGGTTGTGGGGATTTCGCGGCGCGGAGCTGGGGATTCTGTTTCTGTACTTTGGCAGCCCGACGGCGGCGGCGAGTTTTGTCATGGCCCGAGCGGCGCAGGGCAATCATGAGTTGGCGGCGGCGATTATCGTGATGACCACGTTGATGGCAGCGATTACCACCAATATCGGGATTTTTGTTTTGCAGTGGGGTGGGTGGATCTGAGGGGCAGGATCAAAATATCGCAGCCTGCGGCAGCTCCTACATGGGAATGCGGTCTCCTGTAGGCGCTGCCGAAGGCTGCGATCTTTTAGCTTTTCTCGTAACTGTCGATCACTTCCTGCGCCGCACGAAACGCATCGATCGCCGCCGGCACACCGGCGTACACCGCACAATGCAGCAACGCCTCACGAATTTCGTCCACCGTGCAGCCATTGTTCAGGGCACCGCGCACATGGCCTTTCAACTCCTGCGGACACTTCAACGCGGTCAGCGCGGCGAGGGTGATCAGGCTGCGGGTTTTCAGCGGTAGACCTTCGCGATTCCACACGCCACCCCAGGCGTGTTCATTGACGAAATCCTGCAGCGGCTGGGTGAACTCGGTGGCGTTGCCCAAGGCGCGATCAACGAACGCGTCGCCCATTACCTGACGGCGGACTTCAACCCCGGACTGCTTCGATTCGGTCATGGCATATCCCTCTTGTGGTGTTGGCGGCGCCAGGCGCGGATCGACGTGAACAGCAGGAACGTCAACAGCGTCGGCAAGACATAAAACAGCATCAGCCGCTCCAGCTTGCCGGCCAGCGGCATGCCGGTGGTGAACGACACCACATGCAGCCCGTAGACCAGATACAAACCGAGCAGCAGCAAACCTTCGGCACGCGTCACGCGGTAGCCGGAATAGAACACCGGCAGGCACAGCGCGGCGACGCCGAGCATCACCGGCAGGTCGAAATCCAGTGCATTAGGCGACACCGACAGCGGCGTCGGCGCGATCAGTGCGGTGAGGCCGAGCACCCCGAGCAGGTTGAACAGGTTGGCGCCAATCACGTTGCCGACGGCGATGTCGCGTTGTCCGCGCAAGGCTGCGATCAATGACGTAGCCAGTTCCGGCAGCGACGTGCCGACGGCCACCACGGTCAGGCCGATGACGCGCTCGGAGAATCCAAGATCAGTAGCCACCACAACCGCGGCGCCCAGCAGCAGATGCCCGGCAAACACCAGCATCGTCAGACCGATAGCAATCATCAGCAAACTGCTGATCCACGAGGCCTGTGCAGTTTGAGGCTGTTCCGAATGGGGGCGGGCCGAGTGCTGTGACTGGCGGAACAGCAAACCCAGATACAACGCCAAAGCCGCCAACAACAGGATGCCGTCGAAGCGTCCGATCTCTTCATTCCATGCCAGCACGAACACCAGCAGGCTGGCACCGATCATCAGCGGAATGTCGAGCCGCACCAGTTGCCGCGAGACACGCAGAGGAATGATCAGCGCCGACAGGCCCAGGGTGACAAGCATATTGAAGATGCTGCTGCCGACCACGCTGCCGACGGCGATGTCCGGGTTATGCGCCAACGCCGCTTGCAGGCTGACGGCCATTTGCGGCGCGCTGCTGCCGAGGGCGACGATGGTCAGGCCGATGATCAACGGCCGCACATGCAGGCGCGCCGCCAGACGCACCGCCGCGCGCACCATCAGTTCGGCACCGAAGATCAGCAGGCACAGGCCGGCGAGCAGTTCGATCACGCTGATCAGGGGTAAGTCGGCTAATCCGAAAATGGTCAGCGCTCCATCAGTCGTCGAGAGCCTGCACGCGAACCCGCGCGGTGCCGCTGCGCAGCATGCCGAGCTGTTCGGCGGCTTCGCGGGACACGTCGATCAGGCGTCCACGGGTGTGCGGGCCGCGATCGTTGATGCGGACCACGACGGATTCATCGTTTTTCAGGTTGGTGACCTTCACCCGCGTGCCAAAGGGGAGCTGGCGGTGG
This sequence comes from Pseudomonas sp. rhizo66, assembly GCF_031931925.1. NCBI lineage: Bacteria > Pseudomonadati > Pseudomonadota > Gammaproteobacteria > Pseudomonadales > Pseudomonadaceae > Pseudomonas > Pseudomonas sp. rhizo66. Next base: position 184,113 of record NZ_JAUJWZ010000006.1, read on the forward strand.
GCGGCGGTCAGAGAGTTCTGGTTGAACGGCTCGCCACTGGCGGTGCGTTTACCGTGGTGTTTGGCACCGTAATAAGAGGCGACGCCGGTCTGGTCGTAACCGTGCGGGTCGATGGTGTCGGTGCTGGCGCAACCGGCCAGCAAGGAGAGCAGGGCGCAGGCGCCGAGCAGACGGTTCATTCGAAAGCTCCCAAATAACAATGTGGGAGCGAGCCTGCTCGCGAAGAGGCCGTCACATTCAATATCTCTATTGGATGTCATGACGCTTTCGCGAGCAGGCTCGCTCCCACAGGGAATAGAGCCAGGCTTTGGATCTGGCTCCATTGTGGTCAGCCTTCGAGCTTGCTTTTCAGCAGTTCGTTCACTTGCTGCGGGTTGGCTTTGCCTTTGGACGCTTTCATCGCCTGGCCAACAAAGAAGCCGAACATCTTGCCGCGTTTGGCTTCATCCGCCGCACGGTATTGTTCAACTTGCTCGGCGTTGGCCGCGAGCATTTCGTCCAGCACCGCCGAGATCGCGCCGCTGTCGGTAACCTGCTTCAGGCCGCGTTTTTCGATGATCTCGTCCGCACTGCCTTCGCCGTTGGCCATCGCTTCGAACACCACTTTGGCGATCTTGCCGGAGATGGTGTTGTCCTTGATGCGCTGCAGCATGCCGCCCAACAGTTCAGCGGAAACTGGCGACTCGTCGATGTCCAGGCCTTGCTTGTTGAGCAGGCTGCCCAACTCGACCATCACCCAGTTCGCCGCGAGTTTCGCATCGCCGCCGATGGCTGCGACTTTCTCGAAGTAGTCCGCTTGCTCACGGCTGGTGGCCAGCACGTTGGCGTCGTAGGCCGACAGACCGAACTGGCTCTGGAAGCGCTCGCGTTTCTGCGGTGGCAGTTCCGGCAGGGTGGCGCGCACCTCGCCAAGGAACGACTCCTCGATGACCACAGGCAGCAGGTCCGGATCGGGGAAGTAACGGTAGTCGTTGGCTTCCTCTTTCGAACGCATCGGACGGGTTTCGTCCTTGTTCGGATCGTACAGGCGGGTCTGCTGGATCACTTTGCCGCCGTCTTCGATCAGCTCGATCTGACGCTGGATCTCGGTGTTGATCGCTTTCTCGATGAAGCGGAACGAGTTGACGTTCTTGATCTCGCAGCGGGTGCCGAACTCGACCTGGCCTTTCGGACGGACCGACACGTTGCAGTCGCAACGCAGCGAACCTTCGGCCATGTTGCCGTCGCAGATGCCCAGGTAACGCACCAGTGCGTGGATCGCCTTGACGTAAGCCACGGCTTCCTTGGCGCTGCGCATGTCCGGCTCGGACACGATTTCCAGCAGCGGCGTGCCGGCACGGTTCAGGTCGATGCCGGTGGCGCCGTTGAATTCTTCGTGCAGGCTCTTGCCGGCGTCTTCTTCCAGGTGCGCGCGGGTGATGCCGACACGTTTGACGGTGCCGTCTTCCAGGGCGATGTCCAGGTGGCCCTTGCCGACGATCGGCAATTCCATCTGGCTGATCTGGTAGCCCTTCGGCAGGTCCGGATAGAAGTAGTTTTTACGGGCGAACACGTTGTGCTGACCGATCTCGGCGTCAATCGCCAGTCCGAACATCACTGCCATGCGCACCGCTTCCTGGTTCAGCACCGGCAGCACACCGGGCATGCCCAGATCGATCAGGCTGGCCTGGGTGTTCGGCTCGGAACCGAATGTGGTGGAACTACCGGAAAAGATTTTCGACCGGGTAGTGAGCTGAGTGTGAATCTCCAGCCCGATCACGACTTCCCATTGCATGTGTGTCTCCTCAGAAGCCGGTTGGGGTGCGGGTGTGCCAGTCAGTGTTGAGCTGATACTGGTGCGCAACATTGAGCAAACGGCCTTCCTGGAAATACGGCGCGAGCAACTGCACGCCAACCGGCAGACCGTCGACAAAACCGGCCGGCATCGACAGGCCCGGCAGGCCCGCGAGGTTGGCGGTGATGGTGTAGACGTCTTCCAGATAGGCAGCGACCGGGTCGCTGTTCTTGGCGCCGAGCTTCCAGGCCGGGTTCGGCGTGGTCGGGCCGAGAATGATGTCGACTTCATTAAAGGCTGCCATGAAGTCGTTCTTCACCAGACGGCGAATTTTCTGCGCTTTCAGGTAGTAGGCGTCGTAGTAACCGGCGGACAGCGCGTAGGCACCGACCATGATCCGGCGCTGCACTTCCGGGCCGAAGCCTTCGCCACGCGAGCGCTTGTACAGGTCGATCAGGTTTTCCGGGTTCTCGCAACGATGGCCGAAACGTACGCCGTCGAAACGCGACAGGTTCGAGGAGGCCTCTGCCGGCGCGATCACGTAGTACGCAGGAATCGCTTGCTGCATGTTCGGCAGGCTGATTTCCTTGATCACGGCACCGAGCTTCTGCAGCTCTTTGATGCTGTTCTGGATCAGCTCGGCAATGCGCGGGTCGAGACCGGCGCTGAAGTATTCCTTCGGCACACCGATGCGCAGGCCCTGCAGCGAATCGCCGAGGCTGGCGGAGTAATCCGGCACTGGCTCATCGATACTCGTGGAGTCGTTCTGATCGAAGCCGGCCATACCTTGCAACAAAATCGCGCAGTCTTCGGCAGTGCGCGCCAACGGGCCGCCCTGATCGAGGCTGGAGGCGTAAGCGATCATGCCCCAGCGCGAAACGCGACCGTAGGTCGGTTTCAGGCCGGTAAGGTTGGTGAACGCCGCCGGCTGACGGATCGAGCCGCCGGTGTCGGTGGCCGTCGCCGCAGGCAACAGACGAGCGGCAACCGCCGCCGCCGAACCGCCGGACGAACCGCCTGGCACGTGTTCCAGGTTCCACGGGTTTTTCACCGCACCGTACCAGCTCGACTCGTTGGCCGAACCCATGGCGAATTCGTCCATGTTGGTCTTGCCCAGGGTCACGGCGCCGGCAGCCGCCAGTTTCGCGACCACGGTGGCGTCGTACGGGGCTTTGAAGTTGTCGAGCATCTTCGAGCCGCAGCTGGTGCGAATGCCCTGAGTGCAGAACAAATCCTTGTGCGCGATCGGCGCGCCGAGCAGGGCGCCGCTCTCACCGTTGGCTCGGCGGGCATCGGCGGCTTTCGCCTGCTCGAGCGCCAGCTCTTCGGTGAGGCTGATGAAACTGTTGAGCTGCGGATCGAGCTGGGTGATGCGCGCCAGCAGGACTTTGGTCAGCTCTTCGGAGGAAAACTTTTTATCGGCGAGACCGCGGGCGATCTCGGCCAGAGTCATTTGATGCATTGCAGGCTCTTTCCCTTTAGTCGATGACTTTCGGAACCAGATACAGGCCGTTTTCGACCGCTGGTGCGATGGACTGGTAGGCCTCGCGGTGATTGGTTTCGGTCACAACGTCGGCGCGCAGGCGCTGACTGGCTTCCAGCGGGTGGGCCAGAGGCTCGATTCCGTCGGTATTAACAGCCTGCATTTCGTCGACCAGACCGAGAATGCTGTTGAGGGCGGAAGTAATGTGTGGAAGATCGGCATCATTGAGGCCAAGGCAGGCCAGATGAGCGATTTTTTCCACGTCGGAGCGTTCTAGCGCCATCGGGATTCTCCTGTGGAAAACAGAACGGACGGCGTCCGTGTGTTAGATTGTCGGAACACTACCGCACTTCTACGGTCATAAGGCCGCGATTGTGGGGCTTGGTGCACAGAAAAGCGGCCAATTTAACATATTGGCGCCTTGCCCAAAATCCCTGTCGTTGTTAGAGTTTGCCGCACTTTTTTACCCACGCGTTGCCTAGGGTCCCTTTCCCATGTTCAAGAAACTGCGTGGCATGTTTTCCAGCGATCTTTCCATTGACCTGGGCACTGCCAACACCCTTATTTACGTGCGCGAGCGCGGTATCGTCCTGAATGAGCCATCGGTTGTGGCCATTCGGACACACGGTAACCAGAAAAGTGTCGTTGCTGTCGGCACCGAGGCCAAGCGCATGCTCGGCCGTACGCCGGGCAACATTGCTGCCATTCGTCCGATGAAGGATGGCGTGATCGCCGACTTCAGCGTTTGCGAAAAGATGCTGCAGTACTTCATTAACAAGGTTCACGAAAACAGCTTTCTGCAGCCCAGCCCTCGTGTGCTGATCTGCGTTCCATGCAAATCCACCCAGGTTGAGCGTCGCGCCATCCGTGAATCGGCGCTCGGTGCCGGTGCCCGTGAAGTGTTCCTGATCGAAGAGCCAATGGCAGCAGCGATCGGTGCCGGCCTGCCGGTTGAAGAAGCTCGCGGTTCGATGGTCGTGGATATCGGTGGTGGTACCACTGAAATCGCACTGATCTCCCTGAACGGTGTGGTCTATGCCGAATCCGTCCGCGTGGGCGGCGACCGCTTCGACGAAGCGATCATCACTTACGTGCGTCGTAACTACGGCAGCCTGATCGGTGAATCCACCGCTGAGCGCATCAAGCAGGAAATCGGCACGGCCTACCCGGGCGGTGAAGTTCGCGAAGTCGACGTTCGCGGTCGCAACCTGGCCGAAGGCGTTCCACGCGCATTCACCCTGAACTCCAACGAAGTGCTGGAAGCTCTGCAAGAGTCCCTGGCGACCATAGTTCAGGCTGTGAAAAGTGCTTTGGAGCAATCGCCGCCGGAACTGGCTTCCGACATCGCCGAGCGTGGCCTGGTGCTGACCGGTGGTGGCGCGCTGCTGCGTGACCTCGACAAGTTGCTGGCCCAGGAAACCGGTCTGCCAGTGATCGTTGCCGAAGATCCGCTGACCTGTGTGGCTCGCGGCGGTGGCCGTGCATTGGAAATGATGGATAAGCACACCATGGACCTGCTCTCGAGCGAATAAGTCGCCGAGTGCAATACGTGGGTGAGCGCGCAGGCAGCACTTTGCAGTGCTGCCTGTTGGCGTTTATCTTCTGTCAGTCTTCATCCAGGCCGGTTTGATGCCGTATGAATAAACAGAACATTTGCCTGGGAGGAGCGGCTTATTAAACCGCTTTTCGCCAAGGGCCCTTCGTTGGGCGTGCGCCTGTTGGTGCTGGCCGTGCTGTCGATCGCGTTGATGGTGGTCGATGCCCGCTTCGACCTGCTCAAGCCTGCGCGCAAACAAGCGTCGCTGGTGCTGATGGATGCCTACTGGATCACAGACCTGCCCGGTCGCCTGTGGGAAGGTGTCGCCAGCCAGTTCGGCAGCCGCACCGAGCTTGTCGCCGAAAACGAAAAACTCAAGACCGAAAACCTGCTGCTGCAAGGTCGCATGCAAAAGCTTGCCGCCCTAACCGAGCAGAACGTTCGGCTGCGCGAGTTGCTCAATTCTTCTGCACTGGTCAACGAAAAGGTCGAGGTGGCCGAGCTGATCGGCATGGACCCCAACCCGTTCACTCATCGCATCATCATCAATAAAGGTGAGCGTGACGGTGTCGTACTCGGTCAGCCGGTGCTCGATGCGCGCGGCTTGATGGGCCAGGTGGTCGAGTTGATGCCTTACACCTCGCGCGTGTTGCTGCTCACTGACAGCACACACAGCATTCCCGTGCAGGTCAATCGCAACGGGCTGCGGGCCATTGCCAGCGGTACCGGCAACCCTGAGCGACTGGAGTTGCGCCACGTCGCCGACACGGCGGATATCAAGGAAGGCGACCTGTTGGTCAGTTCCGGCCTTGGCCAGCGTTTCCCGGCAGGCTACCCGGTCGCGACCGTGAAAGAAGTGATCCACGATTCTGGTCAACCGTTTGCCATCGTCCGCGCCGTGCCGACCGCCGCGCTGAATCGCAGTCGCTACATGTTGCTGGTGTTCAGCGACAGCCGTACCGCCGAAGAGCGAGCCAACGATGCGGCGCAAGCCCAGGAAAGTCTTGATGCCTTTGGCGGCGGCCCGACGATTCCCGCCACGGTGCCGAAAACCGTGACCCCGCCTGCTGCAGCACCTACGACGCCCGCGACGCCTGCCGCACCGGCCGCTGCCGCTGGCGCCACACCGGCCAAACCCGCTGCAAGCAAACCGCCTGCGGCAGCCAAACCACCGGCAACGACGCCAGCGGCCAGCAAACCTCCAGCTGCCCAGCCTGCTGCGCGACCGGCGGCCAAACCGCCCGTCAATGCACCAGCGACAACCGGGAGACAAGAATAATGGTCGGGGCTACCGCATCGCGTAACGGCTGGATTGTCTGGTTGACGTTTGTTGTCGGCATACTCCTGAGCGTGTCGCCATTACCGATTTTCATGGAAATCCTGCGCCCACTGTGGCTGGCCTTGCTTCTGACATTCTGGGCTTTGTATATGCCGCACACGGTGGGCATGGTCACGGCGTTTTGCCTGGGCCTGGCCGAAGATGTGCTGCAGGGCGATCTGCTCGGTCAGAACGCGCTGATCCTGACCCTGATCACCTTCCTCGTATTGTCATTGCAGCAACGCCTGCGGATGTTCCCGATGTGGCAGCAGTGCCTGGTGATTCTGGTGATTTTCGGCCTCGCGCAACTGGTGCAGCTGTGGCTCAGTGCCTTGACCGGTAACCGTCAACCAACCCTGGCGCTGGTGCTTCCGGCGCTGGTCAGTGCCTTGCTCTGGCCTTGGGTCAGCTTTGCCCTACGCGGATTGCGCCGACGCTACAGAATCAATTGAGCCGGTGAAGCTGGGCACTGAACAGGGAGATGTTTTGATGAAGCCGCTTTACCTCGCCTCCGGATCGCCGCGTCGCCGTGAATTGCTCACGCAGATCGGCGTTCCTTTCTCCGCCATCAGTGCGGATATCGACGAAACCCCATTACCCGAAGAATCGCCCTCGGCCTACGTCGAACGTCTGGCGCGCGGCAAGGCCGAGGCCGGGCGTCGCACGGTTGTGTCCGCCCAGCCATTTTGCGTGCTGGGTGCCGACACCGCTGTGGTGCTGGACGGCAAAATTCTGGGCAAACCGGTGGACGAAGCCGATGCATGCGCCATGCTGATGATGTTGGCCGGCAAGGAGCATGAAGTGCTGACCGCCATCGCAGTGCTTGAAGGCGAGCGTTGTGAGTCGCGGGTAGTGCGCAGTCTGGTGCGGTTCCGCCCGATCAGCATTGAGGAAGCAGCCGCTTACTGGGCCAGTGGCGAGCCACGGGACAAGGCTGGCGGTTATGGCATTCAGGGGCTTGGCGCGGTGTTTGTCGCGGGCCTCAATGGCAGTTATTCGGCGGTGGTCGGGCTGCCTGTTTGCGAAACCGCAGAACTGTTAGGCCATTTCGGCATACCCTGTTGGCAAAACCTGAACGCGCCATAAGCGTCGTACCCATCCAGATGCGGCCATTATCGTGAACATGCCTGAACGAGATCCTGCCATGAGTGAAGAGATTCTGATCAACATCACGCCGATGGAGTCGCGCGTGGCGGTGGTCGAAAACGGTGTGCTGCAAGAAGTCCACGTTGAGCGCACGCAAAAACGCGGGATCGTCGGCAACATCTATAAAGGCAAGATCGTCCGCGTGCTGCCGGGTATGCAGGCGGCATTCGTCGACATCGGCCTCGATCGCGCGGCATTCATTCATGCCGCGGAAATCTCCCTGCGCGAAGGCCCGGCGGTGGAAAGCATCAGCGCGCTGGTGCATGAAGGCCAAAGCCTGGTGGTGCAGGTCACCAAGGACCCGATCGGCTCCAAAGGCGCGCGGTTGACCACGCAGCTGTCGATCCCCTCGCGCTATCTGGTGTACATGCCGCGCACCGCCCATGTCGGCATTTCCCTGAAAATCGAAGATGAAGCCGAGCGCGAGCGCCTCAAGCAGGTGGTCAGCGATTGCGTGGCCAAGGAAGGAATCAAAGAGGCGGGCGGTTTCATTCTGCGCACTGCCGCCGAAGGCGCAGGTGCCGATGAAATCCTCATGGACATCCGTTACCTGCGACGCCTATGGGATCAGATCAACGAACAGATCAAAACCATCGCCGCGCCGAGCGTGATTTACGAAGACCTCGGTCTGGCGTTGCGTACCTTGCGCGATCTGGTTAACCCGAAAATCGAGAAAATTCGGATCGACTCCCGGGAAACGTTCCAGAAAACCACACAGTTCGTCGCCGAACTGATGCCGGAAATCGCCGACCGTCTTGAGCATTACCCGGGCGAGCGGCCAATTTTCGACCTGTATGGCGTCGAAGACGAAATCCAGAAAGCCCTCGAACGCAAGGTCCCGCTGAAGTCCGGTGGTTATCTGGTGGTGGATCCCGCGGAAGCCATGACCACCATCGATGTGAACACCGGTGCTTTCGTCGGACACCGCAACCTCGAAGAAACCATCTTCAAGACCAATCTCGAAGCGGCCACCGCGATCGCCCGGCAAATGCGTCTGCGCAATCTGGGTGGGATCATCATCATCGACTTCATCGACATGGAAGATGAAGAGCACCAGCGCCAGGTGTTGCGCACCCTGGAAAAACAGCTGGAGCGAGACCACGCCAAGACCAACATTATCGGCATCACCGAGTTGGGCCTGGTGCAGATGACCCGCAAGCGTACCCGGGAAAGTCTGGAGCAAGTGCTGTGTGAACCGTGCAGCAGTTGTCAGGGGCGCGGCAAGCTCAAGACTGCGGAAACCATCTGTTACGAGATCTTCCGCGAGATCCTTCGCGAGGCCCGGGCCTATCAGGCCGAGGGTTATCGGGTGCTGGCGAACCAGAAAGTGGTCGACCGTTTGCTCGACGAAGAATCCGGTAACGTCGCCGAGCTTGAAGGGTTTATCGGTCGCACCATACGCTTCCAGGTGGAAACCATGTATTCCCAGGAACAATATGACGTGGTGCTGCTCTGATCCCCTGCGTCACTTTTATTCCACCGCGGCTGGCCTCAGCTTTTCGCAGTATTTTTGCCATGGGAGCCAACTGACATGGAGCGTCTGACACGCATTCTGGCCACACTCACCCGCTGGGGGCTGGGCCTGTGCGCGTTGGTTCTGGTGTTGTTGGCGCTGTATGTCAGTCTCGGCCGTGAGCTGACCCCGCTGGTGGCTGAATATCGCGCCGACATCGAAGACAAGGCCAGTGCCGCGCTTGGCATGCCATTGCAGATCGGCGAACTGGAAGGCAACTGGAGCGGTTTTGCGCCGATCCTGCTGGCTCATGATGTGATGGTCGGCGACGGTGCCAATGCGCTGCGTCTGGACCGGGTGCGGGCGGTACCGGATCTGTGGGCAAGCCTGTTGGCGCGCGAAGTGCGCATTGCCCACCTTGAACTCAACGGTCTGAAAATCAGCCTCAAGGAAGCCGAGGACGGCACTTGGGCGCTGGAAGGCTTGCCGGTGCAGAACGATCAGCCGCTCGACCCGCAGCAGTTGTTCAATCGCTCGCAAATGATTCAGCAACTGTCGGTGCTCGACAGTCAGGTGACCTTGCAACCGCTGGATCACGCGCCACTGACCCTCACGTATGTCGGCCTCAATCTGAAAACCGGCGCCAGCCATCAGCGGCTTGATGCTCGTTTGACCTTGCCGGATGGCCAGCCCGTTGCACTGAGCCTGCGCACACGAATTCGCCCCGAGCAATGGCAGGACAGCGTGGTGGACGGTTATGCCAGCTTGCCGCAAAGCGATTGGTCGAAGTGGCTGCCGGAACGCTTGACCCAGCAGTGGAATTTTTCCGAGATCAAGGCTGGCGGCGAACTCTGGGTCAATTGGGCCAAAGGTACCTTGCAAAGCGCAGCGCTGCGTTTGAACGCGCCGCAACTGACCGGCGCCTATGCTGATCGCAAGCCGATTCAGATCAATAATCTGGCGCTTAACGCCTACTACGAGAACAGTGATGAGGGCGCGACCGTTACCCTCGATTCACTGGCGATGAATTTCGGCGAAAACCGCTGGGAGTCGCATGTACAGGTGAAGCAGACGCGCGCGACCGACAAGGTCGAAGAACTCTGGCACTTGCAGGCGGATCGCCTCGATCTGACCCCGATCACTCCACTGCTCAATGCCTTGGGGCCGTTACCGCAAGGTTTCGCCACGGCCGTTGATCATCTGAAAGTCACCGGTGGCCTGCGTAACGTGCTGCTGGATTTCCGCCCCAATGCAACCGATGGCAACAAATTCAGTTTCGCCACCAATCTGGATAACGTCGGTTTCGACGCCTATCACGGCGCTCCGGCGGCTCGAAACGTCAGCGGTAGCCTCAGCGGCAACCTCGACGGTGGCGAGTTGCGCATGGACAGCAAGGATTTTGTCCTGCACCTCGACCCGATTTTCGCCAAGCCATGGCAGTACATCCAGGCCAATGCGCGGCTGACCTGGAAGCTCGACAAAGACGGTTTCACCCTGATCGCTCCTTACCTGAAAGTGCTTGGCGAAGAAGGCAAGATTGCCGGCGATTTCCTGATTCGCCTGCATTTCGACCATAGCCAGGAAGACTACATGGACCTGCGCGTCGGCCTGGTCGATGGCGACGGTCGCTACACGGCCAAGTATTTGCCCGAGGTCCTTAGCCCGGCCCTCGACGAGTGGCTGCGTACGGCGATCCTCAACGGTGCAGTGGATCAGGGCTTCTTCCAGTATCAGGGTTCGCTGAGCAAAAACGCCGGGGAGGCCGATCGCAGCATCAGCCTGTTCTTCAAAGTGCACGACGCCGAACTGGCGTTCCAGCCGGGCTGGCCGCACGTGAGCAAGGTCAGCGGCGACGTATTCATCGAGGACAGTGGCGTACGGATCTGGGCCGACAAAGGCCAGTTGCTCGACACTCAGGTCAGCGATGTCTTCGTCAATATTCCCCACGTGCCGGCCGGGCAACATACGCACATGTATCTTGATGGCGGCTTTGCCGGCGGCCTCGGTGATGGTCTGAAAATTCTCCAGGATGCACCGATCGGTACCGGTGAAACCTTCGCTGGTTGGGAAGGCGCTGGGGATCTGCAAGGCAAGCTCAAGCTCGACATCCCGCTGGACAAGGGCGGCGACCTGCCGAAGATTCTGGTCGACTTCAAAACCGCCAATGCGCGGCTGAAACTGGCTGAGCCGAAGCTGGAGCTGACGCAACTCAAAGGCGATTTCCGCTTCGACAGCGCCAAAGGACTCAGCGGGCAGAACATCGCCGCGCGGGCGTTCGATAAGCCGGTTACCGCGCAGATCTTCGCCGATGGCAGCCCCGGCAAGCTCAAGACCCGGGTCGCCGCGTCCGGTCAGGTCGAAGTGAAGAAACTCACCGACTGGCTGGGCGTGACGCAACCATTGCCGGTTTCCGGAACCATTCCCTATCAGTTGCAATTGAACCTGGACGGCGCTGACAGCCAGTTGCTGGTCAGCTCCAGCATGAAAGGTGTGGCGGTGGATCTGCCGGCGCCGTTCGGCATGGCGGCAGATGTCGGGCGCGATACCGTGTTCCGCATGACCTTGCAGGGGCAGGAGCGGCGTTACTGGGTCAATTACGACCAGTTGGCCAACTTCACCTTCGCCGCACCGCCGAGCAATTTTGCCGAGGGCCGTGGCGAATTGTTCCTCGGTGCCGGCGAAGCGGTGCTGCCGGGCGCCAAAGGCTTGCGGATTCGCGGGGTGCTTTCGGAACTGGACGTCGCGCCGTGGCAGGACCTGGTCAACAAATACGCCGGGCAGGATCCGGGCGGCAGCGCCAAGCAACTGCTCAACAGTGCTGATTTCAAGGTCGGCAAGCTCACGGCATTCGGAACCACGCTGGATCAGGCGTCGGTGCAGGTCAATCGCAAACCGGGCGCGTGGAATCTGGCTCTCGACAGCCAGCAGGCCAAAGGCTCGGCAAGCCTGCCGGACGCCAAGGGCGTGCCGATTGCGGTCAATCTGCAATACGTGAAACTGCCGGCAGCGGATCCAACGGTGCAGGCTGACGAGAATTCGCCAGACCCGTTGGTGTCGGTTGATCCGACGAAGATTCCTGCACTGGATATCACCATCAATCAACTGTTTCTCGGGCCGGATCTGGTCGGCGGCTGGTCGCTCAAAGTGCGCCCGACCGCGAAAGGCATCGCCCTGAATAATCTCGACATGGGGCTGAAAGGCATCCTGTTGCAGGGCAATGGCGGCTGGGAAGGTACACCGGGGGCGACCAACAGCTGGTTCAAAGGCCGGATTGGCGGCAAGAACCTCGCCGATGTCCTCAAGGGCTGGGGCTTTGCTCCGAGCGTGACCAGCGAAGAATTCCACATGGACGTCGATGGCCGCTGGCCGGGCTCGCCGGCATGGCTGGCGACCAAGCGCTTCTCCGGCACCCTCGACGCGTCGCTGAACAAAGGTCAGTTTGTTGAGGTGGAGGGGGGCGCGCAGGCGTTGCGAGTGTTCGGCCTGCTCAACTTCAACTCCATCGGCCGGCGTTTGCGTCTGGACTTCTCGGATCTGTTCGGCAAAGGCTTGAGCTACGACCGGGTCAAAGGTCTGCTGGTGGCGAACAATGGTGTGTATGTCACCCGTGAGCCGATTCGCCTGACCGGTCCTTCGAGCAACCTTGAGCTGGACGGTACGCTGGATCTGGTCGGCGATCAGGTGGACGCCAAGTTGCTGGTGACCTTGCCGGTGACCAACAACCTGCCGATTGCCGCGTTGATCGTTGGCGCACCGGCGGTCGGCGGCGCGTTGTTCCTCATCGACAAACTGATCGGTGACCGTGTGGCGCGTTTTGCCAGTGTGAAATACACCGTCAAAGGCCCATGGAAAGAGCCGAAAATCACCTTCGACAAGCCTTTTTGAACAGCCAGTCCCTGAACCGATGGAGTAGCATGGCCGCATACCTCTTGCGGAGTTCGCCATGTCTTTAGCGGTGATTCAAATGGTCAGCCAGAGCGACGTGCTGGCCAATCTGGCTCAGGCCGGGCGCCTGCTTGAACAGGCAGCAGCCGGCGGTGCGAAGCTGGCGGTGCTACCGGAAAACTTCGCCGCCATGGGCCGTCGCGACATCGCTGACATCGGCCGTGCCGAAGCCATGGGCGAAGGGCCGATCCTGCCATGGTTGAAACAGACCGCCCGAGACCTCAAGTTATGGATAGTGGCCGGCACTTTGCCGTTACCGCCGGTGGATCAGCCGACGGCCAAGGCCAATGCGTGCTCGCTGCTGGTCGATGATCAGGGCGAAATCGTTGCCCGCTATGACAAGTTGCATCTGTTCGACGTCGATGTGGCGGACAATCGCGGGCGTTACCGCGAATCCGATGACTATGCTTATGGCAGTGGCGTCGTCGTTGCCGACACGCCGGTAGGGCGAGTCGGTCTGACCGTGTGTTACGACTTGCGCTTTCCCGAGCTGTACAGCGAATTGCGTGCTGCCGGTGCCGAGTTGATTACCGCACCGTCAGCCTTTACTGCGGTGACCGGCGCAGCACATTGGGATGTGTTGATTCGCGCGCGGGCCATCGAGACACAGTGCTACGTGCTGGCTGCAGCGCAGGGCGGGACCCACCCGGGACCGCGAGAAACCTTCGGTCATGCAGCGATTATCGACCCGTGGGGTCGTGTGCTGGCGAGTCAGGATCAAGGCGAAGCGGTGTTGTTGGCCGAGCGCGATAGCAATGAACAAGCGTCCATCAGGGCGCGAATGCCGGTGACGCGTCATCGGCGGTTTTTCTCGCAGGGCGCACAGCGGCCTGCTTCAGAACACGAATTTAAGGCGTAAACCTATGAGCGAGTTGTTGTCCTCAGTCAGTGATCACCTGTTGGCGCCCGGCGGCGTGACGATCGAGAGCCTGCAAGGTGTGCTCGGCGACCTGGCCGGCCCCGGCATCGACGCCGCCGACTTGTATTTCCAGGGCCAGATATCCGAGTCCTGGGCGCTGGAAGACGGCATCGTCAAGGAAGGCAGCTTCAACCTCGACCAAGGTGTCGGCGTCCGCGCGCAGTCCGGTGAGAAAACCGGTTTTGCCTACAGTAACGCGATCACCCTCGAAGCCCTCGGCGCAGCGGCCCGTGCCGCGCGTTCGATCTCCCGAGCCGGGCAGAACGGCACGGTGCAGGCGTTCACCACGCAGGATGTCGCACAGTTATACGCGCCGGATAACCCGTTGGAGGTGCTGACTCGTGCAGAGAAAGTCGAGCTGCTCAAGCGCATCGATGTGGCTACCCGTGCACTCGACCCGCGGATCCAGCAAGTCAGCGTTAGCATGGCCGGTGTCTGGGAACGCATTCTGGTGGCATCCACCGACGGCGGCCTGGCGGCGGATGTGCGCCCGCTGGTGCGTTTCAATGTCAGCGTGATTGTTGAGCAGAATGGCCGTCGCGAGCGTGGCGGACATGGTGGCGGCGGGCGTACCGACTACCGTTATTTCCTCGCCGAAGACCGCGCCATGGGTTATGCCCGTGAAGCGTTGCGCCAGGCGCTGGTGAATCTGGAAGCGATTCCGGCGCCGGCCGGCACTTTGCCGGTGGTATTGGGTTCGGGCTGGTCCGGCGTGCTGTTGCACGAAGCGGTCGGTCATGGTCTGGAAGGCGATTTCAACCGCAAGGGTAGTTCGGCCTACAGCGGCCGCATGGGCGAAATGGTTGCTTCCAAGCTCTGCACCATCGTCGATGACGGCACCTTGAGCGGCCGTCGCGGCTCGCTCAGCGTCGATGACGAAGGCACGCCGACCGAGTGCACCACGCTGATCGAAAACGGCGTACTCAAAGGCTATATGCAGGACAAGCTCAACGCGCGCTTGATGGGCGTTGCCCGCACCGGTAACGGTCGTCGTGAGTCCTACGCGCACCTGCCGATGCCACGCATGACCAACACTTACATGCTCGGCGGTGAAAGCGATCCGGCGGAAATCATCGCGTCGGTGAAGAAAGGCATCTACTGCGCCAACCTCGGCGGTGGCCAGGTCGATATCACCAGCGGCAAGTTCGTGTTCTCCACCAGCGAGGCGTACCTGATCGAAGACGGCAAGATCACCGCGCCGGTCAAAGGCGCGACATTGATCGGCAACGGCCCTGAGGCGATGAGCCGGGTGTCGATGGTCGGTAACGATCTGGCGCTGGACAGCGGTGTGGGCACGTGCGGCAAGGATGGGCAGTCGGTGCCGGTGGGCGTGGGTCAGCCGACGCTGAAAATCGATGCGATCACCGTGGGTGGCACGGGCGCATAAATAAACGTGTGTAGGAGCTGCCGAAGGCTGCGATCTTTTGATCTTGCTTAACAATCAAAGTCAAAAAATCGCAGCCTGCGGCAGCTCCTACAAGTGGCGAGATATCAACGCAGACCGCGTTGAGTCTCGTCCAGCTCACGGATGTACTTGAAGATCTTGCGGCTGGAAGCAGGAGGTTTGTTTTGCGCAACCTCGTGCTGAGCCTGACGGATCAGGGAACGCAATTGCTGGCGATCGGCGTCCGGGTACTCGACGACGAATTTCTCCAGCACGGCATCGTCGCCTGCGATCAGGCGATCACGCCAGCGCTCCAGGTTATGGAAACGCTCGTTGTACTGACGAGTCGAGGCATCGAGTTGATCGAGCAGCGTGAGAATCGCGTCAGTGTCCTGATCGCGCATCAGTTTGCCGATGAACTGCAAGTGCCGTTTACGCGCGATGTTCGCGGTGTGCTTGGGCGCATCGGCCAAAGCCCGGCGCATGGCGTCGGTCAGCGGCAGTTTTGCGATCAAGTCTGGCTTGAGAGTGGTCAGGCGCTCGCCGAGGTCAACCAGAGCATGCAGCTCGCGTTTGACCTGAGATTTGCTTTTTTCTCCCGTATCGAGGGAGTCGTCGTAAGAATCAACCATGGTGGCAGTCCGCAAAGAAACGCCGCCATGATAACCAGTCGGGGGCCGCTTGTCCGGCCCGGTCGCTCGATGACCCCAGCCGAAAGCAGAATTTGAGTGGAGATGAGCATGAGTGCAGTTCAAAGCGTCGGCCCGCAGGCATTGCCGGCACTGCAGGAACAAGTCGAGCAGATCATCGCCGAAGCCAAGCGTCAGGGTGCCAGTGCCTGCGAAGTAGCGGTGTCGCTGGAGCAGGGCCTGTCGACGTCGGTGCGCCAGCGTGAAGTCGAAACGGTCGAGTTCAACCGCGATCAGGGCTTCGGCATCACGCTGTATGTGGGCCAGCGCAAAGGCTCGGCCAGCACCTCGGCGACCGGTCCGGAGGCGATTCGCGAGACCGTCGCGGCGGCACTGGCCATCGCCAAGCACACCTCCGAAGACGAGGCCTCGGGCCTCGCTGATGCGGCGTTGATGGCTAAGGAACAGCATGATTTCGATCTGTTCCACGAATGGGACATTACCCCGGAGCAGGCCATCGAGAAGGCCTTGCTCTGTGAAGCCGCGGCATTCGACGCCGATGCGCGTATCAAGAACGCCGACGGCACCACCCTCAGCACTCATCAGGGCTGCCGCGTGTACGGCAACAGCCACGGTTTCATTGGTGGCTACGCATCGACCCGGCACAGCCTGAGCTGCGTAATGATTGCCGAGGCCGATGGCCAGATGCAGCGTGATTACTGGTATGACGTGAACCGTCAGGGCACTTTGCTCGCGGATCCGGTAAGCATCGGCCAGCGTGCTGCGCAACGGGCGGCGAGCCGTCTGGGCGCACGTCCGGTGCCGACTTGCGAAGTGCCGGTGCTGTTTTCCGCAGAACTGGCGGGTGGTCTGTTTGGCAGTTTCCTCTCGGCGGTGTCGGGCGGCAGCCTGTATCGCAAGTCGTCATTTCTTGAAGGCACCCTGGGGCAGAAGCTGTTCCCGGAATGGCTGACCATCGATGAGCGTCCGCACCTGATGCGCGCGATGGGCAGTGCTTCGTACGACGGTGATGGTCTGGCGACGTATGCCAAACCGTTCGTCGAAAAGGGTGAGTTGGTGTCTTACATCCTCGGCACGTACTCCGGGCGCAAACTCGGTATGCCAAGCACGGCCAACGCTGGCGGCGTACACAACCTGTTCGTCACCCATGGCGATGAAGATCAGGCTGCATTGTTGAAGCGCATGGGCCGAGGCTTGTTGGTCACCGAGTTGATGGGCCATGGCTTGAACATGGTCACCGGCGACTATTCACGTGGTGCGGCGGGTTTCTGGGTCGAGAATGGCGAAATCCAGTTCGCCGTGCAGGAAGTGACCATCGCCGGCAACATGCGCGACATGTTCAAGCAGATCGTCGCGGTCGGTAATGATCTGGAGCTGCGCAGCAACATTCGCACCGGCTCGGTGTTGATCGAGCGGATGACCGTCGCGGGTAGCTAAACCTCAGCCGTCACAAGATAAGGCGCGCCACCTCAACGGGTGGCGCGCCTTTTTTATTGGCTCGACACAAAACCAATGTGGGAGCGAGCCTGCTCGCGAAAGCGATTTAACAGCCGACCTCAGCGTTGACTGACACGACGCCTTCGCGAGCAGGCTCGCTCCTACAATAAGTTGGAGTAACTCGGCGCTCTTGTTTTGGTTCTCATTATCATCTAATAATAAATCTCATTATCGGATGAGCCCCGGATCATGAGTTCTGCCTTGCACGAGCAGCCGTACCTCGAAAGCTGGCGCTGGATGAGTCGCCAGATCCGTTGCGCGATGGATCCCGACGAACCGCGCCTGATCGAACACTATCTGGCCGAGGGCCGGTATCTGGCCTGTTGTACGGCGACTTCTCCCTGGACCATCGCTGAAACCTCCTTCCGCCTGCTGCTCGACACGGCCACCGACATCGCCTTGCCGTGGCATTGGCGCAGCTTCTGTCTCGATCAAGCCTGGCGTCCACTGCGTGAAATGGAGCGCCTGTCCCTGTGCAAATGCCGGCTCCAGCGTTGGCAACGCTATACCTGGCAGCTCGCCACCTGCGAACTGCTGCCCTCGATTCCTCTTATTGAACTGGTGCAAGGATTTTCAGATGACCAAGACACGTATTGAGCGCGACAGCATGGGCGAACTGCAGGTGCCGGTGGACGCTCTCTACGGCGCGCAAACCCAGCGCGCGGTGGATAACTTCCCGATCAGCGGCAAACCGATGCCGACGCAATTCATTCGCGCGCTGATCCTCGCCAAAGCCGCCGCCGCCCGCGCCAACGTTGAACTCAACCAGATCAGCGCCGCCCAGGGCAAAGCCATCAGCGACGCCGCGCAAGGCCTGCTCGAAGGCGACTTCATGCCGCATTTCCCGGTGGATATCTTCCAGACCGGTTCCGGCACCAGCTCGAACATGAACGCCAACGAAGTGATCGCCACCCTGGCCAGCCGTCTGCTGGGTGAGCCGGTGAACGCCAACGATCACGTCAACTGCGGCCAGAGCAGCAACGACATCATCCCGACCACCATTCACGTCAGCGCTGCGCTGGCCCTGCATGAGCAACTGTTGCCGGCGCTGCTGCATCTGGTGCAAGTGATCGAGCAAAAAGCCACGCACGTACATCACCACGTCAAAACCGGCCGCACGCATTTGATGGATGCGATGCCGGTGCGCATGAGCCAGGTGCTGAACGGTTGGGCGCAGCAGCTCAAAGCCAATATCTGTCATCTGCAGGATTTGCTGCCGAGTCTGCAATCCCTGGCGCAGGGCGGCACGGCGGTCGGCACCGGGATCAACGCGCATCCTGAATTCGCCGCTCGATTCAGCCGTCATCTGAGCCAGTTGGCCGACGTGCAATTCACTCCGGGCACGGACCTGTTTGCGCTGATCGGCTCGCAGGACACCGCCGTCGCCGTCTCCGGCCAGCTCAAGGCCACCGCGGTGTCGCTGATGAAAATCGCCAACGACCTGCGCTGGATGAACTCAGGCCCGCTCGCCGGCCTCGGCGAAATCGAACTCGAAGCCCTGCAACCGGGCTCGTCGATCATGCCGGGCAAAGTCAATCCGGTGATCCCGGAAGCCACTGCCATGGTTGCCGCACAAGTGATCGGCAACGATTCGGTGATCACCGTCGCCGGCCAGTCGGGCAACTTCGAACTGAACGTGATGCTGCCGATCATCGCGCAGAACCTGTTGAGCAGCATCGAACTGCTGGCCAATTCCAGCCGCGTGCTCGGCGACAAAGCCATCGCCAACTTCAAGGTCAACGAATCGCGCTTGAAAGAAGCGTTGTCGCGTAACCCGATTCTGGTGACCGCACTGAACCCGATCATCGGTTACCAGAAAGCCGCTGAAATTGCCAAGCAGGCCTACCAGGAAGGCCGCGCGGTAATCGACGTCGCTCTGGAACACACCGACCTGTCACGTAGCCAACTGGAAGAGTTGCTCAACCCCGAGAAACTCACCGCCGGCGGCGTGTAAACCCCGCAACCGCTTTGGAGGCTCACCATGGAGCACTGGAAACGCACGATCGAACGGGCCAATCGCTGCTTCATGCTCGGCGAACTGATCGACGCCCGTGAGGCTTACCTGCAAGCCCTGGCCCTGGCGCAAGTGTTGTTCGAACGTTGGGCGGATGCCGACGAAGCGGTGGCGGCTTGCGTCATCTCCCACCACAACCTGGCGGACCTGCACCTGCGCCTGAATCAGCCGGAGGAAAGCGCCGAATACCTTTGCGCCATCCATCAACGCTTGTTGCAGACCATGCAGGACGAACGTCAGCGCCTGGCCCTGCGTGAAGCGGCGTTGCGCCAGAGCAGCAAAACCTACGTCGAGCTGTTGAATTTCATCAGCGAGCACGGCGAGTACCCGCGTACCCAGCGCCTGCTGCACCCCGATACCGGCAATGCGCGCCGCGCGCCTGCCTCTCATCACCATGGAGTCCATTGAAATGGCTTTTACCTTGCCGGCCCTGCCTTACGCCTACGACGCCCTCGAACCGCATATCGATGCACAAACCATGGAGATTCATTACACCAAGCATCATCAGACTTACATCAACAACCTCAACGCGGCAGTAGAAGGCACTGAATACGCCGAATGGCCGGTGGAAAAACTCGTTTCCAGTGTTCAACAACTGCCGGAAAAGCTTCGAGCGGCGGTGATCAATCAGGGCGGCGGTCACGCTAATCACTCATTGTTCTGGGAAGTGATGGTGCCGAGCGGTGGCGGCAAGCCTGATGGTGCGCTGGCCAAGGCCATCGATGAGCAACTGGGCGGCCTCGACAGCTTCAAGGAAGCTTTCACCAAAGCCGCGCTGACCCGTTTCGGCAGCGGCTGGGCGTGGCTGAGCGTGACCCCGGAGAAAAAGCTCATCGTGGAAAGCAGCGGCAACCAGGACAGCCCGCTGATGAACGGCAACACGCCGATTCTTGGTCTCGACGTCTGGGAGCACGCCTATTACCTGCGCTATCAGAACCGTCGCCCGGAATACATCAACGCCTTTTACAACGTGATCAACTGGCCTGAAGTGGCTGCGCGCTATCAGGCCGCACTGGTTTAAGCCTCCTATAAAAACAATCCAGGGCTGACTATGGGCACTGAAACACTGGCGATCGGAAGTGGGCGTATGTTTCGTTACGCGGTGGGATCGCTGTTGCTGTTGGCGGGCATGACCTTGCTGGTCGGTCACGCACTGCAATGGCTGGATCTGGAGCCAAGGCTGTTGCGGGCGTTGCAGGGCGGCGCGATCTGCGCCCTCGGCACGGCGCTTGGCGCTGTCCCGGTGCTGGTGATTCGGCGGATGCCGCAGACACTCAGTGATACCTTGCTGGGTTTTGGTGCCGGGGTGATGCTGGCGGCGACCGCTTTTTCGTTGATCGTGCCGGGCATTGCCGCCGCCGAAAGCCTCGGACTGACCCCGTGGGGCGCCAGCGGCCTGATCTGCTTCGGCATCATGCTCGGTGCGTTCGGGCTGTATCTGGTTGATCGCAAGGTGTCCGGCGCTTCTGCGGAAATGCTCGTCGGCACTGTCGAGCATCCGGTGATTCCGCCACGGATCTGGCTGTTCGTGTTCGCCATCATTGCCCATAACATCCCGGAAGGCATGGCCGTTGGCGTTTCCGCTGGCGGCGGCATGCCGGATGCGGACAGTCTGGCCATGGGCATCGCTCTGCAGGATGTGCCGGAAGGACTGGTGATTGCCTTGGTACTGGCTGGGGCGGGAATGTCGCGGGTCAGGGCGTTCCTGATTGGTGCGGCGTCAGGTCTGGTCGAGCCGGTGTTTGCGCTGTTGTGTGCGTGGCTTGTGAGTCTGGCGCAGGTGTTGTTGCCGTTAGGTCTGGCATTGGCGGCGGGGGCGATGTTGCTGGTGGTGACCCACGAAGTGATACCCGAGTCGCGACGCCATGGTCATGACAAGCTGGCCAGTCTTGGCTTGTTGATCGGGTTTTGTTTGATGATGGTGATGGATACGGCGCTGGGCTGAATGAAGGTAAGGAGGGAGCAAGCTCCCTCAGTGGCGGATCAACCGCCTTCGTCGAAGTAGTTGTTGATCAGCGCCACCAAGGCATCCATTGCCTCTTCGGCCTGTTCACCTTCGGTGCTCAAATGGATTTTGGTGCCCTTGCCGGCCGCAAGCATCATCATCGCCATGATGCTTTTACCGTCCACTGCTGTTTCGGGCGTTCGACCGACTCTTATCATCGTCTCCGGAAACTTGCCGGCCACGCCGACAAATTTAGCCGATGCCCGGGCATGTAGACCTAATTTGTTGATGATTTCGATTTCACGAGCAGGCATCGCGGAGTGAATCCTTTAAGTGAGGTCGCGGTGGCGAACCTGGACGTTCTTCAGGGTTTTCTGCAGGGCCTGACCCAGACGTTCGGTCAGGTAGACGGAACGGTGATGCCCGCCGGTGCAGCCAATGGCAATGGTGACGTAGGCGCGGTTGCTCGCGGCGAAGCGCGGCAGCCACTTTTGCAGGTAGGTGAAGATGTCCTGAAACATTTCTTCGACTTCCGGCTGTGCTGCAAGGTATTCGGCCACCGGCGCATCGAGACCTGATTGCGCGCGCAGTTCCGGCTTCCAGTACGGATTGGGCAGGCAGCGCACATCGAATACCAGATCCGCATCCACAGGCATGCCGCGCTTGAAGCCGAATGACTCGACCAGGAAAGCCGTACCAGGCTCCGGCTGGTTCAGCAGACGCAGCTTGATCGAGTCGCGCAACTGGTACAGGTTCAGGTTGGTGGTGTTGATCTTCAGGTCAGCGAGGTCGGCAATCGGGCCGAGCAGGGCGGTTTCATCCTGGATCGCCTCGGCCAGCGAGCGATTGGCGTTGCTCAGGGGATGGCGACGGCGCGTTTCAGAAAAACGCTTGAGCAGGGTTTCCTCGTCGGCATCCAGATACAGGACGTCGCACTGGATGTGCTTGCTTCGGACATCTTCAAGCAGTTCGGGGAAACGAGAAAGGTGGCTCGGCAGGTTGCGTGCATCAATCGATACGGCTACCAGCGGTTGCGCCAGTTCGGTGTGAATCAGCGCGCGTTCGGCCAGTTCCGGCAGCAGGCCTGCGGGCAGGTTGTCGATGCAGTAATAGCCGTTGTCCTCAAGAACATCCAGAGCTGTGCTTTTACCCGAGCCGGAGCGGCCACTGACGATGATCAAACGCATGATTAATGCCCGTTCTGCTCGCTCAGGACGACCTGATACAAGGCTTCGCTACTCGGTGCGCTGCGCAGTTTTTCGCGCACTTCCTTGCGATCAAGCATGCTGGCGATCTGACGCAGCAACTCCAGATGCGCATCGGTGGCAGCCTCCGGGACCAGCAGGACGAACAGGAGGTCAACCGGTGCGCCGTCAATGGCGTCGAAATCAATTGGAGCGTCAAGGTGCATCAGCGCACTGATCGGTGCTGTGCAACCCTTGAGGCGGCAATGGGGGATGGCGATGCCGTTACCAAAACCGGTAGAACCGAGTTTTTCACGGGCAATCAACGCCTCGAAGACATCTTGCATCTCCAGATCCGGCACTTCTCGGGCGATCAGGTTGGCAATTTGTTCGAGGGCTTTCTTTTTGCTGCCGCCCGGCACGTTCACGAGGGAACGGCCGGGGGTCAGGATACTTTCAAGTCGGATCATGGGGTGGGGGGTTATCGACCGGTCGCGCCCTGGAGCAGGCTCTGGGTCTTTTCCTTATGCTTTTTGAGTTGTTTATCCAGCTTGTCGGTCAAGGCGTCGATCGCCGCGTACATATCGGTATGTTCCGCGTTGGCGACCACTTCGCTGCCGGGTATATGCAAGGTGGCTTCGATTTTCTGCTTCAGCTTTTCGACGCACATCGTGACCTGCACGTTGGTGATCTTGTCGAAATGGCGCTCCAGTCGTTGGAGTTTTTCCTCGATATAGGCGCGCAGAGGTTGGGTCACTTCCAGTTGGTGTCCACTGATGTTGACTTGCATACAGCTTCTCCTTCGTTGCCAGTGCATAAAGCGGCAGGCTGGATAGCCTGCCACTGGAACGCTGTAACGTGGCTTACATCAACCGCTTGCGTTCGCTCGAAGGCGCGATCCCGAGGGATTCGCGGTACTTGGCGACGGTGCGGCGAGCCACCTGAATGCCTTGTGCCTCCAGTAAACCAGCGATCTTGCTGTCACTCAACGGCTTTTTCTGATTTTCCGCGGCAACCAGTTTTTTGATGATCGCGCGGATCGCCGTGGACGAGCATTCGCCGCCTTCGGAGGTACTGACGTGGCTGGAGAAAAAGTATTTCAGTTCATAAATACCGCGCGGGGTATGCATGAATTTCTGCGTAGTCACCCGGGAAATCGTCGATTCGTGCATGCCGACCGCTTCAGCGATGTCGTGCAGGACCAACGGTTTCATGGCTTCGTCGCCGTATTCCAGAAAACCGCGCTGATGCTCGACGATCTGGGTGGCTACTTTCATCAGGGTTTCGTTGCGGCTTTGCAGGCTCTTGATGAACCAGCGGGCTTCCTGCAACTGATTGCGCATGAAGGTGTTGTCGGCGCTGGTGTCGGCACGGCGGACGAAACCGGCGTACTGGGCGTTGACGCGCAGACGCGGCACCGATTCCTGATTGAGTTCGACCAGCCAGCGCTCGTTGTCCTTGCGCACGATAACGTCGGGGACAACGTATTCGGCTTCGGTGGACTCGATTTGCGAGCCCGGGCGCGGATTGAGGCTTTGTACCAGTTCGATGACCTGGCGCAGCTCGTCTTCCTTGAGCTTCATCCGGCGCATCAACTGGCTGTAGTCGCGGCTGCCGAGCAGGTCGATGTAATCGCTGACCAAACGTTTCGCTTCAGCCAGCCAAGGCGTCTTGGCGGGTAACTGACGCAATTGCAGCAACAGGCATTCACTAAGGTTGCGCGCACCAATGCCGGCCGGTTCGAACTGCTGGATACGGTGCAGAACGGCTTCGATTTCGTCGAGTTCGATGTCCAGTTCCGGATCGAACGCCTCGAGAATCTCTTCGAGGGTTTCATCCAGATAGCCCTGATTGTTGATGCAATCGATCAGGGTGACGGCGATCAGGCGATCGGTGTCGGACATCGGTGCGAGGTTCAGTTGCCACAGCAGGTGGCTTTGCAGGCTCTCGCCGGCCGAGGTGCGGGTGGTGAAGTCCCACTCGTCGTCATCGCTGCTCGGCAGGCTGCTGGCGCTGGTCTGGTAGACGTCTTCCCACGCGGTATCGACTGGCAGTTCGTTGGGGATACGTTCGCTCCAGTCACCTTCCTCGAGGTTGTCCACCGTCGGCGCGGTTTCCTGATACGAGGGTTCCTGGATCTCGGTGTTGGGCTTCTGTTCGGCGTTGTCGGCCATTGGGTCGGAATTGTCGAAGTCGTCGCCTTCTTCCTGGCGTTCGAGCATCGGATTGGATTCCAGCGCCTCCTGGATTTCCTGTTGCAGATCCAGGGTCGACAATTGGAGCAGGCGGATGGCCTGTTGCAGCTGCGGTGTCATCGTCAGCTGCTGGCCCATTCTCAAGACTAGCGATGGTTTCATGGCAGGGGCTTAACACCTTATTCGCCGGCGCTATGCGCCATCCACTACAGGGCGCCGAAGCGCCAAACTTAAGCAAATTATATGCCTGAAACTGAAGTGTTTGCCTAGAGCGCTGTAACAATTAAAGCGTATTAAATCCTGCTTGAATCGATACAGCGCCCCGGCGGCGCACCGGGCACTGTTGCGCTTACAGGCGGAACTCGTGGCCCAGATACACTTCCTTGACCAGATCGTTGGCCAGGATGGTTTCTGCGTCGCCTTCAGCGATCAGTTGACCATCGTTGACGATGTAAGCGGTTTCGCAGATATCCAGCGTCTCACGGACGTTGTGGTCGGTGATCAACACACCGATACCCTTGGCCTTGAGGTGGTGGATGATCTGCTTGATGTCGCCGACCGAGATCGGGTCGACACCGGCGAACGGTTCGTCGAGCAGGATGAATTTCGGTGCAGTTGCCAGCGCGCGAGCGATTTCCACGCGGCGGCGTTCACCACCGGACAGGCTCATGCCAAGGTTGTCGCGAATGTGGCTGATGTGGAATTCCTGCAGCAGGCTTTCCAGCTCCTTGCGACGGCCGGCCTTGTCGAGCTCCTGACGGGTCTCGAGGATGGCCATGATGTTGTCGGCCACCGACAGTTTGCGGAAGATCGACGCTTCTTGCGGCAAATAGCCGATGCCAGCCTTTGCACGACCGTGCATCGGCTGATGGCTGACGTCCAGATCATCGATCAGTACGCGGCCCTGATCGGCCTGTACCAGGCCGACGATCATGTAGAAGCACGTAGTCTTGCCGGCACCGTTGGGACCGAGCAGGCCAACGATCTGGCCGCTGTCGATCGACAGGCTGACGTCACGCACGACCTGGCGGCTTTTATAGGCCTTGGCCAGGTGCTGAGCTTTCAGAGTTGCCATTACTGGGTTTTCTCGTCGGTTTTCTTCTTCGGCTGGATCACCATGTCGATGCGCGGACGCGCCTCGGTGACCTTGCTGCCGGTAGCGCGACCGGCGCTGGCCAGTTTCTTCACGGTGTCATAGACGATTTTCTCGCCCTGAGTCGTGTTGTTGTCCTTGTCGACAACCTTGGCCTTGTCGATCAGCACAACGCGGTTTTGCGCGGCGTGGTACTGAATCGTCACGCCCCAGCCCTGCACGGGCTTGGCGTCACCTTGAGTTTGCAGTTGCTCGAAATAGGCGAGATTGCCCACCGACGTCACGACGTCGATATCACCGGCCGGGGTGCGAGTGATGGTCACCGTGTTGCCTTTAACGATCATCGAGCCCTGGGTAATGATCACATCACCTTTATAGGTTGCGATGCCGTTCTTGTCGTCCAGTTGGGCGTCGTCGGCCTGAATGCGGATAGGTTGCTGCTGATCGTTCGGCAGAGCCCAGGCGCTCACGCTTCCCAGTGCTGCGCCCAGACTGAGCAAAATAGGGAGGGTTTTAACGAGCCTCATACTGTCCTCTTACGTTCGATTGCAGGTGTATCCTGCTTTCCTTCAGGTACGCTTTCATTCCGACGCCAGTCGATACACCGCCAGCGCCCTCGATTCTAACGGGTTGCTCGGTCTGCGCATATTCTTGCTGCGGGAACACGGTCATGCGGGTGCTGGTGATCAGGGTGCCGCGGTTTTTCTCATCGGTGCGCTGTACGCGTACCGAGTCGATCAGTTCGACTTCGGTGCCGCCCGAGTTCACTTCGCCACGCTCGCTGGTCACGTGCCATGGGAAGTCAGTGCCGCGATACATGTTCAGATCCGGCTTGGTGACCAGAGTGATATCGGTGGCCTTGACGTGCTCGGCCTTGTCGGAAGTCATCTCGTACTGCACCTTGCCATCGGGCAAGTACTGAATGGTGTGTGTGTTGGTCGCGTACCAGTCGATCGGATTCTCGGCGGTCGAGACGGGCGGCTTGTCGAGGAAACGTTCCGGGCTGATGTTCCAGTAGCCCACCGCGGCAAATATAGCGGCGATGCAGCCGAACAGCAGGAAGTTGCGAAATTTTTTGCTGAACATGGTTTGGCTCACAGGTACGCGGCGTTGGCCGCATCGAGGCGGCCCTGGGCGCGCAGTATCAATTCGCAGAATTCGCGGGCGGCACCTTCGCCACCACGGGCGCGGGTGACGCCATGGGCGTGCTCGCGGACGAAATCGGCAGCGTTGGCCACGGCCATGCCCAGGCCCACCCGGCGGATTACCGGAAGGTCGGGCAGGTCGTCACCGAGATAGGCGACCTCTTCATAACTTAGACCCAGTTGCTCAAGCAGGCCGTCGAGAACGACCAGTTTGTCTTCACGGCCCTGAAACAGGTGGGGAATCCCCAGGTTTTTCGCGCGACGCTCGACCACCGGGGTCTTGCGACCGCTGATGATAGCGGTCTGCACGCCGGCATTCATCAGCATTTTGATACCTTGGCCGTCGAGCGTGTTGAAGGTCTTGAATTCGCTGCCGTCTTCAAGGAAGTACAGACGCCCGTCAGTGAGGACACCGTCGACGTCGAAAACCGCCAGTTTGATCGCTTTGCCGCGTTGCAGCAGATCGTTGTTCATTACATGACTCCTGCGCGCAGCAGATCGGAGAGGTTGAAGGCGCCGACCGGGCGATCTTCTTCGTCTACGACGACCAGTGCGTTGATTCGGTGATCTTCCATGATTTTCAGGGCTTCGGCGGCCAGCATCTCGGGCCGTGCGGTCTTGCCGTGGGCCGTCATTACCTGGTCGATGGTGGCGCTGCGAATGTCGATGCTGCGATCCAGTGTGCGACGCAAGTCGCCGTCAGTGAAGATCCCGGCCAGTTTACCGTCAGTTTCGAGGATGACGGTCATGCCCAGACCTTTACGGGTCATTTCCATCAATGCGTCCTTGAGCAGCGTGCCGCGCTGGACTTGCGGCAACTCCTGCCCAGCGTGCATGACGTTTTCCACTTTCAGCAGCAGGCGACGGCCGAGGGCGCCACCCGGGTGCGAGAAAGCGAAATCTTCGGCGGTGAAGCCGCGTGCTTCCAGCAAGGCGACGGCCAGCGCGTCACCCATGACCAGCGCAGCGGTGGTCGAGGACGTCGGCGCCAGGTTCAGCGGGCAGGCTTCATGCTCGACGTGAACATTGAGATTGACCTCGGCAGCCTTGGCCAGCGGCGATTGCGGGTTGCCGGTGACGCTGATCAACTGGATGCCCAGGCGTTTGATCAGCGGCAGCAGGGTTACGATTTCATTGGTCGAGCCGGAGTTCGACAGAGCGAGGATCACATCGTCACGAGTGATCATGCCCATGTCGCCATGGCTGGCTTCGGCCGGGTGGACAAAGAAAGCAGGAGTACCGGTGCTGGCCAGGGTGGCGGCAATCTTGTTGCCGATGTGCCCGGACTTGCCCATGCCGACCACGACTACACGGCCTTTACTGGCCAGAATCATCTCGCAAGCGCGTACGAAATCGGCATCGATATGGGGCAACAAGCCTTGTACGGCCTCCACTTCGAGTTGGATGGTGCGTTGTGCCGATTGAATCAGGTCGCTGGATTGGCTCATGTCAGAAATCGTATAGCCCGATGAAAAGGCGGCGATTATAGCGGTTATGTTGCAAAGCCTCACGCAAGTTCGTCGTGCTTTGTCATTACTCGTTACCAAAACCCGGGAAACGAGCCTGCGCACCTGTCATATCGCCGAACACAGACTGGTACAAGCCTTGGGCGCTTCACCTTTGCAGTGATATAGTTCGCCGCCAGTTCGGCCTGCCCGGGATGTACGTACTTTTCAAGTAAAGACAGGCGTCCGAGTGAGAGGCTGCATCGCAAGGAGTTTAGATGAGTGCCGATAACGCCTACGCGGTCGAGCTGAAGGGAGTCTCCTTCAAGCGCGGTGCGCGCAGCATTTTCAATAACGTCGATATTCGCATACCGCGCGGCAAGGTCACCGGCATCATGGGGCCTTCCGGGTGTGGCAAGACCACGCTGCTGCGATTGATGGGCGCACAACTGCGCCCTGCCAGCGGCGAAGTCTGGGTCAACGGCCAGAACCTGCCTGCGCTTTCGCGCAGCGATCTGTTCGATGCGCGAAAGCACATGGGTGTGCTGTTTCAAAGCGGCGCGCTGTTCACCGATCTCGATGTATTCGAGAACGTGGCTTTCCCCCTGCGTGTTCATACCGATTTGCCGGAAGAAATGATCCGCGACATCGTCCTGCTCAAATTGCAGGCGGTCGGTCTGCGCGGCGCCATCGACTTGATGCCGGATGAACTGTCCGGCGGCATGAAGCGCCGCGTCGCACTGGCGCGGGCGATTGCGCTCGATCCGCAGATCCTTATGTACGACGAACCGTTCGTCGGGCAGGACCCGATCGCCATGGGCGTGCTGGTCCGCCTGATTCGCCTGCTCAACGATGCGCTGGGGATCACCAGTATCGTGGTCTCTCACGATCTGGCCGAAACCGCGAGCATCGCCGACTACATCTATGTGGTCGGTGACGGTCAGGTGCTGGGGCAGGGTACGCCGGACGAGTTGATGAACTCGGACGAGCCGCGTATCCGTCAGTTCATGACCGGCGATCCCGATGGCCCGGTGCCGTACCATTTTCCAGCGACGGATTACCGCGCAGATCTTCTGGGGAAGCGCTGATGCGCAGAATTTCATTAATAGAACGCGTGCGCCGGTTCGGCGAGGCGGCGATCGATGCCGTTGCGGTGTTCGGTCGTGCGACGCTGTTCCTGTTTCATGCCTTGCTGGGGCGTGGCGGGATCAGTGGCGGTTTCGGTCTGCTGGTCAAACAGTTGCATTCGGTCGGCGTGATGTCGCTGGTGATCATCGTCGTTTCCGGGATCTTCATCGGCATGGTGCTGGCGCTGCAAGGCTTCAGCATTCTGTCGAGCTACGGTTCGGAACAGGCGGTGGGGCAGATGGTGGCGCTGACCTTGCTGCGTGAGCTGGGTCCGGTGGTGACGGCGCTGTTGTTCGCCGGTCGTGCCGGTTCGGCACTGACCGCCGAGATCGGCAACATGAAGTCCACTGAGCAGCTTTCCAGCCTGGAAATGATCGGTGTCGATCCGCTCAAGTACATCATTGCCCCGCGCCTGTGGGCCGGCTTCATTTCCCTGCCGGTGCTGGCGATGATTTTCAGTGTGGTGGGCATCTGGGGTGGTTCGTGGGTGGCTGTCGACTGGCTGGGTGTGTATGAAGGCTCTTATTGGGCGAACATGCAGAACAGCGTGAATTTCACCAGTGACGTGCTCAATGGCGTGATCAAAAGTATTGTTTTTGCCTTTGTAGTGACCTGGATTGCCGTATTCCAAGGCTATGACTGTGAGCCCACTTCCGAGGGCATCAGTCGCGCCACCACCAAGACCGTGGTATTCGCCTCGCTGGCGGTACTGGGTCTGGACTTTATTCTGACTGCTTTGATGTTTGGAGATTTCTGATGCAAAACCGCACCCTGGAAATCGGTGTCGGCCTGTTCCTGCTGGCAGGGATCCTGGCCTTGTTGCTGCTTGCTTTGCGGGTCAGTGGTCTGTCTCCGACATCGACCACCGACACCTATAAACTGTATGCCTACTTTGACAATATCGCCGGTTTGACGGTCAGAGCCAAAGTGACCATGGCCGGTGTGACCATCGGTAAGGTCACGGCGATCGATCTGGATCGCGACAGCTTCACCGGTCGGGTCACGCTGCAAGTGGATAAAAAGGTCGACAATCTGCCGACCGACTCCACTGCGTCTATCCTGACCGCTGGTCTGCTGGGCGAGAAGTACATCGGTATCAGCGTCGGCGGGGAAGACAAACCGCTGAAGGATGGCGGAACCATCCACGACACGCAGTCGTCACTGGTACTGGAAGACCTGATCGGTAAATTCCTGCTCAATACCGTTAGCAAAGATGCCAAATGAGGAGCTTTTGAATGATCTCTACCTTGCGACGTGGCCTGTTGGTGTTGCTCGCGGCCTTGCCTCTGATGGCTAACGCTGCGCCTGGGCAATCCGCGCATGATCTGGTTCAGGACACTACTAACCGGATGCTTGCCGACCTGGCTGCCAACAAAGAGAAGTACAAGCAGGATCCGCAGGGTTTCTACACGGCGTTGGATACCATCGTCGGTCCGGTGGTGGACGCTGAAGGCATTTCCAAAAGCATCATGACGGTCAAGTATTCGCGCAAGGCCACGCCGGCGCAGATGAAGACCTTCGAAGAAAACTTCAAGAAGGGCCTGTTCCAGTTCTACGGCAACGCCTTGCTCGAGTACAACAACCAGGGCATCAGTGTTGATCCTGCCAGGGACGAATCGGGCGATCGCACCAGCGTCAACATGACCGTCAAGGGTAGCAACGGCGCGATCTATCCGGTGCAGTACACGCTGGAGAAGATCAGTGGCGAGTGGAAACTGCGCAATGTGATCATCAACGGCATCAACATCGGCAAGTTGTTCCGCGATCAGTTCGCTGACGCGATGCAGCGCAATGGCAACGACCTGGACAAGACCATCAACAATTGGGCCGGTGAAGTCGCCAAGGCCAAAGAGTCCACGGACAAAGCTGCCGAGAAGCCAGCGCAATGAATGAGGCCGCAGTTCGTATGAGTGATGTCGACGAGCTTTTGCTCAGCGGAGTGCTGGATTACCGCACCGGCGCCGACCTGCGCAAGGAAGGCCAGGCGCTGATCAAATCGAGCAAGGCATCTTCGCTGGTGATTGACTGCTCGGCGGTGAAGAAGTCCAGCAGCGTCGGTTTGTCGTTGCTGCTGTGCTTCATGCGCGATGCCAACGCGGCCGGCAAGGCTGTCAGCATCCGCGCGATGCCCGAAGACATGCGCGAAATTGCTCAGGTCAGTGAACTGACCGAACTGTTGGCGCAACCCTGAACCCGCATCAATAAAGAAGCCCCCCGTCAGAGTCCTGCCAATGCGGGGTTCGCAGGCGCGGGGCTTTTTTGTATGATGTCCGACCCGTGCGCACAGGGCGCCGATTGAGGTTGAGCATGCAGGCCGTAGAAGTGAAGAGCTTCCTTGAAGGAAAGCTGCCCGGAACGTTGGTAGAAGTTGAAGGCGAAGGCTGCAATTTCCAGCTGAACGTGATTAGCGATGAACTGGCGGCGTTGAGCCCGGTGAAGCGTCAGCAGCAGATCTATGCCCATTTGAACCCATGGATCACCGATGGCAGCATCCATGCGGTCACTATGAAATTTTTCAGCAGCGCGGCCTGGGCCGAGCGCACCTGAGCCTAAGGGCGTCGAGATTCTTATGGATAAATTGATTATTACCGGTGGCGCTCGTCTTGATGGCGAGATCCGTATTTCCGGGGCAAAGAACTCTGCCCTGCCGATCCTGGCTGCCACGCTGCTGTGCGATGGCCCGGTGACCGTTGGCAACCTGCCGCACCTGCACGACATCACCACCATGATCGAGCTGTTCGGGCGCATGGGCATCGAGCCGGTGATCGACGAGAAACTCAGCGTCGAAATCGACCCGCGCACCATCAAGACCCTGATCGCGCCGTACGAATTGGTGAAAACCATGCGTGCGTCGATTCTGGTACTGGGCCCGATGGTTGCTCGTTTCGGTGAAGCCGAAGTTGCACTGCCTGGCGGTTGCGCGATCGGTTCGCGTCCGGTCGACCTGCACATCCGTGGCCTCGAAGCCATGGGCGCAGTCATCGACGTCGAAGGCGGCTACATCAAGGCCAAGGCGCCTGAAGGTGGCTTGCGCGGTGCGCACTTCTTCTTCGATACCGTCAGCGTAACCGGTACCGAGAACATCATGATGGCCGCTGCTCTGGCCAAGGGTCGCAGCGTGTTGCAGAACGCCGCCCGTGAACCTGAAGTGGTTGACCTGGCGAACTTCCTCAACGCCATGGGCGCCAAGGTTTCCGGCGCTGGTACCGACACCATCACCATTGATGGCGTCGAGCGTCTGGGTTCGGCTTTCTATAAGGTCATGCCTGACCGCATCGAAACCGGCACCTACCTGGTTGCCGCTGCCGTGACCGGCGGCCGCGTCAAGGTCAAGGACACTGATCCGACCATCCTTGAAGCCGTTCTGGAAAAACTCCGTGAAGCCGGCGCAGAAATCACCTGTGGTGAAGACTGGATCGAGCTGAACATGCACGGCAAGCGTCCGAAAGCGGTCAACGTGCGCACCGCGCCGTACCCGGCTTTCCCGACTGACATGCAGGCCCAGTTCATCTCGCTCAACGCCATTGCCGAAGGCACTGGTGCCGTGATCGAGACGATCTTCGAAAACCGTTTCATGCACGTGTACGAACTGCACCGCATGGGCGCCAAGATCCAGGTCGAAGGCAACACTGCCATCGTCACCGGTACTGAAGTCCTCAAGGGCGCGCCAGTGATGGCGACCGACCTGCGTGCTTCGGCAAGCCTGGTGATCTCGGCACTGGTTGCCGAAGGCGATACGCTGATCGACCGCATCTACCACATCGACCGTGGTTACGAGTGCATCGAAGAAAAACTGCAGATGCTGGGCGCCAAGATCCGTCGCGTTCCGGGCTGATTGCTGCATCGGGACACAGGGACGTGTCCGTTGAATTCGTTTTGAGTCGAGCCGGTTTCCGCCTCGATGTGTGTCCGGCGCCGATTGCGACCGGACATGAGTACCTTGATAAGGACTGACGTTTCCCATGTTGACCATCGCACTGTCCAAGGGCCGCATCCTTGACGACACCCTGCCGCTTCTCGCCGAAGCGGGCATTGTGCCGACCGAGAATCCGGACAAGAGCCGCAAGCTGATCATTCCCACGACCCAGGACGACGTTCGTCTGCTGATCGTGCGCGCCACCGATGTGCCGACTTACGTCGAGCATGGCGCGGCTGACCTCGGCGTTGCCGGTAAAGACGTGTTGATGGAATACACCGGCCAGGGTCTCTACGAGCCTCTGGATCTGCAGATTGCCCAGTGCAAGCTGATGACTGCCGGCAAAATCGGCGCGCCGGAGCCAAAAGGCCGTCTGCGCGTGGCGACCAAGTTCGTCAACGTCGCCAAGCGTTACTACGCCGAGCAGGGCCGTCAGGTCGATATCATCAAGCTGTACGGCTCGATGGAACTGGCGCCGCTGATCGGTCTGGCCGACAAGATCATCGACGTGGTCGACACCGGCAACACCCTGCGCGCCAATGGCCTGGAACCCCAGGAACTGATCGCCACGATCAGCTCGCGTCTGGTGGTCAATAAAGCTTCGATGAAAATGCAACACGCCCGAATCCAGGCGTTGATCGATACCCTGCGCAACGCAGTGGAATCGCGACACCGCGGCTGATTCACCTGCGCGACGCTGAGTCGCGCCCGTCTATCCGCCTCATAGCCAGAATCTCAGGTGCCCAAGCGGAAACGACTGCTAAGTTAGGGCGCCTGAGTTTTTGCCATTCCTATGAGGCTCTCGCTATGACCGCACCGACTGCAATTCGCCGACTCAACGCTGCTGACCCGGATTTCGCGCATCATCTGGATCATCTGCTGAGCTGGGAAAGTGTGTCTGACGACTCGGTCAATCAGCGCGTGCTGGACATCATCAAGGCTGTACGCGAGCGCGGTGACGCGGCGCTGGTCGAGTTCACCCAGAAGTTCGACGGCCTCGAAGTCGCCTCGATGGCCGACCTGATCCTGCCGCGCGAGCGTCTGGAACTGGCCCTGACCCGCATTACCGTGGAGCAGCGCGAAGCGTTGGAAAAAGCCGCAGCTCGTGTACGCAGCTACCACGAAAAACAGAAACAGGACTCCTGGAGCTACACCGAAGCCGACGGCACCGTGCTCGGCCAGAAGGTCACGCCGCTGGATCGCGCGGGGCTCTACGTACCGGGTGGCAAGGCGTCGTATCCGTCGTCGGTGCTGATGAACGCGATTCCGGCCAAGGTCGCTGGTGTGACCGAAGTGGTCATGGTCGTGCCGACCCCGCGCGGTGAAATCAACGAACTGGTGCTGGCGGCCGCGTGCATCGCTGGCGTCGACCGGGTGTTCACCATCGGTGGCGCGCAAGCGGTCGCCGCGTTGGCTTATGGCACCGAAAGCGTGCCGCAGGTCGACAAAGTGGTTGGCCCGGGCAATATCTATGTCGCCACCGCCAAACGCCACGTGTTCGGTCAGGTCGGTATCGACATGATCGCCGGCCCTTCGGAAATCCTTGTGGTGTGCGACGGCCAGACCGATCCGGACTGGATTGCCATGGACCTGTTCTCGCAAGCCGAGCACGACGAAGACGCGCAGGCGATTCTGGTCAGCCCGGACGCCGAGTTCCTCGACAAGGTCGCCGCGAGCATCGACAAGCTGCTGCCGACCATGGACCGCGCGACCATCATTGAAACCTCGATCAATGGCCGTGGTGCACTGATCCACGTGCGCGACATGGCGCAAGCGATCGAAGTCGCCAACCGTATTGCCCCGGAACACTTGGAGCTGTCGGTCGCTGACCCGCAAGCCTGGCTGCCGCAGATCCGCCACGCTGGCGCGATCTTCATGGGCCGCCACACTTCCGAGGCGCTGGGCGATTACTGCGCAGGCCCGAACCACGTGCTGCCGACCTCCGGCACCGCACGGTTCTCCTCGCCGCTGGGCGTGTACGACTTCCAGAAACGCTCGTCGATCATCTTCTGCTCCGAGGCCGGGGCTTCCGAGCTGGGTAAAACGGCATCCGTGCTGGCCCGTGGCGAATCGCTGAGCGCCCACGCGCGCAGCGCCGAATACCGCATCAAAGACGAAGACTTTCTAAAAGGGCAGGGGAACTGAGCGATGAGTAAATTCTGGAGCCCGTTCGTCAAGGATCTGGTGCCGTATGTGCCGGGCGAACAGCCGAAGCTGACCAAACTGGTCAAGCTCAATACCAACGAAAATCCGTACGGCCCATCGCCAAAAGCCTTGGCGGCGATGCAGGTGGAACTGAATGACAACCTGCGTCTGTACCCGGACCCGAACAGCGACCTGCTGAAAACCGCAGTCGCCCAGTATTACGGCGTGCAGAGCAGTCAGGTGTTCCTGGGCAACGGTTCGGACGAAGTGCTCGCACACATCTTCCACGGTTTGCTGCAACATGATCAGCCGTTGTTGTTCCCGGACATCAGCTACAGCTTCTATCCGGTTTACTGCGGTTTGTACGGCATCAAGTTCGATGCGGTGCCGCTGGACGCGCAGTTCCAGATCGACCCGGCGGACTATGCCAAGCCGAACGGCGGGATCATTTTCCCGAATCCGAACGCACCCACCGGTTGCCTGTTGGCGCTGGACGCGGTCGAGCAGATCCTCAAGGCCAGCCCGGATTCGGTGGTCGTGGTCGACGAGGCGTATATCGACTTCGGCGGCGAAACCGCGATCAGTCTGGTGGACCGTTATCCGAACCTGCTGGTGACACAGACCCTGTCCAAGTCGCGCTCCCTGGCCGGGCTGCGCGTGGGGCTGGCGGTCGGCCATCCGGATCTGATCGAAGCGCTGGAGCGGATCAAGAACAGCTTCAACTCCTATCCGCTGGATCGCCTGGCCATTGTCGGTGCGGCGGCGGCGTTCGAGGATCGTGAATATTTCGACAAGACCTGCCGCTTGGTGATCGAGAGCCGTGAGTGGGTGATTGCGCAGTTGCAAGCCAAGGGTTTTGAAGTGTTGCCGTCGGCGGCGAACTTCATCTTCGCCCGGCATCCGCAGCACGATGCGGCAGGACTGGCGGCCAAGCTGCGTGAGCAGGGTGTGATTGTGCGGCACTTCAAGCAGGAGCGGATTGCGCAGTTCCTGCGGATTTCGATTGGTACGCCGGAGCAGAATCAGGCGCTGATCGATGGGCTTGGCGACCTCTAAAAGCAAAGCCCTCACCCTAACCCTCTCCCAAAGGGAGAGGGGACTGACTGGGGGATATTGCAGAGTTTCGCCGACGTGAAAGTGCTGTGCCGAATCCATAATCGACTCGGTCTTTCAGGTCGATGCACCCCGCAAGACAACGCGGTCGGCTCCCTGTCCCAAAGGGAGAGGGGACTGACTGGGGGATATTGCAGAGTTTCGCCGACGTGAAAGTGCTGTACCGAATCCATAATCGACTCGGTCTTTCAGGTCGATGCACCCCGTAAGACAACTCGGTCGGCGCCCTCTCCCAAAGGGAGAGGGGACCGATTGGGGGATGTTAATGAATTGCAGCGACCTGATCCTCCTTGACCAAATCCATAATCGACTCGGTCTTTCAGGTCGATGCAGCCCGTAAGACAACTCGGTCGGCTCCCTCTCCCTCCGGGAGAGGGCTGGGGTGAGGGTGAGTTTTTATTCGTGATGCGGCTCGCCGAGGAATGTCAGCGAACTGAACAACCCGCGACTATCCACATCAGCGCGGCCCTTCACCGGCACCTCAACCTGCGCCGCAATCACATTCAACCCTTCATTACGCACCAATACCTGTGCGCGACCATCCTTGTCCGTCTCGGTGCTCAACGTGTTCGGCGCGCTGCGATAGTCGCCAATCAACTTCACCCCTGCCGCCGGTTTGCCATCGAGCAACACCCGCACCGGCAATGACTTGCCCGGCCCAACGGTCAACGGATCCACCTCAGGCAAAATCAGCAGCTTGATCTGACCCAGCGTGGGCAACTTCGCGCCCGGCTGATAAATCGCCAGGCTGTATTTGAACGTCTCCGTTGCTTCAACCGCGCCCGGGACTTTGCTGCGGCCTTCGTTGATCCACTTTTTGTCAGCCGTCTGCGACCACATGCCATTGTTCAGCGCTACTGCCATCACTGCGGGGGCCTTCAGTGGTTTCAGTCGTGCGTGATCGGCCAGGCGCTCGACGCTGACCGGGATCATTTTCCCGCTCGCGTCGTAAGCCCAGGCGCCGCTGATCTTCTGCGCCTTGAACGCATTGTCCTCAGCGCCATGACCGTAGACCACTTCGATATTGCCGCGCCGTTGCTCAGTCCACAGGCCATGGGCCGAGACCTGGCCTGCGAACAGCGCGGCGATGAGCACAAGGGATTTGCCGTATTGCATGGTGACGTCCTTTTACAGGTTGAGTGTCAGGCTGACGGTGAAATTGCGCGGCTCACCGGGGTTGACCCAGTAGTTGCTGTAGGCGCGCTCGTAGTATTTTTCGTCGAACAGGTTGTTCAGATTGAGGCCGACAGTCACGTTGTCGCTGGCCTTGTAATGCGCCAGCAAGTCGACGGTGTGATAGGCCGGCAATTCGAAGTCGCTGCCGGATTCTCCCGAGCGATCGCCGACATAGGTGAACGCCGCGCCGACGTCCGAGCCGCGCAAATGGCCATCCTGAAACTCATAAACCCCGAGCAGACTGCCGCTGCGTTTGGCCACGCCAAGGATGCGGCTGCCGGTGGGAATCACCGCGTCGCCCTTGGTAACTTCGGCGTCGATGTAAGCGAACGCACCGATCACCCGCACGGCGTCGGTCACTTGCCCACTGACTTGCAGATCGAAACCGCGACTGCGTGCCTTGCCCATCGCGCGGCTGGTGTCGGTGGCCGGGTCGAGGGCGAGGACGTTTTCCTTATCGATGTGGAAGAAGGCGAGGGTGCTGCTCAGGCGCTCGTCGAACAGCTCGTTCTTGATCCCGACTTCGTAACCGACGCCTTCCTCCGGATCGAAGGATTTGCCGGCGGCGTCGAGGCCGTTGTTCGGTTTGAACGAGGTTGAGGCGTTGGCGAACAGGCCCGTTTGTGGCGTCAATTGATAGAGCAGGCCGAGCCGCTGGGTGAGGGCGTCGTGACGTTGGTCGCTGGTGGCGTTGCGGCTGTGGTCGTCAATGTGCTGATCAAAATGCTCGAAACGCGCGCCGATCATCCCGCGTAGTTTGTCGGTGAAGATGATCTGGTCCTGCAGGTTCAATGCATGACTTTCGACGTGCTCGAAGAAGTCAGTACCCGAGCGCGCGCCGTTGGGTTTCGGCTGGCCATAGATCGGCTTGTAGATGTCGATGGCGTAAGGGCCACCGGCAATGGTGGTGACACGCTCGTTCTTGCGGAAGTTTTCGTACTCGGTGCCGATCAGCAGTTCATGCTGCCACGGGCCGAGGTCGAACAGGCCGCGCAGTTCCAGTTGGGTGATGCTGTCGTGCCAGCTCGTATCGCGTTCGCGCAAGCGACGGTTAACCGTATGGCCGTCGGCGTTCAGCGCTCGTTGTTCCGAGGCGTCGCCCCAGAGTTTGCCTTCCTTGTAATGGCTGGCCAAGCGCAGCTTCCAGCTGTCGTTGAGGTGATGTTCCAGTGTGGCCTGAAGCAGATTGTTGTGGTTATCGACGTTGCCGTCGTTGGGTTCGCCGAGGAAGGTCGAGCGCGAAACACCGCTCCATTTATTACTGGGCGCGACGATGCCGCGATCGAAGGTGGAGCTGTGACGGACGATTTCACTTTCTACCAACAGCGAAGTATCCGGGTTCAATTGCCAACTGATTGAGGGCGCAACGAACACGCGTTGGCTGTCGACGTGATCGCGGAAACTGTGGTTGTCCTCGACCGCGAGGTTGATCCGCGACAGCACGTCGCCCTGCTCATCCAGCGGCGTGTTGACGTCCAGCGCGGTGCGATAGCGATCCCAACTGCCGGCGCTGGTTTGCAGGGTGGTGAAGGCTTCGGGCTGGGGTTTTTTGGTGACGATGTTCACCGTACCGCCGGGATCGCCGCGACCGTAGAGGCTGGCGGCCGGGCCTTTGAGCACTTCGATGCGCTCGATATTGGCCGCGTCCGGGGTGCTCGGATAGCCGCGATTGGCACTGAAACCGTCCTTGTAGAACTCCGACGTGGTGAATCCACGCACGCTGTATTCGTAGAGCGTCAGGCCGCCGAAGTTGTTTTGCTTGGATACGCCGCCAGCGAAATCCAGCGCGCGTTCGACGCTGGTGCTGCCCAGATCCTTGAGCACACTGGCGGGTACCACGCTGATCGCTTGCGGAATATCGCGAATCGCCGTGTCGGTTTTGGTCGCGCTGGCCGAGCGTGTGGCGCGGTAGCCTCTGACCGGGCCGGTGGGAGACTCGTAGTCGGAGATGACGCTGATGGCGTCGAGTTCGAGCGGCTTGGGTTCTTCGGCGAACGCTGGTTCGACCAGCAAACCCAGGCTCAGGCCGAGCAGGGAGGCCTTTGTTCGAGACGACATGTTATGTTGTTCCAATTGTCAGGATTGAAACAATATAACATGCCTGTTGAGAATATCTTTTATCCGCGCACCTGGCGCGGAAAAAGTTTTACTCTTGTTTTTCCTGCACTGGAGCCGGTGGCGGACGCAGGCCGATTTCAGCGGTGAGCTTCAGCTCTTTACCGTTGCGCATCACCTGAATCGTCACTTTGTCGGTCGGTTTGATCCGCGCGACCTGGTTCATCGACTTGCGACCATCACCGGCCGGTTCGCCATCGATGCTCAGAAT
Source organism: Pseudomonas sp. rhizo66 (assembly GCF_031931925.1). NCBI lineage: Bacteria > Pseudomonadati > Pseudomonadota > Gammaproteobacteria > Pseudomonadales > Pseudomonadaceae > Pseudomonas > Pseudomonas sp. rhizo66. The sequence goes on from NZ_JAUJWZ010000006.1 coordinate 224,044, forward strand.
CACGTCGCCCAGTTGCAGGCCGGCCTTCTGCGCCGGGCCATCGCGGAAGATCCCCGCAACGACAATCCCCGGACGCCCGGACAAGCCGAACGACTCAGCCAGTTCCTGAGTCAGCGGCTGCACTTCAATGCCCAGCCAGCCGCGAATCACCTGACCGTGCTCGATGATCGACTTCATCACTTCCATTGCCAGCTTCACCGGTATCGCAAAGCCAATGCCCTGCGAGCCGCCGGATTTGGAAAAGATCGCCGTGTTGATACCGGTGAGGTTGCCGTTGGCATCGACCAGCGCACCGCCGGAGTTGCCAGGGTTGATCGCCGCGTCGGTCTGGATGAAGTCTTCATAATTGTTCAGACCCAACTGGTTACGCCCGGTGGCGCTGATGATGCCCATGGTCACGGTCTGGCCGACGCCGAACGGGTTGCCGATGGCTAGCGCGACGTCGCCGATGCGAATGCTGTCGGAGCGGCCCACGGTGATGGCCGGCAAGGTTTTCAGATCGATTTTCAACACCGCGAGGTCGGTTTCCGGGTCACTGCCGATGACGCGGGCGAGGGTTTCACGGCCATCCTTCAGGGCCACGACGATTTGGTCGGCGCCGCTGGTTACGTGGTTGTTGGTCAGAATGTAGCCTTCCGGGCTCATGATCACGCCGGAGCCGAGGCTCGATTCCATGCGCTTCTGCTTCGGCGAGTTGTCACCGAAGAAGCGCCGGAACTGCGGATCCTCAAACAGCGGATGCGCCGGTTTGTTGATGACTTTGGTGGTGTAGAGGTTGACCACCGAAGGCGCGGCAATGGTCACCGCATCGGCATAGGACACCGGGCCCTGCTGCACACTGGTGGTTTGCGGGGCCTGTTGCAGGTTGACGTCGAGGCTCGGAAGCCCGACCCACTGCGGGTAACGCTGAATAATCAACAGAGCGATAAGCACACCGGCCAACAACGGCCAGCCGAAAAAACGCAGCGCCTTGAGCATTAAGCACGTCCTGGAAAAGTTGCAGGCGGGGTCAGACCGCCCATAATGTCGCGCATTATACGAGGCCGCGCGTGCCTCTGAACGGGATATTTAGGAGTCTTTCATGGCCGTTGCCCTCAGCACCCTCGTCGAAGAAGCCGACCGTTACCTCAGCAGTGCAAAAATTTCCGATTATTGCCCCAACGGCCTGCAGGTCGAAGGCCGGCCGCAAGTGATGCGCATCGTCAGCGGCGTCACCGCCAGTCAGGCCTTGCTCGATGCCGCCGTCGAAGCCGAGGCTGATCTGGTGCTGGTGCATCACGGTTACTTCTGGAAGGGCGAAAACCCGTGCATCACCGGCATGAAGCAGCGTCGACTGAAGACATTGCTCAAGCACGACATCAGTCTGCTCGCCTACCATTTGCCACTGGATCTGCATCCTGATGTTGGCAATAACGTGCAGCTTGCTCGCCAACTCGACATCACGGTCGAAGGGCCGCTGGATCCGGACAATCTGAAAATTGTCGGCCTGGTCGGTTCGTTGAATGAGCCAATGACCGCGCGCGATTTCGCCCGCAAGGTGCAGGAGGTCATGGGCCGCGAGCCGCTATTGATTGAGGGCAGCCCGATGATTCGTCGGGTTGGCTGGTGCACCGGCGGCGGTCAGGGCTACATCGATCAGGCCGTCGCGGCAGGTGTCGATCTGTACCTGAGCGGTGAAGCCTCCGAGCAGACTTTCCACAGCTCCCGCGAAAACGACATCAGCTTCATCGCCGCCGGTCATCACGCCACAGAACGCTACGGCGTACAGGCATTGGGCGATTATCTGGCGAAGCGCTTCGCCCTCGAACACATCTTTATCGATTGCCCGAATCCGATCTGACGAGCACCACTCCCCTGTGTAGGAGCTGCCGAAGGCTGCGATCTTTTGATCTTGTTTTTTAAAAGACCAGATCAAAAGATCGCAGCCTTCGGCAACTCCTACAGGGGGCATCGCCCAAACGAGTGGGCATATTCATATGCCCTTTCGTTCTAGCTGGCGTCCTGATTAGAAGAAGGTCGCTGTGCTAGGATTCCCCGCTCGAACACGGCCCGCTGGCCGTTCATAAGAAAGCTTTCGTGAGTAGCCATGGTCGACAAACTGACGCATCTGAAACAGCTGGAGGCGGAAAGCATCCACATCATCCGCGAGGTGGCCGCCGAGTTCGATAACCCGGTGATGCTGTACTCCATCGGTAAAGACTCCGCCGTGATGCTGCACCTGGCACGCAAGGCGTTCTTCCCGGGCAAACTGCCGTTTCCGGTGATGCACGTCGACACCCGCTGGAAATTCCAGGAAATGTACAAGTTCCGCGACAAGATGGTCGAGGAATTGGGCCTGGACCTGATCACCCACATCAACCCCGATGGCGTGGCGCAGAACATCAACCCGTTCACCCACGGCAGCGCCAAGCACACCGACATCATGAAAACCGAAGGCCTGAAGCAGGCACTCGACAAGCATGGTTTCGACGCAGCCTTTGGCGGCGCCCGTCGCGATGAAGAAAAGTCCCGCGCCAAAGAGCGCGTGTACTCGTTCCGCGACAGCAAGCACCGCTGGGACCCGAAAAACCAGCGTCCAGAGCTGTGGAACGTCTACAACGGCAAGGTCAACAAGGGCGAATCCATCCGTGTGTTCCCTCTGTCGAACTGGACCGAGCTGGACATCTGGCAGTACATCTACCTCGAAGGCATCCCGATTGTGCCGCTGTACTTCGCTGCCGAACGCGAAGTGATCGAGAAGAACGGCACGCTGATCATGATCGACGACGAGCGCATCCTCGAGCACCTGTCCGATGAGGACAAGGCACGCATCGTCAAAAAGAAAGTGCGTTTCCGCACCCTTGGCTGCTACCCGTTGACGGGCGCGGTGGAGTCCGAGGCCGAAAGCCTGACGGACATCATTCAGGAAATGCTCCTGACGCGAACTTCCGAGCGCCAGGGCCGTGTCATCGACCACGATGGTGCCGGCTCAATGGAAGACAAAAAACGTCAAGGCTATTTCTAAGGGGCTGTCATGTCGCACGTATCTGATTTGATCAGCGAGGACATCCTCGCCTACCTGGGCCAGCACGAACGTAAAGAGCTGCTGCGCTTTTTGACCTGCGGTAACGTCGATGACGGCAAGAGCACCCTGATCGGGCGCCTGCTGCACGACTCGAAGATGATCTACGAAGATCACCTCGAAGCGATCACCCGCGACTCGAAGAAAGTCGGCACCACCGGTGACGACATCGACCTGGCATTGCTGGTCGACGGTCTGCAGGCCGAGCGCGAGCAGGGCATCACCATCGATGTCGCCTACCGCTATTTCTCCACCGCCAAACGCAAATTCATCATCGCCGACACCCCCGGCCATGAGCAGTACACGCGCAACATGGCCACCGGTGCGTCCACCTGTGACCTGGCGATCATCCTCGTCGACGCCCGTTACGGCGTTCAGACCCAGACTCGTCGCCACAGCTTCATCGCCTCCCTTTTGGGGATCAAACACATCGTCGTCGCCATCAACAAGATGGACCTGAAGGACTTCGATGAGGGCGTGTTCGAGTCGATCAAGGCTGACTACCTGAAGTTCGCCGAAGGCTTGAAGATGAAGCCGACCAGCATGCACTTCGTGCCGATGTCTGCCCTAAAGGGCGACAACGTGGTGAACAAGTCCGAGCGCTCGCCTTGGTACACCGGCCAGTCGCTGATGGAAATTCTCGAGACCGTGGAAGTGGCGGGCGATCGCAACTTCACCGATCTGCGTTTCCCGGTGCAGTACGTCAACCGTCCGAACCTGAACTTCCGTGGTTTCGCCGGTACCCTGGCCAGCGGCATCGTGCACAAGGGCGACGAAGTCGTGGTGCTGCCGTCGGGCAAGAGCAGCCGCGTGAAGTCCATCGTCACCTTCGAAGGTGAGCTGGAGCACGCCGGTCCAGGTCAGGCCGTGACGCTGACCATGGAAGACGAAATCGACATCTCCCGTGGCGACCTGCTGGTGCATGCCGACAACGTGCCGCCGGTTACCGACAGCTTTGAAGCGATGCTGGTGTGGATGGCTGAAGAGCCGATGCTGCCGGGCAAGAAATACGACATCAAACGCGCCACCAGTTACGTGCCGGGCTCGATCGCCAGCATCGTCAACAAGGTCGATGTGAACACCCTCGAAGAAGGCCCGGCGAGCGCGTTGCAGCTCAACGAAATCGGCAAGGTGAAGATCGCACTCGACGCGCCGATTGCCCTCGACGGTTACGAAAGCAACCGCACCACCGGCGCGTTCATCGTCATCGACCGCTTGACCAACGGCACTGTCGGCGCTGGCATGATTGTCGCTCAGCCCGTGGCTCACGGGACCGCCTCACACCACGGCAAACTGGCTCACGTTGCCACGGAAGAGCGTGCTCAGCGCTTCGGCCAGCAACCGGCTACCGTGCTGTTCAGCGGCCTGTCTGGCGCGGGCAAGACGACGCTGGCCTATGCGGTGGAGCGCAAGCTGTTCGACATGGGGCGTGCGGTGTTTGTGCTGGATGGTCAGAACCTGCGTCAGGATCTCAATAAAGGTCTGCCACAGGATCGCGCCGGCCGCACCGAGAACTGGCGTCGTGCTGCGCACGTAGCGCGTCAGTTCAACGAAGCCGGTCTGCTGACCCTGGCTGCGTTCGTTGCACCAAGCGCAGAAGGTCGCGAGCAGGCCAAGGATCTGATCGGCAAGGATCGCTTGCTGACCGTTTACGTGCAGGCCTCGCCGGCCGTGTGCGCCGAGCGTGATCCGCAAGGTCTGTATGCCGCCGCTGGCGACAACATCCCGGGCGAATCTTTCCCTTACGACGTGCCGCTGAATGCCGATCTGGTGATCGACACGCAGACACTGAGTCTGGAAGACAGCGTCAAGCAAGTGCTGGAACTGCTGCGCAAGCGTGGCGCGATCTAAGGCAGAAGCAGCTGCAAGCTTCTAGCTTCTAGCTGCAAGAAAAAGCCCGCCGATGAGTGATCATCGGCGGGCTTTTTTGTCGCTTTGAGAATGTCAAAAGATCGCAGCCTTCGGCAGTTCCTACAGGGTCTACGCCGATCTAATGTAGGAGCTGCCGAAGGCTGCGATCTTTTGATCTTTAATTCTTTGGGTATTGGCGGTGCATCTGTTCGAGCAACGCATCCTTGTCCAGCCACAGCTGGTTGATCCAGCCCTGAAACTGCAGGCGATACTCGCCGTCCTGATCGTAGTTTTTGCCAATGAATTGCTGAGGAATCTTCAGCTCTTCAAAGTGCACCACCACATCGCGCACATTGCCGCAGAGCAAGTCCCAGAACCCTGGGCGCCCGGCCGGGTAGTGGATGGTCACGTTAACGATCGACTCCAGTTGCTCGCCCATCGCATCCAGCACAAAGGCGATCCCGCCAGCCTTGGGCTTGAGCAAATATTTGAAGGGCGATTGCTGTTGCGCATGCTTGCCTTCGGTAAATCGCGTGCCTTCGACGAAGTTGAAAATCCCCACCGGGTTGTTGCGAAATTTCGCACAGGTCTTGCGGGTAGTTTCCAGGTCTTTGCCTTTCTTCTCCGGATGCTTGGCCAGATACGCCTTGGAGTAGCGCTTCATGAACGGAAAGCCCAGCGCCCACCACGCCAGACCGATTACCGGAACCCAGATCAGTTCCTGTTTGAGAAAGAACTTCAGCGGTTGGATCTTGCGGTTGAGCACGTATTGCAGCACCAGAATATCCACCCAACTCTGGTGGTTGCTGGTGATCAGGTACGAGTGCTGGTAGTCGAGGCCTTGCAGGCCGCTGATGTGCCAGCGCGTGCGCCGTACCAGGTTCATCCAGCCCTTGTTGTTGCTGATCCACGCTTCGTGGGTATGGCTCATCAGCCAAAGCGAGGCGCGTCGGGCAAGGTCGAACGGCAGCACTTTGATCAGCGCTACGCAGAACAGAAACGAGCACAGCAGAATCGTATTGAGTGCCAACAGCAGCGAGGCGATCACACCGCGCACGGGTGCAGGTAGAAAATCCAGCATTTACACATCCATAGGTCGGTTGGCGGCTTGAATCGCGGTGAGGGCGATGGTGTAGACGATGTCATCGACTTGCGCGCCGCGCGGCAAGTCATTCACCGGTTTGCGCAAGCCTTGCAGCATCGGCCCGAGGCTGACGCAATCGGCGCTGCGTTGTACGGCTTTGTGCGTGGTGTTGCCGGTGTTCAGATCGGGGAAGACAAACACCGTGGCACGACCGGCCACCTGACTGTTCGGTGCCAGTTGCCGAGCGACGTCGGCGTTGGCGGCGGCGTCGTATTGCAGCGGGCCGTCGATCAGCAGCGAGTGCTGTTGTTCGTGGGCGAGCAGGGTGGCCTCGCGGACTTTCTCGACTTCTTCGCCAGTGGCCGATTCGCCACTGGAGTAGCTGATCATCGCCACGCGCGGGGTGATGCCGAATGCGGCCGCCGAGTCAGCGCTTTGCAGAGCAATCTCGGCCAGCTCGGTGGCGCTCGGGTGCGGGTTCATCACGCAGTCGCCGTAAACCAGTACTTCCTCCGGGAAGAGCATGAAGAACACCGACGACACCAGCGTGCAGCCCGGTGCGGTTTTAATCAGTTGCAGCGCCGGGCGGATGGTGTTGGCGGTGGTGTTGATCACGCCTGAGACCAGGCCGTCGACTTCATCCAGCGCCAGCATCATGGTGCCGATCACCACGGTGTCTTCCAGTTGCTGCTCGGCCATTGGCGCGTTGAGGCTTTTAGTCTTGCGCAGGGCGACCATCGGCTCGACGTAGCGCTCGCGGATCAGATCCGGATCGAGAATCTCCAGGCCGGGCGGCAGCACGATGCCTTGGGCGCGGGCGACCGCTTCGACGTCTGCAGGTTTGGCCAGCAACACGCAACGGGCAATCCCGCGTTCCTGACAGATCGCCGCCGCTTGCACGGTGAACGGCTCGCTGCCTTCGGGCAGGACGATGCGCTTGTTCGCCGCTTGTGCGCGCTGAATCAATTGATAACGGAACACCGCCGGCGACAGGCGCATTTCCCGTGGTGTGCCACAGCGCTGGTGCAGCCACTTGGCGTCGAGATGGCTGGCGACGAAGTCGGTGATGATCTCCGCACGCTCGCGGTCGTCGATGGGGATTTCCTTGTTCAGGCCGTTGAGCAGGTTGGCGGTGTCATAGGAGCCGGTGCTCACCGACAACACCGGCAGACCGGCCTGCAACGCGCCACGGCACAGATCCATGATGCGCGGATCGGGCAGGGTGTCGCTGGTCAGCAGCAGACCGGCCAGCGGCACGCCGTTGATTGCTGCGAGGCTGACGGCGAGGATGATGTCGTCGCGATCGCCCGGGGTGACCACCAGCACGCCGGGCTTGAGTAGTTCGACGGTGTTGCGCATGGTCCGCGCGCAGATGATGATTTTGGTCATGCGCCGGGTTTCGTAATCACCGGCATTGAGCACTTGTGCGCCCATCAGGTCGGCGACGTCGCGGGTACGCGGCGCGTTGAGTTCCGGCTGATAGGGAATGCAGCCGAGCAGGCGGAAATCACCGCTGCGCAGCAACGGCGAATGTTCCTTCAGACGCGCAGCGAAGGCGTCCATGCTCTCGTCGGTCTTGACCTTGTTGAGGATCACCCCGAGGACTTTCGGGTCTTTCGGGCCACCGAACAATTGCGCCTGCAATTCGACTCGGCCGGAGAGTTCGGCGAGCACTTCGTTTTCCGGTGCCGAGACCAGAATCACCTCGGCATCCAGACTCTTGGCCAGGTGCAGATTGACCCGCGCGGCGTAACTGGCGCTGCGGGTCGGCACCATGCCTTCGACAACCAGCACGTCTTTGCCGATGGCGGCTTGCTGATAGAGGGTGATGATTTCTTCGAGCAGTTCATCGAGCTGACCATCGCCGAGCATCCGCTCAACGTGGGCCAGGCCCAGTGGTTGCGGCGGTTTCAGGCCGTGAGTGCGCGACACCAGTTCAGTCGAGCGCTCAGGGCCGGTGTCGCCCGGATGCGGCTGGGCAATCGGTTTGAAGAAGCCGACTTTCAGCCCGGCTCGCTCAAGCGTGCGCACCAGCCCGAGGCTGATGGAGGTCAGACCCACACCAAAATCGGTGGGCGCGATAAAAAAAGTTTGCATGCGAATTCTCTAAAGTTGCATGGCAATGGTGGCGTTCTATACGTGACCGCCTACCGAAATTCAGTCGCCAAGGTTATCGTTAACCGGGCCTTGTGCGCACCAACCACAGGCAAAGGGTTGGCCTATTTTTTCAATACGTTGCGCCGCATCAAGAACCCAGGCGCGCGATTGCCAGGGCGGCTGGTGGCGCAGGTGCTGGGTGTGGCCGCAGGAAAGCTCGACGACCCAGTGACCGTCCTCGTCCTGATGAAAGCCTGCGATCGTCGAAACCCGTTTGTCCGGGTTGTGTTCGCTTTCGCGCGATTGCTTCGCTAAACTTGGCCTTTCTATATTCTTATGCAAAAGGTCTCGCCCCATGCTGATCGCCGCCAATAAGGCTGTCTCCATCGACTATACCCTGACCAACGACGCTGGTGAGGTCATCGACAGCTCCGCCGGCGGCGCTCCGCTGGTCTACCTGCAAGGCGCAGGCAACATCATCCCGGGCCTGGAAAAAGCTCTGGAAGGCAAAGCTGTTGGTGACGAGCTGGAAGTCTCCGTTGAGCCGGAAGACGCTTACGGTGAATACGCCGCTGAGCTGGTCAGCACCCTGAGCCGCAGCATGTTCGAAGGCGTTGACGAGCTGGAAGTCGGCATGCAGTTCCACGCTTCGGCGCCGGACGGCCAGATGCAAATCGTCACCATCCGTGACCTCGACGGCGACGACGTTACCGTTGATGGCAACCACCCACTGGCTGGTCAGCGCCTGAACTTCAAAGTGAAGATCGTTGCTATCCGTGACGCCAGCCAGGAAGAAGTCGCTCATGGCCACGTCCATGGCGAAGGTGGCCATCACCACTGATTTTCTGCGCTAAGCTTCGAGTTACTGGAGAGGCGCCTGCGGGCGCCTTTTTAGTCCGCGGCTGTCCTTGGTGGTCTCGCCAAGTGGCTGTTTCGAGTAGAACACGGGAATCTTGGAGTTCGTCATGAGTGCTTTTCACGACCTTAAGTTGACAGCCCTGGATGGTCAGGAGCTACCGCTGGCACCGTTCAAGGGCCAAGTCGTGCTGGTGGTCAACGTCGCCTCCAAATGCGGCTTGACGCCACAGTATGCGGCGCTGGAAAACCTCCATCAGCAATTCAAAGGCAAAGGCTTTAGCGTGCTGGGCCTGCCGTGCAACCAGTTTGCCGGTCAGGAGCCAGGTACCGAACAAGAGATCAAGGATTTCTGCAGCCTCAACTATGGCGTGACGTTTCCGTTGTCGAGCAAGCTTGAAGTCAACGGTCATGATCGTCACCAGCTCTATCGTCTGCTGGCAGGCGAGGGCGCCGAGTTTCCCGGTGACATCACCTGGAACTTCGAGAAGTTTCTGCTCGGCAAGGACGGCCGGGTGCTGGCCCGGTTCTCTCCGCGCACGGCACCGGATGATCCGACCATTGTTCATGCGATTGAAAAAGCGCTGGGCTGAAACAGCAAGATCAAAAGATCGCAGCCTTCGGCAGCTCCTACAGGTGGCCTCAAACCCCGTGTAGGAGCTGCCGAAGGCTGCGATCTTTTGCTTTGCGTCTTTTAATCCTTAATCACCCAAATCAATAGTGCTGTTCAAAGGGTTCGCGTCTCCATATTATCGCCGTCATAAAGCCTTCTCTGTGGAGCCCTTCGATGCCCGTTCAAGCCTTGTTCAAACCGTTCCAACTCGGTGCCCTCGAACTGCCGACCCGCGTGGTCATGGCACCGATGACTCGCTCGTTTTCTCCAGGCGGCGTGCCTAATTCGAAAGTCATCGAGTACTACCGTCGTCGCGCGGCCGCCGGTGTTGGCCTGATCATCACCGAAGGCACCACCGTTGGCCACATAGCCTCCAACGGCTATCCGAACGTGCCGCAGTTCTTCGGTGACGCGCCATTGGCCGGTTGGAAGAAAGTCGTTGATGCGGTTCACGCCGAAGGTGGCAAGATCGTTCCGCAACTGTGGCACGTCGGCAGCGTGCGCCGCATCGGCACCGAGCCGGACGCCAGCGTGCCGGGTTACGGCCCGTCGGAAAAACTAAAGGACGGTCAGGTCGTAGTGCACGGCATGACTAAACAAGACATCCAGGACGTCATCGCGGCTTTCGCCCAAGCGGCCAAGGATGCACAGAACATCGGCATGGACGGCGTGGAAATCCACGGCGCCCACGGTTACCTGATCGACCAGTTCTTCTGGGAAGGCAGCAACCAGCGCACCGATGAATACGGCGGCAGCCTGGCCAACCGTTCGCGTTTCGCCATTGAATTGATTCAAGCGGTGCGTGCGGCGGTCGGCGAAGGCTTCCCGATCATTTTCCGTTTCTCGCAGTGGAAGCAGCAGGATTACACCGCGCGTCTGGTGCAAACCCCAGAGGCGTTGGGTGAATTCCTCCAGCCGCTGTCCGATGCTGGCGTGGATATTTTCCACTGCTCGACGCGTCGCTTCTGGGAGCCTGAGTTCGACGGTTCCGAGCTGAACCTGGCCGGCTGGACGCGCAAACTGACTGGCAAACCGACCATCACCGTAGGCAGCGTTGGCCTGGATGGCGAGTTCCTGCAGTTCATGGTCAACACCGACAAGGTCGCGCAACCGGCCAGTCTGGAGAACCTGCTGGAGCGTCTGAACAAAGAGGAGTTCGATCTGGTGGCGGTGGGGCGCGCTTTGCTGGTCGATCCGGACTGGGCGCAGAAAGTTCGTGAAGGGCGTGAACAGGATATTTTGCCGTTCAGCCGTGAGGCGTTGATGACGCTGGTTTAAGCGGCGCTTTCACTGGCCCCTTCGCGAGCAGGCTCGCTCCCACAGGTTTCTCTGCTGTTCACAAAATGTGTGTTCACCGAGGATCCCCTGTGGGAGCGAGGCTGCTCGCGAAAGCTGTTCTAAGGTCAGCAAAGATTCAAGGCAATGTCTGCGCATTCGGCACCACCTGCTCCCCCACACAAGCCCCGCGCAAGTGCTTTTCAAACTGCTCGATAACCGCCGGCCAACCCTGGCGACTCGCATGCTGCCGCGCATTCAGGCGCACACAGCGCAGCCGCTCATCCTCTTCCAGTAACCATGCAGCGGCATCGCAAAACGCCTCTTCATCTCCGGGCATCGCCAATACGCCGTTGTAACCGTGGCGAATATGTTGCGCCGCCGCAGCCTGATCGTAAGCCACCACACCCAACCCGGAGGCCAATGCTTCCAGCACCACGTTGCCGAAGGTTTCGGTCAGGCTGGGAAACAGAAAAACATCGCCGGATGCGTAATGCGCCGCTAATGCTTCACCGCGCTGCGCGCCGCAGAAAATCGCCTCGGGCACATCCTTTTCCAGCGCCAGCCGCTGCGGCCCGTCACCGACGACGACCAATTTCAGATTGCGCTGTGGATAAGTGTCGCGCAGTTTTTCGAAGCAGCGCTTGAGCAGGCCAAGGTTCTTCTCCGGCGCGAGGCGTCCTACGTGAATCACCGCAATGTCCTGCTCGGATAGGCCCCATTGCTCACGCAAGGCATTCAGCCGTTTGCTCGGGTGAAACAATTGGCTGTCCACGCCACGCGACAACAGCGCCAAGCGCTCGAAATGCCGTCGCTCCAATTCCAGCCGCTGGCTGACGCTCGGCACCAACGTCATCGCCGAGCGATTGTGAAACCAGCGCAGATAATGCGTGAGCATTCGCGTCAACAGACCGAGGCCATACTGACTGGTGTATTGCTGAAAGTTGGTGTGAAACCCGCTGACCACCGAAATCCCCAAACGCCGCGCCGCCCGTAACGCCGACAAACCGAGCGGCCCTTCCGTGGCGATGTACAGCACGTCCGGACGCTGACGTTTCCAGCGTCGCAGCAGCTTGTGCATCGACGACTGACCCCATTGCAGCCCCGGATACCCCGGCAATGGCCAGCCGCGACACAACAGCAGCGCGTCATCTTCACTGCGCTGTGGATCACCGGCCTGACGCGGGCGCACCAGTTCCACTTGGTGGCCACGCGCGCGCAAGCCATCGCACAAGCGTCCAAGGGTATTGGCCACCCCGTTGATTTCCGGTGGGAAGGTTTCGCTGATCAGGGTGATGTGTAGAGCTGTCGTCATGACCTCAGTGTCGACTGAGGCCATGTCGTGCTTGTGACGTTCGGATGATGGATTTGTGACGCGCTATCGGTCAGTGGCTCAGCGCTGAGTCACGAGGTTTTCTGAACCGCGTTCGCGCACCCAGAACAGCGTCGCCCCGGCCACAGCTGCTGGCATCATCAGGATGTTGACCACCGGAATCAGCAGTACCAGATAGACGATCCCGCCAAAACTCATGCTCTGCCAGCGCTTCTGCCGCAGCCAGGCGAGCATCTCGTTCCAGCCCAGCTTGTGGTTGTCCGCCGGGTAGTCGATGTACTGGATCGCCATCATCCATACGCCGAACAGCAGCCACAGCGGTGCGGCAATGATATTCACCACCGGGATGAACGAGAGAATGAACAGGCCGATGGCACGCGGCAGGAAGTAGCCGAGTTTGCGCATTTCCCGGGCGAGGGTGCGCGGGATCATCGCGATCAGTTCGCCCCAGCTGAATGCCGGAAAATCATCGGTGCCGCGTACCACCACTTCGACTTTTTCCGCGAGAAAGCCATTGAACGGCGCGGCGATCACGTTGGCCAGCATGGTGAAAGTGAAAAACACCATCAGTGCCACCAGCACCACAAACAACGGCCAAAGAATGTAGCTGAGGAAACTCAGCCACTCGGGTAGCGATGGCATCAGCGTATCGACCCACAGGCTGAACTGGTGGCCGGCCAGATAGATCAATCCGACGAACAGCACCAGGTTGATCGCCAGCGGCAACAACACGAACAGGCGCAAGCCGGGGCTGAGGACCAGTTTGAGGCCTTCGCGCAGGTATTGCGGGCCGGACAGAACAGGGGCGGGCATAAGGTGCTCCGAGCAAGGGAAAACGCGCCGACCTTACCGGCTTTGCACCAGTGGTGAAAGCGCGGCAGAGTGATCGACATGCACTGTAACAAAGACGTCCATCTCGTCAGTGTGTCGGCATAGAGACCACCTATGAGCTGGATTGTTAAACCGTATTTCCTTAATCTTGCCCCCCTCGATACGCTGCACCCAACTTTTTACAGGACTGTCGAGCTCAAGCCTTCCCCAAGGTTTTCCACGGTCCTTTTTTATTCCCGCCGGCAGTCCGGCGATCCGCGCCCGTTTTTCGGCCCGGTCAACAGGAGCAGGTCATGTCTGAAGTCCGTCATTCGCGAGTGATTATTCTCGGTTCCGGCCCTGCCGGTTACAGCGCTGCGGTATACGCGGCCCGCGCCAACCTCAAGCCACTGCTGATCACTGGCATGCAGGCTGGCGGTCAACTGACCACTACCACCGAAGTCGACAACTGGCCGGGCGACGTTCACGGCTTGACCGGTCCAGCCCTGATGGAGCGGATGCGCGAGCACGCCGAGCGTTTTGAAACCGAGATCGTTTTCGATCACATCAACGCTGTGGATTTCGCTGCCAAGCCTTACACCCTGACCGGTGACAGCGCGACCTACACCTGCGACGCCCTGATCATCGCCACTGGTGCCAGCGCGCGTTACCTGGGCCTGCCGTCGGAGGAAGCGTTCATGGGCAAAGGCGTTTCCGCCTGCGCCACCTGCGACGGCTTCTTCTACCGCAACAAGCCTGTTGCAGTGGTTGGCGGCGGCAACACCGCTGTTGAAGAGGCGCTGTACCTGGCCAACATCGCCAGCACCGTGACCCTGATCCACCGCCGCGAAACCTTCCGCGCTGAGAAGATCCTGATCGACAAGCTCAACGCCCGTGTGGCCGAAGGCAAGATCATCCTCAAGTTGAACGCCAACCTTGACGAAGTCCTGGGCGACAACATGGGCGTGACCGGTGCGCGTCTGAAGAATAACGACGGCAGCTTCGACGAAATCACCGTCGACGGCGTGTTCATCGCCATCGGCCACACCCCGAACACCTCGCTGTTCGAAGGTCAGTTGACCCTCAAAGACGGCTATCTGGTCGTGCACGGTGGCCGTGAAGGTAATGCCACTGCAACCAGCGTCGAAGGCATCTTCGCTGCCGGTGACGTGGCTGACCACGTTTACCGTCAGGCCATCACCTCGGCCGGCGCCGGCTGCATGGCGGCACTGGACACCGAGCGTTACCTGGACGGTCTGCAGAACGCTTCGTTCTAAATCGCAGACATAAAAAAACCGGCCACATTGGCCGGTTTTTTTGTGCCCGAGAATCACAGTCACCACAGATCAAATGTGGGAGCGAGCCTGCTCGCGAATGCGGTTTATCCGTCGACATCAATGTTGAATGTCAGTCCGTATTCGCGAGCAGGCTCGCTCCCACAGGGGATTGTGGTTGGCTATGGAATCAGCGGCGGGTCAGGGATTGGGTAGTGAACTTCACGCCGGCCAGGCCATGCTGGATCAATGCACGGATATTGCCGTGATCACTGCCCTCAGGCGTGGCCACCACCGAACGGTAATGCTCGCCAAACGCCAGCAGCGCTTCTTCATCGCTCAGACCTTCCAGCAGCGCCAGACCCAGGGTCTTGCACGAGCCTTCGTTCTGCCCGGCGGCGTTTTCCACGCCGCCGTTGTTGAAGGCCTGCGGCTGGTAGTCGTAACCGGCGGCGATGAACGTCAGGGTGTCGGCGAATGCGTGCTCGCCGCTCTTCAGGCTGCTGCGCAGGCTGTTCAGATCACTCATGGGTTTTTCCTTTGGCGAACGCGGCTTGTTGCTCGGCGTTGGCTTCTTGCTGATATTGGGCTTTCCACTCGGCGTACGGCATGCCGTAAACCACTTCGCGGGCGTCATCGAGGCTGACCTCGATCTGGCGCTCGTCAGCTTCGGCCTTGTACCACTTCGACAGGCAATTGCGGCAGAAGCCGGCGAGATTCATCAGGTCGATGTTCTGCACGTCCTTGCGGCTGTCCAGGTGGGCGACCAGCCGGCGGAAGGCGGCGGCTTCGAGTTCGAGGCGTTGTTGCTCGTTCATGGGAGTCTCTGCGAGACAGCTTCAAGCGACGAGCTTCAAGCTGCAAAATGGGTGGCGGTGATACGAAGTTTACAGCTTGCCGCTTTAAGCTTGAAGCTAGCGGCTCGCTGCAAGCGTGATTGACACCGACTCGGCAAAACGCAGCGCGTGCGGCTTGTCGACTTCGACTTCGGCATACAGCACTGAACCGTTGCTCATCACCAGATCGAGCAATTCCTGAGTCAGGCGTTCGAGCAGCGCAAAGCGGTTGCCCTCGACGTGGGCGATGATCGCTTTGGTGATCGTGCGGTAATTCAGCGCGTGGTCGATATCATTGTCACGCACCGCTTCCTGCGCGGCATACAGAATGGTCAGGTTGATCAGCACATCCTGCTTGTTGAGGATTTCGTCCTCGTTGATCCCGATAAAGGTGCGCAAGCGCAGATCCTTGACCCGGATGCGCGCCATTCCCGGCTGAAGTTGTGGCATTTACTTGCTCCGTCCAATCAATTGCAGGAACTCCTGGCGGGTGTTGCTCGACTCGCGGAACGCGCCGAGCATGACCGAGGTGTTCATGGTCGAATTCTGTTTCTCGACACCGCGCATCATCATGCACATGTGTCTGGCCTCAATGACGACCGCGACGCCGGCGGCATCGGTGACCTGTTGCATTGCGTCGGCGATTTGTCGGGTGAGGTTTTCCTGAATCTGCAGGCGCCGGGCGAACATGTCCACCAGTCGCGCGATTTTCGACAGACCCAGCACCTTGCCCGTCGGAATATAAGCCACATGGGCCTTGCCGATGAAGGGCAGCAGGTGATGTTCGCACAAAGAGTACAACTCGATGTCAGCGACGATGATCATCTCGTCACTGTCCGAGGCAAACAGCGCGCCGTTGACGATCTCATCAACGCTCTGTTCGTAACCATGACACAGGTATTGCATGGCCTTGGCCGCGCGCGCAGGGGTGTCTTGCAATCCTTCACGGTCGGGATCTTCGCCGAGGCCAATGAGGATTTCGCGGTAATTCTCGGGCAGTGAGCGGGTCATGGACATCCTCGCGAGTCGGCTTACTTGACGTGCCGTCCGCCGTTGACGGTCAGGGTCGTACCGGTGACATAAGGGTTGTCGAGCAGATAGCGCAGGCTCTGGTAGATCACTTCGCTGCCGGGTTCGATGCCCAGCGCGGACTTGGCCAGTGCCTTGGCGCGGTACGCCGCGTCGTCGTCGGGATTGAACAATAGCAGGGCCGGGGCGATGCCGTTGACCTTGATTGCCGGCGCATAGCGGGCGGCGAAGGACAGGGTCAGGCTGTCGAGCCCGGCTTTGCTGGCGCAATAGCCGATGTGTTTGCTACTGCCTTTGCGTGTGACATCGTCGCTGATGTGGACGATGTCAGCGGGCGTCGAGCGTTGCAGCATTTCGCCACAGTGCAGGTTGATCAGGTACGGCGCGAGCATGTGCAGATTGAACATCTGCGTGAACGCTTCGGCCTCATAGCCTGGGGTTTCGACCAGCCACTCGGAGGCGTTGTGGACGATGGCGCGCAAGCTGTCGGTGTGGGTTTTCAGTTCATTGATGAACGCGAGGATCCCGACCTCGCTCGAGAAGTCGGCGAACAGGCCAATGGCGCCCAGATCGCGCAGCGTTTGCACACCCGGGCGTTCGCTGCGGTAGGTGAAGATGACGCGATGGCCGTCTTCGAGCAACCGCTGCGCACAATGCAGGCCGACACGCTGGCCGGCACCGGTGATGAGGATCGGGGCTGAGGAATCAGGCATGAACGGCTCGCATCGCGGTTGGAGTAAAAACTATAACAGCGACGAGCCTGAAAAGATCGCAGCCTGCGGCAGCTCCTACCTTGGCCTGTATGCAGTCCTGTAGAAGCTGTCGAGTGCGACGAGGCTGCGATCTTTAATGTTTCTGAGGTGCCGCCGAAACAGGCAGTCGCACCGGCGTACTGTTCAGCCAGTTCGCCAGCAATCGGGTCGACAGCGGGATAAAGAAGTAAACCATCAACGGCGTCAGGCACGCGGTGCTGATCAAAATCCGCGGCAACAGGCTCAGTTCTGCGAGCAACGGGCCGAGGACAAAGTTGAACAGCAGTGACACCGGAAAGAACGCCAGCCAGATCGCAACGGCCTGCTTCCATCGTGGAGGACGTTGCCCGGCAGCGCCGAACCAGCCTTCGATGCCACTGACCCGATGCTCTTTGGGGTGGGCGAACAGATCGCTGCCACGGCTCAGCCACGCGGTACGTGAAACCGAATGCTCCCACGCATGCAACGTTTGCTCATCGACAAAGCGGAAGATGATCTGGAATTCGTTATCGCCGGGTGGCGGAGCGAGCACGCCGGAGCCCAGATAACCGGGGAAATCAGTGGCCAGTTGTTCGCCTTCGCGCAGCCAGGCGATCAAGTCTTGATAGCGGCCATCAGCGACGCGACGGGCAACCATCAGCGTGACGGGGGAAGTAGACATTATGTATCTCCGTATTTCGATTGCGTCGCTCCGGGTAGGAGTTTCGCCTGACGCAGGACCGGGGTAGAGGCCTACGCTTTTCAACAAGCAAGGATTATTCCGGATTTTCACGATTAAACCAGCGACGTTCTTCGCATTTCATCACTTGAACCCAATCGGGGCATAAGCGTTAGAATAGGATCCAATTGACCCGACATGGAAGTTGAACGCCCCTATGCCTGTGATCACGGACGCAAACCCTGCCACGCAGGCCTCTGTTGCGCTGGAACGCGCCGATTTGTTCCCGATTCGGGAGGTCGCACGCCTGACAGGTGTAAACCCGGTGACCTTGCGCGCGTGGGAACGGCGCTACGGTTTGATTCAACCAACACGCACTGAAAGTGGGCATCGGCTCTATTCGATGACCGATATCGAGCGTGTGCGCAGCATCGTCGACTGGATTGATCGCGGTGTTGCCGTGAGCAAAGTCGGCAAGATCCTCGCCAAGACCGAGCCGATGAAAGTATTGGCGCACATCATCCCGGATGACCTGGTGCAGGCCGATTATCTGCAATGGCAGGAGCAGATCCAGCAGGCGGTCAGTGCGTTCGACGACCAGCAACTGGATCGCGTCTATGGGCAGATTTTCTCTTCCTACGCATTGTCCGTGGTATTTCAGGACATTCTCATGCCGTTATGGCTGCAGATGTTGCAGCGCCAGGACGCGTTCGGACAAACCAGCGAGTGGCTGTTCTTCGACGGGTTCCTGCGGGCGCGGGTGTTGCAACGGATCGTCATGCTGCGTGGCACGCAACCGCGTCGGGTGATCGTCAGCGCACTGGCCGGGCAATGCCGGGAGCTGGAGTTGCTGGTGGCGGCGTTGTTCCTCAGTGATAGCAATTCCGGCGTTCGGGTGCTGACGACAGGTCAGCCGTTCGATGAACTGACGTTGGTGTGCGAAAAGATCAAACCTGATGCACTCGTGCTGTTTTCCAATCACGCCCCCAATGCCGAATTGCCTCGGCGTCTGAACCGCTTGGCGTTGAGTCTCGAATGTCAGTTGATGCTGGCGGGCGACGCTTCAGATCTGGCGCAGGACAGCCTGGCCGGATCGTCAGTTGCGTGCCTGGGCAATGAAGGCGCGAACATGCGTCAGCGCATGCTGCAGTTTCTCGCGGGGAATCTGGACACCTGAAACTCAGGTGTGAAGGGCGGGATGCGTCAGGCGATGTTGCTGCAGGATGAACTGGCGCAGACGCTCTGTTTCATCGGTGTCGGTCTGGCTCAGTTCGTAGGCGTAGAAACCGCTCTCGGTTTCCCGTTCGAAATTGCCCCGCAATGAAATCCGCTCGTAGCCCGAAGGGCTGAACCACAGCGCGAAATGCTTGGGTGGCTTGGTCTTGTTGCGCACTTCCAGCAGCACACCTTTGTGCGAAACCTCGTGGACCCACAACGTGCCCGGCTGCCCCTTGGCATTTTCCAGGGCAACCGGCTCTTCGAGAGTCAGTCGCCATGGCCGCACCATCGGGCCATCTTCATAAATACTCGGTACACCGAGACGCAGATGCAAAGCGTGGAACTCGTCTTCCACCAGATGCAACGGGAAAGTCATCTGCTGATTTTCGAAGTTGGCCTGAATGGTCACTTGCTCGTGAGCGGCAAGGCGGGTGAGCAAATCACGGATCTGCGAACCGCCGTTAACCAGCAGACTCGACGTCGCATCCCGCACGTTCAGTTGCGGGTTGTGCTGCATGGTCTGGATAAAATCCAGCTCATCCTGAGTGAGGAGGGCGTCGCGCTGCATGGCTAACTCGAAAGATATAGATACAAAGTCATTGGTGATTGTAGTTAATGACACTTAGTTCGCGATTTTGTTTTGACCGTTTGTCGCTTTCAATGCTGCCAATTCTGCTTTGAGGGCAGCGACTTCAGCTTCCAGTTGAATCACGCGCTGTTGCGCCTTGACCTGAACCGTGACGTCCTTCTGCACGCCAACGAAATAGGTCTGCCCGTCTTCGACGTTTTTCACCGTTGAAAGCGACAGTTCATTCCAGAACGGTGTGCCGTCCTTGCGATAGTTGCGCAGGATTTCCCGGCACGATCCATTGTTGCGCAAGACTTCGCGAATCAGCGCCAGACTCTCCTGATCACGATCACCGGCCTGCAGAAACCGGCAGTCCTGATAAAGAATCTCCTCGCTGGTATAGCCGGTCAGACGTTCGAAAGCCGGGTTCACATAAATCAGGATGTTGTCCTGTTCACCTTCCTTTTCAGCGACCACGATCCCGTCGTTCGACGCGTTGATCACCATTTGCAGCAGGTTGGCGTTGATCATCTTTGAATCCTTTCAGAGTTGTCAGTGGCACGCATTCTAGAAGAACCGCAGGCGCTGTCTACTGGCCATTACCGCCAATTGAGATCCAGTCGCAGCTTTGCGCTTGAGGCTGTTACTATCGCGGCTCTTTTTTTCCAGTTTCAGGATCAGATTGATGAAAGTCGCCATCCTCTCCGGTTCGGTCTATGGCACCGCCGAAGAAGTCGCCCGTCACGCCCAGAACCTGTTGAAAGCCGCGGGCTTTGAAACCTTCTACAACTCGCGCGCCAGCCTCGCCGACATCCAGGCGTTCGGCCCCGAAGCATTGCTCGCAGTGACCTCGACCACTGGCATGGGCGAATTGCCCGATAACCTGCAACCGCTGTATTCGGCGATTCGCGATCAGTTGCCAGCGCAATTGCTCGGTTTGCCGGGCGCGGTGATTGCCTTGGGCGACGCCAGTTACGGCGACACTTTCTGCGGCGGTGGTGAGCAAATGCGTGAACTGTTTGGCGAACTGGGCGTGCGTGAAGTGCAAGAGATGCTGCGCATCGACGCCAGCGAAAGCGTCACCCCGGAAACCGATGCCGAGCCTTGGCTGGCGCAGTTGATCGAAGCGCTCAAGGGCTGATTGCCCGTTCACGCAGCAGGCTCAGCCACGCCTGTGCGGCTTTCGACAGATAGGCGCCGCGCCGCCAGATAAACGCGATATCCCAACGCAGATAATCCGGCGCGCGCAAGGTCAGGCGCACCACGCCTGGCCGCACTAGCCCGCGAGCCACCACGCTGGGCAACAGCACCACGCCTTGCCCGGCGGCCACCAGCGCCGCAAGGAAATCCGCCTGACCGCTGCGTCCGCCTTCCTTCGGTGTGAAACCCAGTTGCTGGCACGCCTGCAGCAAGCGGTCGTTGAGCACGAAGCTGCGCTGATAGAGCAGAAAGGGGGTCTCGGCCAACTCCTCCAGACCAATCTCGCCTCGATCGGCCAGCGGATGATCCACGGGCAGCAGGGCGTCGAGTTTCTCATCGCAAAACGGCTGACAGTCGAATTGCGGATCCTTGGGCAACAGACTGCCACCCAACTCCAG
This sequence comes from Pseudomonas sp. rhizo66, assembly GCF_031931925.1. Classification (NCBI taxonomy): domain Bacteria; kingdom Pseudomonadati; phylum Pseudomonadota; class Gammaproteobacteria; order Pseudomonadales; family Pseudomonadaceae; genus Pseudomonas; species Pseudomonas sp. rhizo66. The sequence continues at coordinate 244,956 of NZ_JAUJWZ010000006.1, forward strand.
TTCACCGCTGAGCACCGCCTGCTCGATGTTGCGGCTACCGCCCTCAAGTAACTGAATGCTGATATTCGGATAGCGTCGGCGGTATTCGGCAAACAATTCTGCGAACAGTGCATCGCTTCCCAGCAGTGGCAAACCCAGGCGCAGTTCTCCACGCGCCAGATGACTCAGATCATCCAGTTCCGCGAGCAATTCGTTGCGCAAGCGCAGCATGCCCTCGGCCCGTTGCAGCACCACGCTGCCGGCAGCGGTCAGGCGTAACTGTGAACCGAGCCGTTCGAGCAATGGCGTGCCGAGGCTCTGCTCCAGTTGTGCGATCTGTTTGCTCACCGCTGACTGGCTGATGTGCAGGGTTTTTGCGGCCTGGGTGAAACCGCCCTGATGCATGACTTCGACAAAACTGCGCAGCTGTTTGAATTCCATTGCTTGATTCCATTTTGGAATGGCATTGAGTCTAACAATTCGCTTCAGGGATGGCAGGGCACTTCATAAAATAAGTGCCTGTCTGGAGAGCAAAACATGAACACTGTCACCCTCAAACACCTGTCTCGTCTTCTCGCCGAACTCGCCGTGTTGCTCGGCCTCTACCTGCTTGGCTGCCAGCTCGGCGCCTGGCTGGCGTGGCCGATTCCCGGTGGCGTGATCGGCATGGCGCTGTTGCTGCTGGCTTTTGCCTTCGGCTGGATAAAACCCGCCGCCCTGCAATTGGGCGCGGGCTTGCTGATGGCCGAAATGTTGTTGTTCTTCATACCGGCGCTGATGAGTCTGCTCGACTACGGCGCGCTGCTGCGCAATGACGGCTGGCGAATCCTGTTGGTAATCGCCGCCAGTACATTAATGGTGATGCTGGTGACGGCTTTCACCGTAGAGCTTGCCGTGCGCATGAGGCGTTCCCATGAAGCTTGAATGGATGCCGATGTTCTGGCTGGCCTTTACCCTGTTGGCGTACTTGTTCAGTCGCTGGTTATATCGGCGCACCGGACGCTACGTGTTGTCGCCGCTGATACTGGTGCCGGCGTTGTTGCTGGCGCTGGCTGTGCCGTTGCACACCGCTTATGCCGAATACTCCAGCAATACCCATTGGCTGATGTTGGTGCTGGGCCCGGTGACCGTCGCCTTCGCCGTGCCGATCTGGCAGCAGCGTTGCTTATTGATGCGGCACTGGTCGGCACTGCTGCTGGGCATGGTGGCCGGCAGTGCGGCATCGATCGGTACTTCCTTCGGATTGGCCAAGGCATTGGCGCTCGACAGCTCCGTGACGATGTCACTGGTGCCACGCTCGATCACCACACCGTTCGCCATGCCGCTGGCACAAAACCTCGGCGGCGTGCCGGAGTTGACGGCGGTCTTCGTGATGTTCACCGGTGTGTTCGGCGCAATGCTCGGCGGGGTGCTGTTGAAGTGGTTGCCACTGCGCAGCGCCTTGGCCCGCGGCGCGTTGTTCGGGGTTGGCGCGCACGGAGCCGGGGTCAGCCGGGCCCATGAAGTGGGCGGTGAAGAAGGTTCTGTCGCCGGGCTGGTGATGGTGCTGACCGGGTTGCTCAACCTGTTTGCCGCGCCTTTGTTGGCGTCGTGGCTTTGACATGGATCCAAGGAGTTTGCATGGCTGACCCGTTCAGTCATCAAGCTGGCTGGCAATGCAACTACGCGATGCTCTGCGCCTGACTAGACTGCTCGTACGTGCAGAACAATAAGAACGCAGAGGTGCATACAGTGAGCGTAGCCCCCGTCCAATCGTCCCTTAATGTCAAAGACCAGGTCAGCGCCGCGGAATGGCAGACCCGCGTCGATCTCGCCGCTTGTTATCGTCTGGTCGCCTTGCATGGCTGGGACGATCTGATCTTCACCCATATTTCCGCCAAAGTGCCGGGAACCGAAGATTTCCTGATCAACCCGTTCGGTCTGATGTTCCATGAGATCACCGCCTCGAGCCTGGTGAAAGTCGATCAGGCCGGCAACAAACTCATGGACAGCCCCTACGAGATCAACCCCGCCGGCTACACCATCCACAGCGCCGTGCACGAAGTGCGGCACGATGTGGTTTGCGTGCTGCATACGCACACCGCTTCCGGTGTCGCGGTGTCGGCGCAAAAGCAGGGTGTGTTGCCGATCAGTCAGCAGTCGCTGTTCGTGCTCTCCAGTCTGGCCTATCACGGCTACGAAGGCGTGGCGCTGAACCACGAAGAGAAGGCGCGCCTGCAAGCCGACCTTGGCGAAAACAATTTCCTGATGCTGCACAACCACGGTCTGCTGACCTGTGGTGGCACCATCGCCGACACTTTTCTGATGATGTTCACCTTCCAGCGCGCCTGCGACATTCAGGTCATGGCGCAAACCGGTGGGGCTGAACTCATCGCCATCGAACCGCAAATTCTGGCGGGCGCCAAAGCGATGATCGCCGGCGTCACCAAAAGTGCTCAAGGCATGGGTGGCGCGCTGGCCTGGCCAGCGTTGCTGCGCAAACTCGATAAACAAGACCCCGGATATAAACTCTAATGCCTCTTGCCGAGATTCCTCTGTGTGTCTGGCGTAAACGCAGCCAGACGTTTGTCTTTCGTGGCCAGCCGATTCGCTACTGGACGGCGGGGCAGGGTGAGCCGCTGTTGCTGATTCACGGTTTTCCGACCGCCAGTTGGGATTGGCATTACCTGTGGCAGCCACTGGCCCAGCGTTATCGGGTGATCGCCTGCGACATGCTTGGTTTTGGCGATTCGGCCAAGCCGATCAATCACACTTACAGCCTGCTGGAGCAGGCTGACTTGCAGCAGGCCTTGCTCGCGCATCTGCAGGTCGAGGAACCCGTGCATGTGCTGGCGCACGATTACGGTGACAGTGTTGCGCAAGAACTGCTTGCCCGACACTACGAAGACAAGATCGAGATCGCCAGTTGCGTGTTTCTCAACGGCGGATTGTTCCCGGAAACCCATCGTCCGGTGCTGATGCAAAAATTGCTGCTCAGCCCGCTGGGCTGGATGATCGGTCGTGCGTTCACTCGCGACGCTCTGGTGAAAAGCTTCCGGCAGATCTTCGGCCCGCAAACCCGCCCAAGCGAAAGCGAACTGGACGATTTCTGGAGCCTGGTCGACAGCAATCGCGGGCCTCGGATCATGCATAAATTGATCAGTTACATTCCCGAACGCCGTGTGCAGCGTGATCGCTGGGTGACGGCGATGCAGCGCGGTGAAATTCCGTTGCGGGTGATCGATGGCGAAGTCGATCCGATTTCCGGGGCGCACATGGTCGAGCGTTACCGTGAATTGATCCCCGACGCCGACACGGTGTTGTTGCCGGGCATCGGCCACTATCCACAGACCGAAGCACCGGTGCAGGTGCTCAAGCACTATCTGGCGTTTCGCGATCGTTTTGTGCTGCCGCCGCGCAAAGTGGCCTGCTCCTGAAAATCAAAAGATCGCAGCCTGCGGCCCCTCTACACAAATCCAATGTAGGAGCTGCCGCAGGCTGCGATCTTTTGATCTTTTGTTTCTTTGACGGCCTCATCATCCCCCAACCTTATCGCGCACCATTCAGCCTCAGCCGTATTCGTTGTGACCCAAAGCCCTGTGCCTGACACTCAGGCTCAATACTGGCCTGCTGGAGTTGCTGCGATGAATGAGTCTGTGCGTTTCGAAGATAAAGTCGTGATCGTCACCGGAGCCGGTGGTGGCCTCGGACGCGCCCACGCATTGTTGTTCGCCAGGCAGGGTGCCAAAGTGCTGGTCAACGACCTCGGCGGCTCGACCCAGGGTGAAGGCGCCAACGCCTCCGCCGCCGATCGCGTGGTGGCAGAAATCCGCGAAGCCGGCGGCATTGCCGAAGCCAACCACGACTCGGTCACCGACGGCGACAAACTGGTGCAGAACGCCCTCGATGCCTTTGGCCGCGTCGACGTTGTCGTCAACAACGCCGGGATCCTGCGCGACAAGACTTTCCACAAAATGGACGACGCCGACTGGGATCTGGTTTACCGCGTCCACGTCGAAGGCGCCTACAAAGTCACCCGCGCCGCCTGGCCGCACCTGCGCGAGCAAAACTACGGCCGGGTGATCTTCACAGCCTCAACTTCAGGTATCTACGGCAACTTCGGCCAGTCCAACTACGGCATGGCCAAACTGGGTCTTTACGGTTTGACCCGCACCCTGGCCATCGAAGGTCGCAAGAACAACATCCTCGTCAATGCCATTGCGCCGACTGGCGGCACGCGCATGACCGAAGGCCTGATCCCGCCGCAAGTGTTCGAGCAACTGAAACCGGAACTGGTCAGCCCGCTGGTGGTGTATCTGGCCAGTGAACAATGCCAGGAAACCTCCGGACTGTTTGAGGTCGGTGGCGGCTGGATGGGCAAGGTACGCTGGGAGCGCAGCCTCGGTGCAGGGTTTGATCCACTAGTGGGCTTCTCGCCGGAAGATGTCGCGGCGCACTGGCAGCAGATTTGCGACTTCGAAGGGGCGGCGCATCCGAAGGACAATATTGAGGCGCTGAAGGAAATGATGGCGAATTTGCAGAAGTATTCGCTTTAAAAGACGTTTGAGCCTCGCTGCGTTCTCGATGCGGCGAGGCTCGTTCCATTATTCCTTGTACCGTTTATCAATCATGAACTCCGGGATTTTCCAGTTTGGACCCGGAATGGCGACAGCCGCATTGCCCTCAGCCAATACACCCTCATGAAATAATTCCTCATACGCTCTCCACAATTCACCGCGCGCGATGACTTCAAATCGATAACGCCCGAACAGTGTGTCGATTGAGGGAAATGCCAAACCGATAGCCAAAACTGATAACAAGTCTCTGAGATTTTCTTGCCTGACAGCTTGTTCGAGTTTTGCAATCGAACTCTTGGATCCGCTGACGCATTCAAATGCTTCCACCTCCTGTTTTTTCGCAGCGTCGATGGCCTCGTCGGTATAGCGTAATGACTCATCGTCGCTCAGTTTGAAGTCTTCAAGTGTGGCCGTATGGAGGTTATTCCAAAGGGATGGATTACTTTTGGGAATGTAGTCGTCGGCGAATCCCATCGCTCTGAATCGCTCCATCATTCGAAGTGAATAGGCATAGAACCGTCGATCGGTATCGCTCATCTCGAGCTTGCGCTCCAGTATGGCGTCAAGACGCTTGATCATGATGAGGTTGGCTGCAGACCCTTTTCCTTCAATTTTTGTTTCGGCTCCCTCAACAAAACTTTGCTCCAACATTCGTTTTACTCACTGCGAATTTTTCGGTTTGCGGAGCAATTAACCTACATCAGCTTTCGAACGGAAATATCTGCATCAATCGTCAGTAATGAACTGTTTAGTTGTATGAATAGTGGGGAGGGCGGTTTGATAGCTTGGCATTAGAAGATCAAACAAGGAGATTTCCTACAGCAATGGGGGAATCTTCCCGCTGATGCAGGTGAGGTGGCTAAAACGGCACCCATAAAATAGGCCGCTGCAAACGCAGCGGCCAAGGTAAGACGTTTGATCAAGGAGCGACAAATCACCCTGAGCAATAATTTCTCCCTAGCATTGGCAGCAGATTAGTGATTTCGAAGAAACGGCGCATCCGAAGAACAATATAGGTGCGCTGAAAGAGATGAGGCCACCAAGCTCGAGCTTGGCGGCCAACAACCCATTAAACGTATCGTTTTTCGGCCATAAATTTTGGAGCCTTCCAGTTGGGGCCTTTAATAGCTAAGCCTTTATCCCCGTGTGCCAGTACTCCAGACGCGATAAGTCGAGTGTAGGCATCCTCTAGGGCTCCATATTTACTGATCAAATCTCGGTTGTATTGTCTGATCATCATGTCCAGGTGCGGATTTGGTTTGAACAGTGAAAATACGGTGACGATGTCATCCAATGGTTCATTTTTCACAATTTGCTCAATGGTATTCATTACCACATCTCCTTAAGCAACTTCTGGTACTCACGCTCTTCTTGCCGCCTTGCAGCTTCCAGCGCCTCTGGCGTATATAACAACGTTGGATCATCTTTAAGCTTGTAATCCTCCAGTGTTGCAGTGTGGACGTTGTTCCATACGGAAGAGTCTTTATCGGGCATTTCCGTGTCGCCATATCCCAAGGCTTTAAGCCTTTCGAATTCTCTGATCTTATGAGTGTAAAAGCGTTTGTCGGTACGCATATTCATGTCCTTTTGAATGTGCGTGATAACTCGCTGGTAAGTCAGCGCGGCCGATAGTGACGTCCGTGTCACCAGCGAGGGGTTGAGGTGTTTCAAGTTACATCAGACTTGCGGTTACAAAATCTGAGAAGCCCGTAAGTAACAGGGCGTTGTTTCGAGAGGGTTTTCGCAGGCTAATAACAAAGCAGGGAGAATTCTTCTGCGACGCAGGAAAGGTCCTACGTCGTTCTCGGAAAGTGTTTGCAGGCAGTAGGGAATACTTTTTCAACGCCCATAAAAAAGGCCGCTGCAAACGCAGCGGCCAAGGTAAGACGTTGGATCAAGGAGCTACAAATCAACGTCAGTGAACACCGGGGCGATAAACCGAAGTCTTCGATTCATCTGAAATCTGTCAGCAATGGCCTGAGTTGCTCAAAGGTCAGTGCTGCGTGCTTCGCGGTGTGTGCCGTGAAAGCCCGCTCAGAATAAGGTCTTGAACGCGTAGGAAAAATACCGATTCCGGACATGCACTGTTGCGGGGCACGTAACAGTCCCGTGATCCCATGTGCACCATGCGCGGCACTGATGATCCGCCATCCAGCCGATCCATGAGCGGCGCAAAGCCCCGTCGCGCAAGGCCATTCATTCTTTCGAGCGACAACACGAATACCTCCTTGGTGCGCTTATCGACGCGCTTGTCCGGCAGTAGGGTGAGGCCTTCTGTCACTCACCGGGGAAGACGCATGACAAAAACAACAATGCGCGCCATCTTCACACCGCAGGCGCTGGCAGCCGCGGTGGCTCTGGGTTGCTGCGCCCAGGCGCAAGCAGTTGCGTTCAACATTGGCGAAATCGAGGGCACCTTCGACTCGTCGCTGTCGATCGGTGCGAGCTGGGGCATGCGCGATGCCGACAAGTCGCTGGTCGGCACGGTCAATGGGGGCACCGGGCAATCCTCGACCGGTGATGACGGGCGTTTGAATTTCAAGAAGGGCGAGACCTTCTCGAAAATCTTCAAGGGCATTCACGACCTCGAACTCAAGTACGGCGACACCGGTGTCTTCGTGCGCGGCAAGTACTGGTACGACTTCGAGCTGAAAGACGAAGACCGCGAGTTCAAGCCGATCAGCGACAGCGGCCGCAAGGAAGGTGCGAAGTCTTCCGGTGCGCAGATTCTCGATGCGTTCGTCTATCACAACTATTCCATCGCCGACCTGCCGGGCACTGTGCGTGCGGGCAAGCAGGTGGTGAGCTGGGGCGAAAGTACGTTTATCGGCAACTCGATCAACAGCATCAACCCGGTCGACGTCTCGGCGTTTCGTCGCCCCGGCGCCGAGATCAAGGAAGGCCTGATTCCGGTCAACATGCTGTTTGGCTCCCAAGGCCTGACCGATCAACTGACCGTTGAAGGTTTCTATCAACTGGAATGGGACCAAACCGTTCTCGACAACTGCGGCACCTTCTTCGGTGTCGACGTGGCGGCGGACGGTTGCAACAACGGCTACACGGTCGGCAACCCGGCGATCGCGCCGTTGGTGCCGCTGACCCAAGCCTTTGGTCAGGGCATTCAGGTCACCCGTGAGGGGGTGGTGATTCCCCGTGGCGGCGACCGCGATGCGCGTGACTCCGGGCAATGGGGGACCGCGTTGCGCTGGCTCGGTGACGACACTGAGTACGGTCTCTACTTCATGAACTACCACAGCCGTACGCCGACGGTAGGCACGACCACGGCCGGTCTTTCGACACTGGCTGCCTTGCCGGGCATGGTCGGGATCGCCAATGGCCTGGCCCCCGGCAGCGGTTCCGGCCTGGCCCAGAGCGTGATGCTCGGACGCGGTGGCTACTACCTTGAGTACCCGGAGGACATTCGTCTCTACGGCGCGAGTTTTTCCACTACATTGCCCACCGGCACGGCATGGACCGGCGAGATCAGCTACCGGCCCAACGCTCCGGTGCAGGTCAACACCAACGACCTGACGCTGGCGCTGCTCAACCCGATTGCCGGCGGTGCCGCGTCACCGATCGCCACCGATCCGGGGTCTGATAACAAGGGTTATCGGCGCAAAGAAGTTACGCAGATCCAGAGCACCCTCACGCACTTCTTCGATCAGGTCTGGGGCGCTCAACGCCTGACCTTGGTGGGTGAAGCAGCGGTGGTGCGGGTCGGCGGTCTGGAGTCGCGCGACAAGCTGCGTTATGGCCGTGACTCGGTGTACGGCCAATACGGTTTCGGCGGCGACACCGACGGTTTTGTCACCTCGACGTCGTGGGGCTACCGCGCCCGGGCGATCCTCGACTACGCCAACGTGATTGGTGGGATCAACCTCAAACCGAACCTGTCGTGGTCGCATGACGTCGCCGGTTATGGCCCCAACGGCCTGTTCAACGAAGGCGCGAAAGCGATCAGCGTCGGCGTCGATGCCGACTACCGCAACACCTACACCGCGAGCCTCAGTTACACCGACTTTTTCGGTGGCGACTACAACGTCCTCGAAGACCGTGACTTCGTCGCCCTGAGCTTCGGCGTGAACTTCTGATCTGCCCGAGAAGGATGAATGCAATGCGCAAAATGATTCTGCAATGTGGTGTGCTGGCCCTGAGTCTGCTGGCGGCCAATGTGATGGCGGCGGTATCTGCGGAGGAGGCCAACAAACTTGGCACCAGCCTGACGCCGCTCGGCGCCGAGAAGGCCGGAAACGCTGACGGTTCGATCCCGGCATGGACCGGCGGCATCCCGAAAAACGCCGGGGCGGTGGACAGCAAAGGCTTTCTCGCCGACCCGTTTGCCAATGAAAAACCGCTGTTCACCATCACCGCAGCCAACGTCGACAAGTACAAGGACAAGCTCTCCGACGGTCAGGTGGCGATGTTCAAACGCTACCCGGAAACCTACAGGATCCCGGTCTACCCGACCCACCGCACGGTCGCCGCACCGGCGGAAATCTATGAGTCGGCCAAACGCAGTGCGCTCAATGTCACCAGCATTAACGACGGTAACGGCCTGGCCAATTTCACTGGCAACCGCTACTACGCCTTCCCGATTCCGAAGAACGGCGTGGAGGTGTTGTGGAACCACATCACCCGGTATCACGGCGGTAACCTGCGGCGCATCATCACCCAGGTGACACCGCAGACCAACGGCAGCTACACACCGATCCGCTTCGAAGAAGAGATCGCCGTGCCGCAATTGATGAAGGATCTCGACCCGGAAAAAGCCGCCAACGTGCTGACCTTCTTCAAGCAGTCGGTGACCGCGCCGGCACGTCTGGCCGGTAACGTGCTGCTGGTCCATGAAACCCTCGATCAGGTGAAGGAACCGCGTCTGGCATGGATCTACAACGCCGGCCAGCGCCGCGTACGCCGGGCGCCGCAAGTGGCCTATGACGGCCCGGGTACCGCCGCCGATGGCCTGCGCACATCGGACAACTTCGACATGTTCTCCGGCGCACCGGATCGCTACGACTGGAAACTGGTCGGCAAGAAGGAAATGTACATCCCGTACAACAGCTACAAACTCGACTCGCCGAAGCTCAAGTACGACGACATCGTCAAGGCCGGGCATATCAATCAGGACCTGACCCGTTACGAACTGCACCGGGTGTGGGAAGTGATCGGCACGGTGAAACCGAACGAGCGGCACATCTACGCCAAGCGTCACATGTACATCGATGAGGACAGCTGGCAGGTGGCGCTGGCGGACCACTACGACGGTCGCGGGCAACTGTGGCGTGTCGCCGAAGGCCACGCTCAGTATTACTACGATCACCAGGCCCAGGCCTACACGCTGGAAGCGCTCTACGACATCATCGCCGGTCGCTACATTGCCTTGGGCATGAAGAACGAAGAGAAGCACAGTTTCGAGTTCGGCTTCGAAGCCAAGGCTGCCGATTACACCCCATCGGCCCTGCGCGCAGAGGGTGTGCGGTAACGTTTTTGCTACAAGGGCAAGGCAAAAGGCGACCGCACGGTCGCCTTTTTTATGGGCGTCAATCAGCGTGCTGAATACTCGTCAACAAGCGCGCAGGAGAGGGCTAGGGTGAGCGCACAATGATAAGAAGGCTCACCCGATGACCGCCATGACCCCGTGCCTGGATCGACCCGGATTTTTGCCAAGACTTTCTTCATATCATCAGCCTCGCAGTCGTTTGAGTGCACCTCTGCTGGCATCGAGTGCGCGGGTCAGGCTGTTGTGCGCACCCGCTGGCAGTGGCAAAACCGCTCTGCTCACCGAATGTCTTCTGCAGGTGCGTGCAGACTGCGAGGCGATTTGGCTGCCGCTCGCGGGAGCAGTGCTCAGCCGCGAGGAGTTTTGCCTGCGTCTGACTCGGGCGCTCGGGCTGGTCGAAGGCCTTGACGTTACGCATCTGATGACGGAACTGGCAGGTTGGTCCAGGCCGACTTCGCTGTTCATCGACGATTACAGTCGTCTGCCGGATCCGGCTCTGGATGCTTTGCTGGATCGTTTGCTGGCTGTCAGCAGCCCGGCGCTCACCTGGTGGATCAGCACGCGCCGCCGGCCGCAGTGCAACTGGCCGCGCCTGTTGCTCGATGACGAACTCTACGAATCCGAGCGCGCCAACCTGGCGCTGACTCACGATGAGGTTGTACCGGTGTTGCGCCATTTGCCGCCAGATCAGGCGGACCGTGTCGCCGCCCGTATCATCCAGCGTACCGGCGGCTGGTGCGCGGGTGCGCGCATGGCGCTCCTGCAAAAGTGCGACTGGTCGCAAAACCTGCAGCCGCAACAGCGTGTCGACACTCTGCTCGATTATCTGCAGCACGAACTCTTCAGTAATCTGACACCCGAGCAGGACGAGGCGTGGCGTGTTCTGGCCCACCTGCCACGGTTTAACGCGGCATTATGCGAGCATTTGTTCGGCGCCGGTGAAGGCGCACAGTTGCTGCATGATCTGCAGATGCTGGGCTGCTTTATCGAGCCATGGCAGGAGTCCGCCGACTGGCTGCAGGTCTTCCGCCCGCTGTCGCGAATCATGCAGGAGTCGCACTGGCCGTGTGCGCGTTCGTGGCACCGGCGCGCCTGTCAGTGGTTCACTGTTGCGCAGGATTGGCGAGCGGCGTTCGAGCAAGCGTTGTTGGCCGAAGAATACGAAACCGCCGTGAGCCTGTTGCAGCATTTGAGCTTCGAGGATTTGTTGGAAGATCAGACGGTCGTCCTGCTGTTGCGCTTGCATGAGGAGCAAAGCCGGGAGCTGACCTTGATGACACCGCAACTGATCAGGCTGGTCACGGGGGCATTGCTGTTCGCCGGCCGATTCGACCAGGCCGCGCAATGCATGGCCCATCTTGCCCGCTTCATGCCACAACCGACGGCGCACCTGGAGCAGCAACTGCTGGCACATTGGCAGGCGCAACACGGTTGGCTCTGTCACCTGCAAGGGCAAATGGAGCCGGCGCGCGCCTGTTTTCAGGAGGCATTGTCAGCGCTGAATGATGATGCCTGGCAGGGCCGTTTGATGTGTCTGTCGGGGCTCACGCAGCAGGCATTACTGTGCGGTGAACTCGATCAGGCCCATGCTCGCAACCGCGAGGCGCTGTGCCTGGCACGCGCGCACGGCTCCCTGTTGTTCGAAGGGTTGCTCGAGCTTGATCATGCGCAATGGCTCGAGCAGCGAGGCGCGCCTGTGCGTGCCGAAAACCTGCTGGTGGACATTGAGCATTTGCTGCGCCAGCGCACCCTGGTACCCACGCCGCTGCTGGGCCGGATTGCCCTGCGACGAGGCCGGCTGGCGCTGTGCATGGGGCTTGAAAAGCAGGCTGCGGATCTGTTCAGCCGAGGCCTTGAAGACTGCTTGCGCAGTCAAGACAAACGGGTTTTGTATGGCTACCTGGGGCAGGCTCAACTGGCCGGCAATCGAGGCGATTATGCCTGCGCTTTCGAACGCCTGCGCGAGGCCGAAAGGGTCATGCAGCAGCGGCAGATTCCCGATACGGTCTATCGCGGTGTTGTGCTTCAGGTCAGCAGCCAGTTCTGGTTGCAGCAGGGCCGACCGCAATTGGTGCAAGAGGCCTTGGGCCGGCTGTTACGGCACTACCGTGGACCCTCTGCACTCCAGGCGCCGCCCGCGACGTTCGAGCTGATTATTCGCATTGAATACCTGCTGGCCTGCGCGCATACGCAATTGAATCCGGGTGAAAACTGTCTGCCAAGCCTTGAGCGTTTGTTGAATGAGGCTCAGGCCAGAGGCATGTTGACGGCGGAAACGGAGTTGCTGCTGGCCTTCGTCCAGTTGGCTGAATCGAGCGGTGACACGTTGGCGGCGCAGCAAGCTTTCCAGCGAGCCGGGATGCTGGTGGAACGCTGCCAATTGCAGCAAGCCATGCGGGAGTGGGAGTTACGCAGAGCCACAGTGTCTGACAAGCAGTTTCCTGCCTGGCAATGCGACAGCCATGATCTTGTTCCGGTCCTCAGTCGACGTGAGCGCGAAGTGCTGATGTTGATTGCTCAAGGTGCTTCGAATCAGCAAGTTGCCGAACAACTTTTTATTTCGTTGCATACAGTAAAAACCCATGCGCGGCGGATTAACGGAAAGTTGGGTGTGGAGCGCAGGACTCAGGCTGTGGCGAAAGCAAAGTTGATGGGAATACTGGTTTGATATTGTGGTTTTCTGTGGGTGTAAATGTTTTTAGTTGTTTGCTGGCATGTTTTGTAAATTGTTCGGACTTCATATTGATTTGAAAAGAAACTACCTTGCGGCCATCTACAGGGCTGTACTCGCAGCTCTGGATAAACAAGTAAGGAAGTACTGTGGTTAAGTTATTTAAAAGTCTGATGCGCGGCTCGAAGGGCGAGCAAGTGTCCTGGGCTGAAGAGTGGAACAAGGCAAGCCAGGCAAAAGCAGACCTGTTCAAAGTCATCGACGCGATGCCGAGCGTGCTGGATATTCTTCGCAACATGCTTGAAAGTGAATTGAAACGTTTGGGCAAGACAGTCGATATCGACAAAGTCTATGTCAATACGGATCCTGCTTTTCCTGCCAACGAAAACCGACCTTCGGGCAGCCTTTGGGACGTCACTGTGCATTGTCTGAATAACAACGTCAGCCCCGCTTACATAGTGGGCGGTGATGGTGTGTTTTTTCTGCCTGACACGTTCAGTGAGCAATTCAAAGTCAAGGTTCTGAATACGCTTATTGTCGAAGATCTGATCGCTGCTGTTTCTGCCGGTCTGGAAAAAACGTTGCGAACCGAGATCACAAAGTTCTGGGCGGCGCCAGCGAAAACCCTTCGCCCGGACACTGCACCGCTGTCGAACAAGCAGACTTTCATCGAAGCGTACGCCGTGGTCACGAGTGCAGAGCTTTCCCTGTCGGTCATGGCCAACAATTTTGATGCCTGGTTGGGGGAGCGATTTGCCTATCTGCTCGACGCAGACGCCGGACGCGCAGTGTTTGAAGTGAAGTTGCAACCGGCGCAGGATTACCTTCTGTCGCTACAGCCCTGTTTCGTTCTGGACAATGCCGAGCGTCCGCAGGCAGAAATGCCGCTGGTCAACGAGTCGACTTCCTATCTTATGCACACGCCGGAAAACGGCTTCGAGTTCTTTGAAAAAAATACCGAGCTGCACAGCAAACTACAGCAGCGGCTGTCTTTGGGTAGCGACCAGATCCGCTACCTGAAAGCCACACAAAGTCCTTACGCCTTCTGCGTAGAGACTCATCTCAAAGGCCAGCTGGAAAGCGTGTCGTCCTTGCTCGGTGCCCGGGAACAACTGGAAAGTCCGCTCACCTCCGCGCTGCAGGAGAATCAAGGCTTGCACGTGCTGCGCTACGGTATCAACACCCGCTTCTATCTGCTTTGGGCTGCATTGAAACGCACCGACTGGCCGCTCTGGCTCCATGCCGCCGGTAGCGATATTCAACAGCGATACAAGGAGCTTGATGAGTCCAGGGATGAATACCAGGCAGCTTATTCAACTGTCTTCGATGCGTACTTTTCGTTTAAGGATTATGTGGTGCGTACGTTTGCCGAATGGGCGGACAGGACGCTCGGGGAAGACCTTGATCCAGAAACGATCAGTGTCCATAGCTCGTACACGCTGAAAATTGCCGGACGTACGGTTGAACAGGAAGACACCCGGACGCTGACGGAATTTATCGTTTTCGGACTGCATGACAATGGTTATAAAGCGACGCTGACTATCATCGGCGCTCCCGAGGGAAGTCGGCTGACGGTAGTAGCGCTTGAACAGTGGCTGGAGAGTCGTAACCTGCGACTGACATTTACCGGCAGCCTGGCATCCTCGCCCTCGCTTGATTACCAGGAGGCTTACCGCAACTACCTCTTCAGCCAGATGGAGTTTGCAGTTTTTGTTGCTCGTCACTCCGGAAAGCTGGACTCCACCGATGCGAATATCATCGCGCGAGCCATGGCCAATGACCCTGCGGTGACTATTCATGGATTGAAAATCAGTTATCAAGTACCAGCCTTGAAAGATGTTCTGATGATTTCGACCAGAGAATATGTACCGTCGCTGATGTTGGTCAAAACGCCTGTCGGGGAATTTGAACTGATAAAATTTGCCGATGTTTGGGCGGCGCTACGCTGGCTGGAGACAGCATTCTCATCAGATCGTGAATACGCTGCACGGATGATCCATCCAGACTACCTGTACGAATCAGGCAAGTTGCTCGGCAGAGATCGCACAGAGCTGGAGTACCGCTATGAACTCGACAGCCGGCCAGTCAATCTTGGCCTGAATCCCGCGGCACCGTTGGCAGACTATGTAAATGTCGCTTACCGAGCCGAAGTTGCTCTGCACAAGGCGATTGCTCCGGTAGGTTATCGGGCGCTTGGCATCGAAGGCCGCAAGCGCTACTCGCGTCTGACAACCGAACTCAAGGCGCTGTCTACGGTTGATGGACGAGAAAATGGTTTTCCGACATTCGAACAGTTCACTTATGACGCGGTGAAAGCTCAGATAGAAGACACTTTGCGTCAGCGTGGCAGCAACGTATCGGTCAATCCCGACCATATCATTGTGCAAACCGAAGATTTTCGTAAGAGCGTTACCGATGTTTTGCTTGAGGGACTCGCCTTTGAAGCGGTGCATCCGGCTTACGAAACCAAATTCAGCCCGAAATACTATTTGGTGAATGGCCATCCCGACGTTGAAAAACTGGATATCCGAGACCTGTCCTCGCTGTCGAAAACTTTCCGTCCCGGCGACAGATATGCCGCGATGCTGAAAGCGCAATATCAGAACAAGGCTCATCCTGATTACGCCTTCAAGCGCGCAGTACACGCCCGAAAAATTCGCTGTGAAATGTACTGCAGTGCTTTTGCCGACTATACCAATGGCAGATTATCGACAGAGTCTTTCACTGCTATCCAACGAATTATCGATAATCTGAAAGAAAGCGGCGGCTATCAGTCAATTGTGGATAGCGTCTCCGAAGGTGACGTCGGGCTGTATAAATTCAATATCGGCAAGTTGGGGTTGACGGCTGCCTATGACCGCACGGTGGGCGGCGTTTATATTTTCCGGCTGAAGTTGTCTTCAGGTTTCGTCGATTTGCTCTACACGCCTGACGCGCCAGACATGGTCAGTTTCCGGCCGATCGCTGAGTTCATTCCTTCTATTCGTTTCCGATACGGCCCGTTCAGGAGCTACTACAGCGAGCGGATACTGCTGGTCGACCAAAAGGTGATCAACGACTATTTCGCCAGTCTGGTCGCAACCGTCGATGCTAAACCGGACATTCGCACGCAGCAGCGTTCGTTACTGCCTGATCTGTTCACTTTCCATGACGAGCGAGTGCGCCGTGTATTGAGTGATATCGACGAACGCACCACCAGTCTCAATGAAATTGTCGCCGGTATTGTTTACGACAACCTGTTGAAGGCGGCGAACATCGTGAGCCTGCTGGTGCCTCCCGTGGGCACTGTCGTGGTGGCTGTGCAGATGATGAAAAGCATCTACGACGCTTCGCAGTCGCACCGACGGGGTGATTATTCCGCCGCGCTGGGACATATACGGGATGTATTGAGCGAACTGCTGACATTGGGTCAGGCAGCGGCGGCGGGCGCACCGGTTAAAGAACTGACTCGCGCGCAACGTTCGTTCCTCAGTTTGTTTGAAGACGCTCGGACAGTCGCCGAACTCGTTACGTATTACACCGGCCATGAAGACCCCACAGATGAACTGCTTGGTTTCTTCAAGTCACTGATGGAAGGTGCTGACTCCGCATTGAGCAAGACCACGGTTCGTTGAGCCGTTTCGAGCGCTCTTAGTCCGCGGATTTATCTTTCATAACCCATTCGCCAACTCACGGCCCGCGTCGCCGCCAGCAACCGCTGCGCCGCCGGGCCGTTTTCGTCGGCGTGGAACAATGAGGCCGGGCCGACGATGGTCAACACGGCGGCGACATGGCCGACGGCGTTGAACACGGGGGCGGACAACGCATCCACACCCGGCATCAGCAGGCCATGCACATGATGCAGACCGCGTTCGCGGATCTGTTCGCACAGGGTTGCGTAGGTTTTTTCGTCCTTCAACGGATGATCCACAGCGGCAATTTCCTGCTCGCGCAACTCATCGGTTTCCCGATGGGGCAGGTAGGCGCTGAACACCAGTCCGGTGGATGAACTGAGCAGTGGCAACACTGAACCCAGTTGCGTCACCACCGTCACCGCGCGCACCGCAGGTTCGATATGCACCACGGTCGCGCCCTGATTGCCCCACACCGCCAAAAAGCAGGTTTCGTTGAGTTCGTCGCGCAGCTCGGACAACGGCAGGGCGGCGACTTTCAGCACGTCCATACTGTTGAGTGCGGCGAGGCCGACGCGCAGCGCTTCACGGCCGAGGCCGTAATGGTTGGTGGCGGCGTTCTGCTCGGCAAACCCCGAGGCGATCAGCGCTTGCAGATAGCGGTGCACCTTGCTCGCTGGCATCTGTACGTGTTCTGCCAGACGCGACAACGAAGTGGACGGTGACAACTCGGCCAGCGCCTTGAGGATGTCGGTGCCGACTTCGGCGGAGCGGACTTTCTGTTTGCCGTTGCTGTCGCTGGTTTTTTCCATGGTGCGGCCGGGTTCCGAAACGAATGGGCGTCTTTATAGCTTGACGCTGGATAGCGAGCAAATTACGTTATGCGTAATCAGATTACGATAATAACAACCCCGGCGTGCCGAGACCTCTGAGCCAGAGCGATGGGCCACTGCCGACTCCCTGTTCAGGAGGCTCCATGAACCTCGATTCAACCGCCCAGGTGCTGGCGTATCAGTCCGGTTTCGGCAACGAATTCAGCTCTGAGGCGTTGCCCGGCGCGCTGCCTGTCGGCCAGAACTCCCCGCAAAAAGCCCCGTACGGCCTCTACACCGAATTGTTTTCCGGCACCGCGTTCACCATGACCCGCAGTGAAGCGCGGCGCACCTGGATGTACCGGATCCAGCCGTCGGCCAATCACCCGGCCTTCGTCAAACTGGAGCGGCAACTGGCCGGCGGCCCGCTGGGCGAAGTGACGCCCAATCGCCTGCGTTGGAATCCGCTGGATGTTCCAGCCGAACCGACCGATTTCATCGACGGTCTGGTGAGCATGGCCGCCAATGCCGGTGCCGAGAAACCGTCCGGCATCAGCATCTACAACTACGTCGCCAACCGTTCGATGGAGCGTGTGTTCTTCAATGCCGACGGCGAACTGCTGCTGGTGCCGCAGCTCGGTCGTCTGCGCATTGCCACTGAGCTCGGCTTGCTGGACGTTGCGCCGCTGGAAATCGTCGTGCTGCCGCGCGGCCTGAAATTTCGTGTGGAATTGCTCGACTCGCAGGCACGCGGTTACGTCGCCGAAAACCACGGCGCGCCGCTGCGCCTGCCGGATCTGGGGCCGATCGGCAGTAACGGTCTGGCCAATCCGCGTGACTTCCTCACCCCGGTCGCCGCCTACGAAAACCTCCAGCAACCGACCACATTGGTGCAGAAATTCCTCGGTCAGTTGTGGGCGACAGAACTCAATCACTCACCGCTGAACGTGGTCGCCTGGCACGGCAATAACGTGCCGTACAAATATGACCTGCGCCGTTTCAACACCATCGGCACGGTCAGTTTCGATCACCCGGACCCGTCGATCTTCACCGTGCTGACCTCGCCGACCAGCGTGCACGGTCTGGCCAACCTCGACTTCGTGATCTTCCCGCCACGCTGGATGGTCGCCGAGAACACCTTCCGTCCGCCATGGTTCCACCGCAATCTGATGAACGAATTCATGGGCCTGATTCAGGGCGAATACGACGCCAAGGCCGAAGGCTTTGTGCCCGGCGGTGCATCGCTGCACAGCTGCATGAGTGCCCACGGCCCGGACGGCGAGACCTGCACCAAAGCGATCAACGCCGAGCTCAAACCGGCGAAGATCGACAACACCATGGCCTTCATGTTCGAGACCAGTCAGGTGCTGCGCCCAAGCCGCTTCGCCCTCGACTGTCCGCAACTGCAATCCACTTATGACGCCTGCTGGGCCACTTTGCCCGCCACGTTCGACCCGACCCGGAGATAACCCATGACGCAGACTTCCATCACCCGCAGCTGGGTTGCCTCGGCCAACGGCCACGCGGACTTCCCGTTGCAGAACCTGCCGCTCGGTGTGTTCAGCACCAATGCTGCGGCGCCGCGCGCTGGCGTGGCGATTGGCGACCACATCTTCGATCTGCAAGTCGCGCTGGAAGCCGGGCTGTTCGACGGCGTCGCGCGCAGTGCGGTCGAAGCCATGCACGGCGGCCAGTTGAACGCGTTCTTCGAACTCGGTCGCGAGGCACGTGTGGCTCTGCGTTCGCGTCTGCTGGAACTGTTCAGCGAAGGCAGCACACACCGCGGCAACATCGAAGCCCAGGGCGCGAAACTGCTGCCACTGGCCGCCGATTGCCAGATGCATCTGCCAGCACGCATCAGCGATTACACCGATTTCTATGTGGGCATCGAGCACGCGCAGAACGTCGGCAAACTGTTCCGCCCTGACAACCCGCTGCTGCCGAACTACAAGCACGTGCCGATCGGTTATCACGGTCGCGCCTCCACCGTGCGTGCTTCCGGTACCGACGTGCGTCGCCCGAAAGGCCAGACGCTACCTGCCGGTCAGACCGAGCCTGTGTTCGGCCCGTGCGCACGCCTGGACTACGAGTTGGAACTGGGCATCTGGATCGGTCAGGGCAACGAAATGGGCGATTCGATCGCCATCGGCGATGCGGCTGAACACATCGCCGGTTTCTGCCTGCTCAACGACTGGTCGGCGCGCGATATCCAGGCCTGGGAATACCAGCCACTGGGTCCGTTCCTGTCGAAGAGTTTCATCACCAGCGTCTCGCCGTGGGTGGTCACAGCCGAAGCGCTGGAGCCATTCCGCACCGCTCAACCGAAGCGTCCTGAGGGTGATCCGCAGCCGCTGCCTTACCTGTTCGATAAACGTGATCAGGATGGCGGTGCCTTCGACATCGAGCTGGAAGTTCTACTGCTCACCGAAGCCATGCGCGAGCAGAACCTGCCGGCCCATCGTCTGACCCTGAGCAACACCCGTTACATGTACTGGACCGTTGCGCAAATGGTCGCTCACCACAGCGTCAACGGTTGCCAGTTGCAGGCCGGTGACCTGTTCGGTTCGGGCACCTTGTCTGGCCCGGAGAGCGGTCAGTTCGGTAGCCTGCTGGAAATCACCGAGGGCGGCAAAAAACCGATCGAACTGGCCTCTGGCGAGGTGCGTAAATTCCTCGAGGACGGCGATGAAATCATCTTGCGTGCGCGTTGCGCCCGTGACGGTTTTGCTTCGATCGGCTTCGGCGAATGCCGCGGCAAAGTGCTGGCGGCGCGCTGACAGGAGCGGCTTATGGATCTCTATACCTATTACCGTTCGACCTCGTCGTACCGGGTGCGGATCGCGCTGGCGCTGAAGGGTCTCGACTATCAGGCGTTGCCGGTCAATCTGATCGCGCCGCCGGGTGGCGAGCATCGGCAGGCAGCGTATCTGGCGATCAATCCACAGGGGCGGGTGCCGGCCTTGCGCACTGACGAGGGCGGTTTGCTGACTCAGTCGCCGGCCATCATCGAGTACCTGGAAGAACGTTATCCACAGGTGCCGTTGCTGCCGGAAGATCTTTTCGCCCGTGCGCAGGTGCGCGGTGTGGCGGCGGTGATCGGTTGCGACGTACATCCGCTGCACAACGTCAGCGTGCTCAATCGCCTGCGCCAGTCGGGGTATGACGAGCCGCAGGTGGTGGAATGGATCAGTCACTGGATCAGCCAAGGGCTGGCGACGGTGGAGCAGTTGATTGGCGATGAGGGCTTTTGTTTCGGCGAGTGGCCGTGTGTGGCGGATGTGTACCTGATTCCGCAGTTGTATGCGGCTGAGCGCTTCAACGTCAGCCTTGAGGCGTATCCGAAAATTCATCGGGTTGCCGCACTGGCGGCTGAACATCCTGCGTTCATGAAGGCCCATCCTGCCAACCAACCCGATACCCCGTAATTCCCCTGTGGGAGCGAGCCTGCTCGCGAAGGCTGAGTGTCAGTCACCGTTCATTTGGCTGACACAGCGCATTCGCGAGCAGGCTCGCTCCCACAAGATTTGGCGTTGAACTACCCAAAAATCATAAAAACAAAACAGGTGCCTTGCGATGCATAACCAGATTGCCAGCTTCCGGGCGGCACTCGACGCCCGTCCTGTGTCCCGATATCAGTGGTTGCTCTTGATCCTGCTCGCCTTGCTCTTGGTCACCGACGGCTATGACGCCCAGGTGCTCGGTTATGTGGTGCCTGCGCTGGCGCAGGACTGGGGTCTGGAAAAATCTGCATTCGGGCCTGTGTTCAGTGCCAACCTGCTCGGCCTCACCCTTGGTTCCCTGGCCGTCACGCCGCTGGCCGACCGCTTTGGCGTGCGGCGCATTCTGCTCGCCTGCGTACTGATCTACGCCACGCTGACGGTGCTGATGGTTTTCGCCGACTCGCTGAACACGCTGATGATCGCGCGCTTCATCTGTGGCATCGGTATGGGCGGGGCGATGCCCAGTGCCATGGCATTGATGTCGGAATACTCGCCACCGCGTTTGCGCACCTTGATGGTGACGCTGGCGGCCTGTGGCTTCTCGTTCGGTGGCGCGGCGGGTGGTTTCGTCGCCGCCGGGTTCATCGATCAGTTCGGCTGGCAGGCAGTGTTCCTCGCCGGTGGTGTCACGCCGTTGCTGCTGTTTCCGTTTCTCTGGTGGATGCTGCCGGAGTCCCTGCCACGTCTGCTGCGTGATGCACCGCCGTATGCGCGGCTGCGCAAAGTTACTGCGCGCATGCTGCCGGACTGGCAACCGCCCGTTGCAAGCGTCGAACAGAACGAGCGCGAGCAGGGCAGCAAACTGACGGTGGTCGAGTTGTTCCGCAATGGCTACGCGCGGCCGACCTTGCTGATCTGGGCGACGTTTTTCGTCAGCCTGATTCTGTTGTATTTCATGATCAGCTGGCTGCCGACGCTGCTGCTGGAAAGCGGCCTGAAGCTCAACGAAGCCAATCTGGTGACGTCGATGTTCCTCTTCGCCGGCACCTTGGGCGCGATCTGCATGGCCTGGTTCGCGGACCGCTTGAAGCGCAAGGTTCGTTTGTTGTCTGCGGTGTTGGCAGGGGCGGCGCTGTGCACGATTCTGCTTGGGCTTAATCACGACAATCCGCGTTATCTGGTGGCCTGTGTTTTTGCCGCCGGGTTCTGCATCATCGGCGGGCAACTGACGCTGAATGCGTTTGCCAGTAATTTCTACCCGGCGCATGTGCGTGCGACCGGCACCGGTTGGGCGTTGGGCGTGGGGCGTTTTGGTTCGATTCTCGGGCCGCTGTTTGGCAGCCTGCTGCTGGCGATGCACATTCCGGTGGCGCAGATTTTCTTCTTCTGTGCGATCCCGGCGGTGATTGCTGCATTGCTGATCATTCAGGTGCGTTCGCCCACCGAAGGAAGTTCGGCAGTTGGAATGGGGATATCTGTCAAATCCTGAAGAGCAAAAGATCGCAGCCTTCGGCAGCTCCTACATTGAAATGTGTATTCCCATGTAGGAGCTGCCGAAGGCTGCGATCTTTTGTTTTTAATGAACGACGGAATTGGGCGGCAGGTGCCCGAGGCGCTCGGTCAGGCGCAGGCGCTGAATCGGGTCGTCACTCAGCAATAACGCTCGCTCCAGGTCGAAGCGCTCGGCATTCGGGCAGTCGAGCCGCTGATAAAGACTGGCCCGAGCCAAGTAATCCGCGGCGCCGGCGTCACCCAGTTCGAGCACGCGTTCGGCGTCGATCAGCGCGGCGATGAAATCATCGTGAGTCAGGTGCAACTGGCGCAGGTTGCGCGACAAGCGCTGGAGCATCTGCTGGGGGCTGGCGGTCAGCAGGTGTTCGGCGGTCAGCTTCATGTTTGGCCCGTACTGGCGCTGCAACAATTCGCGACAATCATTGGGGTACAAGCGCCGGCCGCCGCACGGATCGAGCAAGTGGTCGGCACCGGGTACGCGCAACAGGAAGTGCCCGGGGAAGTTGACCCCGACCAGAGGTATCTCCAGGCGACGCGCCAATTCCAGAGCAATCAGCGCCAGTGCCAGCGGTTGGCCGCGACGGGTCTGTAACACTTTGTGCAACAGCGCCGCCTGCGGACGCAGCGGCAGAAAGTCGTCTTGGGCAAAGCCCAGATCCGTCATACGGCGCAACAGGGGCTGCGCCAGTTCACTGACCGGCAGCATCGGCAAGCCGTAGCTGACACGTTGTTGCAGGTCTTTGAATTCTTGTAACAGTGCCTCGGGATCGACCGCTTTTTCGTGCTCGGCCGCCATCCACAGCGCAGCTTCGAACAGCGCAGGCGGTGAACGGTGCAGGCATTCGAAAAAACGTTGTCGCGCACTCATCGAAATCTCCGGGGAATGCCTCGTTTTAGCCCCGTCCGCGAGATTCGTCCAGTGCCCCGCTGTGTGGCTGTCGGGTTATTCCGCAAAGCTGTTGTCGGCGCGGACGCTTATTCCGGTGCGCTCCAGCAATTTTCAGGCGCAGGCCTATACTGGCGTTCTACAAGAAGTGATTCGGGAGCCCAACGATGTTTGCGCTCATGCAAAGCACTCGCCTGGAATCGCTGCACCTTAGCGTCGACCCGATCACCGGGTTGAAGGCGGTCATTGCCATCCATAACAGTCGCCTCGGGCCAGCCTTGGGCGGATGTCGTTATCTTGCCTACCCCAATGACGAATCTGCCGTCGAGGACGCCATTCGCCTCGCTCAGGGCATGAGTTACAAGGCTGCGCTGGCGGGGCTGCCGCAGGGCGGTGGCGTGGCCGTGATCGTGCGTCCGGTTCATGTGGAAAGTCGTGGCGCGCTGTTCGAAGCCTTTGGCCGCTGCATCGATCAGCTCGATGGCCGCTACATCACCGCCATCGACAGCGGCACCTCGGTCGCGGACATGGATTGCATCGCCCAACAGACCCAGCATGTCACCAGCACCACGTCAGCCGGCGACCCGGCACCGCATGCTGCCATGGGCGTGTTTGCCGGCATTCGCGCAACGGCGATGGCCCGGCTGGGCAGCGATAATCTCGAAGGCTTGCGCATCGCCATTCAGGGCTTGGGCAATGTCGGTTTTGCCCTGGCCGAACAACTGCACGCCGCCGGGGCGGAGCTGCTGGTCAGCGATATCGACCACGGCAAGGTGCAACTGGCGATGGAGCAACTCAACGCTCACCCGATCGCCAACGACGCGCTGCTCAGCACACCGTGCGACATCCTCGCGCCGTGCGGTCTGGGCGGGGTACTGAACAGCCACACCGTCACGCAACTGCGTTGCTCGGCGGTGGCGGGTTCGGCGAATAATCAACTGACGCATCTGGATGTCGCCGATCAACTGGAGCGGCGCGGGATTCTGTATGCGCCGGACTACGTGATCAATGCGGGTGGGCTGATTTACGTCTCGCTGAAACACCGTGGTGAGGAATTGCCGACGATTACCGCGCATCTGTCGAAGATCAGTTCGCGGCTGACTGAAGTATTTGCTCACGCGCAGGCGGAAAAACGCTCGCCGGCGCGGGTGGCGGATGAGTTGGCAGAGAAAGTTTTGTATCGCTGAAACGCAAAAGATCGCAGCCTTCGGCAGCTCCTACAGGAAATACGTATTCCAATGTAGGAGCTGCCGAAGGCTGCGATCTTTCAAGGGGCGCTGATTACTTCGCGGCTTTTGCCGCTTTGGCTGGCTTGGCCTGCGCTTCAGCAGGTTCTGCCGCCTCAGCTTGTTCAACGGGCTCGGCCGGTGCGTTGATCAGCTCCGACAGTGCATCCGGCTGGCTCTTGAACGCCCGGGCGAACACATCGCGATTCTTCGCCATGTAGATCCCGGCTTCTTCCACTTGCTGTTCAGTCAGGGACGGAACGGCTTTTTGCAGGACATCGGCCAGATATTCGGCCAGTTCGAGCATTTTGTCATGACGGTCAGCTTCGGCTTTATCCATGAACAAGCGCTCCAGATCTCGGCTGCTGCGGTATACCACTTCGACGGCCATTCACCACCTCACATGCCTTCACATTAAGTTGTCTTGACGACTACTGTATCCATATACAGCGAAAAGGATAAGCGAATCCCTGCGCCATGGGTAGTGGCTTTTTAATGTAGACCGGATTCAGGGTTTGTCAGGGGATCGTGTTGCAGCATTCGCAAGCAGGCTCGTTCGCGCAAAAGCACAAGAGGTGCGACCAAACGCCACGGCGCGGGTTTGGCGGCGGCTCGCCATGATGGCGTGGCCTCTTTTCTGCATGAAAACCGTTACGTGCAGAAAACCGTCACGTCCAACACGCACCATCCGCTCGCATTCGAGCTAAGGAACATCATCGTGAAAATCAACTGGGCCGAGAAACTGCGGCAAAACGTGCATCAACTGGCCGAGTCCCTGGGCAACCTGTTCGTCGAGACCTTCCACTATCTGGCGTTGTTCGCCATCGGTGCGGTGACGGCGTGGGCGGCGGTGATGGAGTTTCTCGGGATGCTCGAGGAAGGCCATATCAAGATCGATGACATTCTGCTGCTGTTCATTTATCTCGAATTGGGCGCCATGGTCGGGATCTACTTCAAGACCAACCACATGCCGGTGCGCTTCCTGATCTACGTGGCAATCACCGCGTTGACTCGTTTGCTGATCTCCAACGTCTCGCACCACAACCCGCCGGACATGGGCATCATCTACCTGTGCGGCGGCATTCTGCTGTTGGCGTTCTCGATTCTGGTGGTGCGTTACGCCTCGTCACAATTTCCCTCGGTGAAGATCGAGAAACCGCAACGCAAACTCGGCGCCGGTTCCAGCGAGCATCCGGAAGTCGAGAAGGGCGAGCTTTAAAGCCCGGCCGCTTGTCCGGGCTGGCCGACGATGCGTGGCGGTGGCGGGGTCAGCCCGTCGCCGCTGGTCATCGCTTCGAGGATCGCCATGGCACTGTGGCCCTGTTCGATGGCAATGCCGAATTGAATGCTTTGCACCAGGCGCTTTAGGCGCACGGGGTCGTTGCGCTGCTCGGCGCTGATCATGCGTTTGGCCACGATCCGGCCGCTGTTGGACAGGGTCAGCATGATGCTGCCGTCCAGGCCCTGAATGCTCAGGTTGATCTGATAGTCCGGCGCGAAGGCATCGGTAATGATCTGAAAAGGATTGTCCATGATGCGTCACCGCCTGATTGAACGTGCAGTTGTTGACCGGCCGTGATCGGGTTGGTTCGCCCAACCGGATCATCGGCCATTCCGTGGCCTGTATTTGTTGCTTCATGTCGCAGCTGTCGAGTGAAACGAGGCTTCGACAGCTCCCACAGGGGTATAGCAAGGGCTGTGCCGGGAAAATTGTCGAACAATGAACACGGGGATAAAAAAGGCGAGCCACGCGGCTCGCCTTTTTTAATGGCCCGTTTTCAGGGCAGAACCGAGTAGATGATCGCTGACAGTGCAATCAGGCCGATCAGCACCACAAACACGTTGGACACCTGGCCAGAATACTGGCGCAAGGCCGGCACGCGGCGGATGGCGTACATCGGCATCAGGAACAACAGACACGCAATCACCGGTCCGCCGAGGGTTTCGATCATGCCGAGGATGCTTGGGTTGAACGTCGCCACGGCCCAGCAGCTGAGGATCATGAACACGGCTGTGGCGCGGTTCAGCCAGCTCGCCGACATCACCCGGCCACGGCTGCGCAGGCTTTTCACGATCATGCCTTGAAAGCCTTCGCTAGCACCGATGTAGTGGCCGAGGAAGGATTTGGTGATGGCCACCAGCGCAATCAGCGGCGCGGCGTAAGCGATGACCGGGGTCTGGAAGTGGTTGGCCAGGTACGACAGGATCGAAATGTTCTGCGCCTTGGCCGCAGCCAGGTCGGCCGGCGACAACGCCAACACACAGCTGAAGCAGAAGAACATCACCGTCACCACCATCATGCCGTGGGCCATGGCGAGGATGCCGCTGCTCTTGCGTTCGGCCTGCGCGCCGTAGCGTTGTTTCTGATCAACGGCAAACGCAGAGATGATCGGCGAATGGTTGAACGAAAACACCATCACCGGGATCGCCAGCCACAGGGTCTTGAAGAAGGCGGACATTGGCATGGCTTCTTGGGCACTGGCGAAAAACGCGCCGTTCCAGTTCGGAATCAGGCTGAGCGCCAGCAGTAACAGCGCGGCAACAAAGGGATAAACCAGCACGCTCATGGCTTTGACGATGACGCTTTGCCCACAACGCACAATCGCCATCAACCCGAGGATCAACACCAGCGAGAGGATCGCGCGGGGTGGCGGGGCGATGTGCAATTGGTGTTCGAGAAAGCTGCTCAGGGTGTTGGTCAGCGCGACACTGTAAACCAGCAGGATCGGGAAGATCGCAAAGAAATACAGCAGTGTGATCAGTTTGCCGGCACCGATGCCGAAGTGCTCTTCGACCACTTCGGTGATATCCCCGGAGCGTCCGGACAACACGAAACGGGTCAGCCCACGGTGGGCGAAAAAGGTCATTGGGAATGCCAGTACGGCGAGAATCAGCAACGGCCAGAAACCGCCGACGCCGGCGTTGATCGGCAGGAACAAGGTGCCAGCACCGATCGCGGTGCCGTACAGGCCGAGCATCCAGGTGGTGTCGAATTTGCTCCAGCCCTTGTGGGCCGTTTCTGCATTGCGTGTGCGGTCTACAGCGGGATTTTCGGCAGCAGGTGTACGTACATCGGTCATCGGTATCGCCTCGTTATTATTTTTGCTCGGGCTCACGGTTGGCAGGCCGCTCTGTGCGGCCTGCCGGGGCGGTCAGGGAATGCGCCTCAGCATTCCACCCAGCTCACGGCCAGGCCGCCCCGTGAAGTCTCTTTGTATTTGTCGTGCATGTCGGCGCCGGTATCGCGCATGGTGCGGATCACCCGGTCGAGGGAAATGAAGTGTTTGCCGTCGCCGCGCAGGGCCATTTGCGTGGCGTTGATTGCTTTCACGGCGGCGATGGCATTGCGCTCGATGCATGGCACCTGTACGAGGCCACCGACCGGATCGCAGGTCAGGCCGAGGTTATGTTCCAGGCCGATTTCGGCGGCGTTTTCCAGTTGCTCCGGGGTGGCGCCGAGCACGTCGGCCAGGCCAGCGGCCGCCATCGCGCAGGCCGAACCGACTTCACCCTGGCAGCCCACTTCTGCACCGGAGATCGAGGCATTTTTCTTACACAGAATGCCGACGGCGGCCGCGCCCAGAAAGAAAGCGACGACATCATCGTCAGACGCGTCCGGATTGAACTTCATGTAGTAGTGCAGAACGGCCGGGATGATTCCGGCTGCACCGTTGGTCGGCGCAGTGACCATGCGCCCGCCAGCGGCGTTTTCTTCGTTGACGGCGAGGGCGAACAGGTTGACCCACTCCATTGCCGACAGCGTCGAACTGATCACATTCGGCTTGCCGATTTCCAGCAGGCTGCGATGCAGTTTCGCTGCACGACGCGGCACGTTCAGGCCGCCTGGCAGGATGCCTTCGTGGCGCAGGCCTTGTTCGACGCACTCACGCATCACCGACCAGATGTGCAGCAGGCCCTGGCGAATTTCCGCGTCGCTGCGCCATGCGCGCTCGTTGGCCATCATCAGTTCGGAGACGCGCAGGTTGTGCTGTTTGCACAGCGCCAGCAGTTCGGCGGCGCTGGAAAAATCGTACGGCAACACCACGTCACCGGCGGAGGCGACTGCGGACTCGGCTTCCGCTGCTTCGATGATGAAGCCGCCGCCGACCGAGTAGTACGTCTGCTCGAACAGCTCGGCTGTTTCGCCAAAGGCTGTCAGCGACATGGCGTTCGGGTGGTAGGGCAGACTCTCATCCAACAGCAGGAGATCTCGCTGCCAGTTGAAGGCAATTTCCCTTTGTCCGGCGAGGGACAGGTGGCCAGTTTCACGCAGTTGCTGAATGCGCGGATCGATGGTCGAAGGGTCGATGCTGTCCGGCCATTCGCCCATCAGGCCCATCACCGTAGCGCGGTCGGTGGCATGGCCGACGCCAGTGGCCGACAGCGAGCCGTACAAACGAATTTCGACACGGCGTACATCGTTCAACAAATGCTGATCGATCAGCGCCTGAGCGAAGGTCGCAGCAGCGCGCATCGGGCCGACGGTGTGGGAACTGGACGGGCCGATGCCGACTTTGAATAGATCGAAAACACTGATAGCCATGCTAAACCCTTACAAGCAATGGAGTGGGAATCGCTGCCATTTTTTGTAGGACAAGCGCAATGTCGGCGATACTGCCTACCTCGGTCCTACGTGACTAACGAAACTTCCTAAGTAAGCCTTTAGCAGGACTAAACGATGAGTCGTCAATTGCATGCCCAGACCTATGTCTGGCTGCAGGTGTTTTCCTGTGCCGCGCGGCACCTGTCGTTCACCCGTTGTGCCGAAGAACTGCACATCACCCCGGGTGCGGTCAGTCAGCAGATTCGTCAACTGGAAGAGCGCCTCGGCTTCCGTCTGTTCCATCGGCGGGCGCGTGGTGTGGAACTGAGTGCGGAGGGGCAGCGGCTGGCGATCACCGTCAACGAGGCGTATGGCAGTATCGATGCCGAGTTGCGTCGACTGGACGCCGGGATGATCAGCGGGATTTTGCGCGTGCGCTCGATTCCGTCGTTCCTCAGCAAGTGGCTGACCCCGCGTCTGCCACGCCTGCAACAGCGCTATCCGGATATTCAGCTTCGGCTGGTCGCCGAGGACAGTAGCGTGCCGTTGCACGAAGGCGACTTTGATCTGGCGATCGATTTGAACGACGGCAGTTACCCGGGGCTGTTATCCACAGCCTTGCTCGACGAGCAGATTTTCCCGGTGTGCGCGCCGAGCCTGTTGCGCGGGCGACCCCCCTTGCACGGGCCGGCGGATCTGGTGCATTTCCCACTGCTGCACGACATCACCGCCTGGCGTGGCAGTTATGAATACGCGGAGTGGGAATTCTATTTGAACGCGATCGGCTTTGAGGGCGCCGACGTACGGCGTGGGCATACGTTCAATCGCAATCACCTGACCATCGAAGCGGCGATCGCCGGCATGGGGGTGGCGATTGCCCGCCGCACCTTGCTTAACGATGAGTTGGAGCGGGGGACGTTGATTGTGCCGTTTGGCCTGTCGGTGCCCAATCACAAACGCTACGTGTTGCTCTATGCGCCGGGCGCTTTAAGCCATCCGGGTGTGCGCGCGGTGCATGATTGGCTGGTGGAGGAGGCGGGGATTTTTCGCAGCTTGCATCCGTTGAATGACGGGCAATTGTGAGCAGATTTTGCCGGGTTGCGAAGCGACCCAACTCCCGACCTTACCAGTGCTTTGCTCGGTTGTCCGGCTTTTTTTGCGAATGAATATTTATCTTTTTTCAGGGGTTGAAATGTTCGGCAGTCGGGCCGATTGTTGTAACCAGGAGGTCAGGAAATTCAACTCAAGGCCTCTCACGAGCTAGCTGAAATAAGGGATGAACTATGCAAATCCAAGTCAACAGCGATAACCATATTCAAGGCAGTAAACGACTGGAGGAGTGGGTACGTACAACCATTGAGAGCACGCTCGAACGTTATGAAGAAGACCTGACCCGTGTCGAAGTCCACCTGAGTGACGAGAACGGTGACAAACCAGGTCCCCATGACTTGCGCTGCCAGCTGGAAGCGCGGCCGAAAGGCCATCAAGCGATTTCCGTGACCCATAAGGCCGATTCGCTGGAACAGGCGATCGACGGTGCAGCCGAAAAACTTGAGCATGCACTGGAGCACCTGTTTGGCAAGCTGCGAGGCAAACCCCGCGCCGCCATCGTGCCATTTAGCAAGGCGAATGACGCTCTGCTGGAGGAAGAATTTCTGGAGAACGAACAGGCAGCGATCAACAGTTGATGCGCTGATTTTATAAGCCAACCAATGAGAACGGGCCTGCCAATGCAGGCCCGTTTTTGTTTGTGTGGTTGGATGGTTTTCGGTTATGGCATGAGAAAGCAGGCCCTCACCCCAGCCCTCTCCCGGAGGGAGAGGGGGCCGACCGAGGTGTCTGAAGAGGTACGTCGACCTGAAAGACCGAGTCGATTATGGATTCGGTGAAGCAGAATCAGATCAGCGTATCTCGCAAGCGTCCCCCAATCAGGCCCCCTCTCTCCGGGAGGGGGCCGACCGAGGTGTCTGAAGAGGTACGTCGACCTGGAAGACCGAGTCGATTATGGATTCGACGCAGTACTTTCAGGTCGGTGTATTTCTCAAGCATCCCCCAATCAGTTCCCTCTCCCTCTGGGAGAGGGTTAGGGTGAGGGCATTTTTCGATTCGCTGCAATTCTTATGATCTGCTCCAGCACATCGTCCATCTGCTGGATCACCTCAAGATTACTGAAACGCACGACTTCAATGCCCTTTTGATTCAGATAGCGCGTCCGGCGCTGGTCATGAATTAGCCCCTGCGTTTCAGCGTGCTGGCCGCCGTCCAGTTCGATCGCCAATTTCAGCTCGGCACAGTAAAAATCCAGCACATAGGGCGGACAG
The DNA here is from genome assembly GCF_031931925.1 of Pseudomonas sp. rhizo66. Lineage (NCBI taxonomy): Bacteria > Pseudomonadati > Pseudomonadota > Gammaproteobacteria > Pseudomonadales > Pseudomonadaceae > Pseudomonas > Pseudomonas sp. rhizo66. The sequence continues at coordinate 276,013 of NZ_JAUJWZ010000006.1, forward strand.
GGAAACTGCCGACGAAATTTCAGATGGGCGATTTGGCGTGAGCGGATTTTTTGCCAGAGCAGGTGTTCGCAGTCGGTTTGCTTGGCGCGTAACTGGCGGGCGAATTGGGCGAGGGTGGGGCGGGTTTGCATGCTTCACGATCCTTGTGAAGTTGGTTTGAAGTTTTACTTTAGACCATGACCTGCTGACCTGCTGACCTGCTGACCCTCACCCCAGCCCTCTCCCGGAGGGAGAGGGGGCCGACCGAGGTGTCTTGCGGGGTACATCGACCTGTAAGACCGAGTCGATTATGGATTCGGCACAGCACGTTCAGGTCGGCGTACCTCGCAAGCATCCCACGATAAGTCCCCTCTCCCTCTGGGAGAGGGCTAGGGTGAGGGGCTTTTCAATCTTCAGAACGCTACAGACGTCTGCACATAAACCGTGCGCGGCTCACCCACATACTTGCCCTTGTTGTTGTCATCAAACGAGCGCGTGAAGTACTGCGTGTTGAAGATGTTCTTCACCCCCACCGCCACATTCAGATCCGACAACTGCGGGCCGAAGTCATACCCCGCGCGGCTGCTGAACAGCATGTAACCGGGGATCTTGCCGGTGCTGCCATCGGCACTTTCCTTCGAGGTGTTGGCGTTGTCGGCAAACTGGTCGCTCTGGAAGCTGCTGTCGAGATTGAGCTTCCACGGCCCTTCGGTGTAACCCACACCAATCGTGCCTTTGTGTTTCGACGAGAACGGTACGCGATTGCCCTTGTTCGGTCCGTCTTCGCGGATAGTCGCGTCAACATAGGCGTAAGTGGCGTAGACATCGAAACCGGCCAGCGCCGGGCTCAAGTCATCCAGTGCGTAGTTGACGCTGGTCTCGATGCCTTGATGGCGGGTTTCGCCTCGTGCGATCACCGAATCGTTGGTCTGGTTGCTTTCGTACTGGTTGTCGAAGTTGATCAGGAACGCGCCGATCTCCGCGCGCAACGCGCCGTTGTCATAGCGCGTGCCGAGCTCCCAGGTGCGGGCCTTTTCCGGTTTCACTTCGCCGCTGGTTACACGGTTGGGCATCTGGCTGTATTGCACGCTGCCGAACGAGCCTTCGGTGTTGGCGTACAGGTTCCAGCTGTCCGTCAGTTGATAGAGCACGTTCAACGCCGGCAACGCGGTGTTGTAATCGCCTTTGTATTTGGCGTTGGTCAGGTTGTTGGTCTGCTGCGATTCGATCATCTCGTAGCGCACACCCGGGGTGATCGTCCATTTGCCGATGTCGATGCGGTCGTCGACAAAGAACGCATTGGCCTCAGTGCCGCCACGGGTGTCACGATCATTACGGCTGTTGGTGGTCGGGTATTGGTTGCTGCTGATCGGCGTGCGATAGCGCAATTCGTGACCGGCCTCGTTGATGTAGCGGTAGCCGACGCCGACTTCATGGCTGGTCGGGCCGAGGTCGAAACCCTGAGCGAAACGGGTTTCCAGACCGCGTACCCAGTACTCGCGCGGCGACAGCGAGAGGAACGTGCCCTGATCCAGATAGCCGCTGCGCAGGGTCTTGGTGAAGAAGGTGTTGGCGGTGAATTCGCGGCGATCTTCCTGATAGCGATAGCCGAAATTGAACATCGTGCGGCGGCCCCAGAACTGGTCTTTCGGCCGCGTCGACTGATACGGATCGGCGTCGTAATCGGCAACGTTCAAACCGCCGGGCATGTCAGCCTTGCCTTCGTAATACTGGGCCATGGCGTTGAAGCTGTTGGCTTCGTCGAGCTGGTATTTGCCTTTGAGGATCAGGTCGTCAATCTCGGTGTCGCTGTGTTCGCGCCAGTCGCCGCCACGAGTGCCGGAGTACAACAGCGCACCACCGAGGCCATTGGCGTTGGTGCCACCGGCCAGCAGGTTGGTGCTGGTCTTGAAACCGTCATGGCTTGACGATGGGCTGGTTTCCGTCTGGAAGCCGCCCTTGACCGTAGGCTCGTCGGGGATCGCCCGGGTGACGAAGTTGACCACGCCGCCGACGTTCTGCGGGCCGTAACGCACCGCACCACCGCCGCGCACCACGTCCACGGCATCCATGTTGCCCATGCTGATCGGGGCGAACGACAGTTGTGGCTGACCGTATGGCGCGAACGGCACCGGAATGCCGTCCATCAGCACGGTCGAGCGTGCAGCCAGTCGCGGATTCAAACCGCGAATGCCGAAATTCAGCGCCATGTCATGGCTGCCGGTGCCGTTGTTTTCCGGAGCGTTGACGCCGGGAATACGGTTGAGCACATCACGCGCCTGCGTCGCGCCCTGGCGTTCGAATTCCTCGCGGCGGATTACATCGCGAGCACCGGGATGTTCGAACACATTGATTTGCGCGGCGTCACCCAGCCAGTCGCCGACGACGGTCGAGGTGTCCAGTTCCACCGCGCCATCCACCACCGGTTGCAGGCTGAAGGCATTGTTGCCCTCGGCGCGGGCTTGCAGGCCGCTGCCTTCGAGCAATGCATTCAATCCCTGCTCAGGTGTGTAACTGCCTTGCAGGCCACGGCTTTGCACACCGCTGGTGACTTGCGAACCAAACGAAATCAGCACGCCTGCTTCACGGCCAAACTGGTTGAGGGCGTTTTCCAGCGACGACGGCGCGATGTGGTACGCCTTGGCATCGGCAGCCATTGCGACGGGCAGGGCGCTGAAGCTCAGGCTGGCGCCGAGGACGAGATTGCGCAGGCTGCGAGCCAGTGGCGAGAGGCGGGTGGGGTGCATGGTGGATGATCCTGAGAAGGTTGAATCAAGGGGGGCTTTCCTTCTCTGTCACGCCAGATCTGAAAAACGGCTCATTTATTTTTGAGTTTTTTCAAACCCGCGCTTCGACGCTCACCCAGTAGCGGGTAAAGCGCCTCACCTTCACCGGCAAACTGATTTCCAGCAGATCAAGAATCCGCTCGCTGTCGTCCAGCGGGTAAGTCCCGGAGATCAGCAGGTCGGCGACGTTCCGGTCGCAATTGAGCTGGCCGCGACGGTAGCGGCCGAGTTCGTCGAGGAAGTCACCGAGGCGCATGTGCGCGGCCACCAGCATGCCGTCGGCCCAGGCGCCGCTGTTGGCGTCCAGCGGTTTGGCTTCGCCGACGGATGTCGAACTGAAACTCAGTTGACGAGCGACTGACAGCCAGATCGGTGCGCGTCCGTTAGCGCTCAGTTCGACCCGGCCCTCAAACAGCGCAACCTGCGTGCGGTCGGCAAACTGGCGCACATTGAGGCGTGCGCCTTGGGTTTTCAGCGTCCCTTGGGCCGTGCGCACTTCGAACGATTGCGCAGCCGTCAGGAGTATTTCGCCTTCGAGCAAGCGAACCAGTCGCGCCGAAGTGTCGACATCCGCAGCACTGGCCGTGTTGAGTTGCAGCTGATCGCCGCCACCGAGCGCGACCTTGCGCCGTTGTCCGATCGGACTGCTGTAGTCAGCGAGCAACGACGGCAGCGGATTGTGCTCGCGCATGCCCCAGGTGACCGCCGAACCGGCGCCAAAAATCAGCAGCAGTTTCAGCGCCTGACGACGGCTGCCGGACTTCGCTCCGTTCAACGCCGCATGCGCCAGTGGCGATGACACACCGCGCAAACGCTGATTGACCCGCTGAATATGCTCCCACGCCCGCCGGTGTTCGCTGTGCGCCTCCAGCCATTGTTGCCAGGCCTGTTGCTGGCGCGGGGAGAGCGTGCCCTGCTGCATTTCCATCAGCCAATGCACGGCCTGCTCAGCCACTTGGGCGGAGAAATCCGGCGCGCGGTTCATAGGGCGAAGTAGCAGCGCATGGCGGCTTTGTTCAGATGACGTTTGACCGTGGCCACGGAAATGCTGAGTTCGGCGGCGATCTGTGGATAGGTCAGGCCATCGACCTGCGCCAGCAGAAAGGCGCGTTTGACCAGGCGCGGTAAACCGTCGAGCAACTCATCCAGTTCCATCAGGGTTTGCAGGATGATCGCTTTGTCTTCTTCCGACGGCGCGGCCATTTCCGGCATCTGCGCCAGCGTCTCGAGGTAGGCGCGCTCCAGATCCTGGCGGCGGTAATGATTGAACAGAACGCGCTTGGCCAGCGTCGTCAGAAAGGCGCGCGGCTCGATGATTACCGGCGGCTCGCGGGCGGTCAGCACTTTGATGAAGGTGTCCTGCGCCAGATCCGCCGCGTTGTCCGGGCAGCCGAGTTTGCGCCGCAGCCAGCCGGTGAGCCAGCCGTGATGGGCCTGATAGAGCGATTCGACGGGATGGGCGGACGACAACGGTGGACTCCGGGCGCTTTCTTGACGCGGTAGAGAGTGTGCGTTAGAGAACAAGAACTGTTCGCATTGTAGTGGGCGAAGCGCTCAACCGGCAATCAGATGCTTTTGCGTATGAGAATATTTATCATTAATATTGCTCGCTTGTAGGTTCGGCTCATCGGCCGGACGTTTTTCGTTTCAGGGTCGAAACATGAAAGGCAAACTCGCCACACTCCCCATGTCCTATCGCCTGGCCGTCACCTCACGGGTCCTGGCTGCGGTGTTTGGCGGCTATCTCGTTGCGGCGCTGGCCAGTGTCACCCTGACGCTGTGGCTGCCGTTGAGCCGCGCCGAAGCGGTGGTGACCGGCATGACCATTTCCTTTCTGGTCTATCTGGTGGCGGTGCTCTGGTGTTTCGCCTGCCGCACGGCGTGGTCGGCCTGGGTTGGTTTGCTGGTGCCGAGCGTGATTCTGGCCACCATCTCTGGTGTGGCACGCGGATTGGGTCTGGCATGAAAGCGGGCTTTCGTCAGGCGATGGCCTGGCTGCACACCTGGGCCGGACTGGTGTTCGGCTGGTTGCTTTTCGCGATTTTTCTGACCGGGACGCTGGCCTATTTCAAGGATGAGATCAGCCACTGGATGCAGCCGGAAATCCCCGCACGATCGGTGAGTGCCGAGACGAGCCTGACGCTGGCCCAGGATTATCTGCAGCAACACGCGGCTGGCGCCTCACGCTGGCTGATCGATTTGCCTGATGCCCGAGATCCCGGCCTGACCGTGCGCTGGCAGCCAGCGCCGGCCAATCCCGGCGAGCGCGGGCGTTTCGAGTCGAAAACCCTCGACGCGCAAACCGGCGCCGAAGTGCAGGGTCGCGACAGCATGGGCGGCGAGTTCTTCTATCGATTCCACTTCCAGTTGCAAATGCCCTATCCGTGGGGCCGCTGGTTGGCGACGATTGCCGCGATGGTGATGTTCGTCGCGCTGATCACCGGAATCATCACCCACAAGAAAATCTTCAAGGACTTCTTCACCTTCCGCCCGCGCAAGGGCCAGCGCTCTTGGCTCGACGGGCATAACGCAGTGGGTGTGCTGGTGCTGCCGTTTCATTTGATGATCACCTACAGCAGCCTGGTGATTTTCATGTCGATGGTCATGCCGGCGAGCATCGTCGCGTCGTACGGCAATGACGTGCGCAAGTTCTATGACGAAGTTTTCCCGGCATCGAAAACACCGGAGCGCGCCGACATTGCGGCACCGCTGGCGGCCATGGCGCCGCTGTTGAGCAAGGCCAGCGAGCAATGGTCGGGCGGCCACACGGCGCGCCTGTCGGTGAGCAATCCGGGGGATGCCAATGCGACGGTGGTGCTGTCCCGTGCGGGCGATCGCGTGGTGCATGATTTCGGCCGCGCCGTGACCTTCAATGGGGTGACCGGGCAGATGCTCGGCAGCACACCGGAGCAACCGCTGGCGATGGCGGTCGGTGGTGCGTTCTACGGCTTGCACATGGGCCACTTCGCCGGGCCGCTCTTGCGTTGGCTGTATTTCATTTGCGGACTGGCCGGCACGGCGATGATCGGCACCGGGCTGGTGATCTGGCTGGGCAAGCGTCAACTCAAACATGCCAAGAGCGGCGTGATGCCGTTCGAGTTGCGGCTGGTGGAAGTATTGAATATCGCCAGCATGGCCGGGCTGGTGTCGGCGGTGGCGGTGTTCTTTCTGGCCAATCGTCTGTTGCCGGTGAATCTCGCCGGGCGTGCAGATTGGGAAGTGAACGCGTTCTTCATGGCTTGGGGCTTGAGCATGCTGCACGCGCTGTTACGACCGGGACGCAAAGCCTGGGTTGAGCAGCTTGTGCTCGGCGCCGCGCTGTTTGTCGCGGTGCCGCTGATCAATGCGCTGACCACCCCTTGGAATCTCGGCGCCAACTTGATGCGGGGCGACTGGGCGTTGGCCGGTGTTGATCTGACGTGCCTCGCAACAGGTCTGTTTCTGGCGTGGGCCGCATGGAAAATGCAGCGCGCCAGCAGCACCGTCAGCGTTAAAAAGCCTCGTCGCGAAAAAGCCCGGCCGATCACCCTTGAACAAGGGGTGAACTGATGCTGTTGCCATTGTTGCTCACCTACGCCGGATTCACCGCGTTATGCCTGTCGATGCCTCGCCGCCACGACGAATTGCTCGGTCGCAAACCGTCCACCCGTCGCCGTCAGGGCCTGAAAGTCGGCGGATGGTTATTGCTGTGTTTGTCGCTTTGGGCGGCGGTGAAGGTCAACGGCTGGAGCTTCGGCCTGGTCGACTGGTTCGCCGTGCTGATGCTCAGTGCCTTGGCGTTGGTCTTGTTGCTGCCGTATCGCCCGCGGCTGGCCTTGGCGCTGGCCGGGTTCAGTCTGCTGGCCAGCCCGGTCGCCGCATGGGCGCAGTGCTGACGTGCTGATCGGTCTGCCGCCGGAATCCCGCGACGATGAGCCGCGCGGGGCGCGTGCGCATTTTCTTCAGGTGTTCCTGTCCCAGCGTGCGCAAATGGAAGCGCTGGTGAACCGGCGTGTCGGTTGCCGCGCGACGGCGGCAGACCTGGTGCAGGATCTGTTTCTGCGTTTCTGGCGGCGGCCGCTGGTGCAGGTCGAAGAACTCAGTACCTATCTTTTGCGCTGCGCCGGCAACATCGCCATCGATCATCTGCGCAGCGAAGGCACGCGCACGCGGGTCAACGAAGGCTGGCAACCGGACGCGCCGCACAGCCACGGCAGCGAACCGCAAGCGGCGCTGGAAGCGGGCAATGATCTGAAGCATGTCGAAGCGGCGTTGCGCGCCTTGCCCGAGCGCACCCGACAGATCTTTTTGCTCAATCGCATCCACGGCCGCAAATACGCGGACATCGCCAAGGCCATGGGCCTGTCCCAAAGTGCCGTGGAAAAACATATGATGCGCGCCCTCGAGGCCTGCAAGGCCAGTCTGCGCGAACCCGCGCCACGCCTGCCAGGGAAAGCACCGTGAAGCCCGCCGATTCCGTTACCCCCACGCCCGCGCAAGAGCAGGCCGCGTTTGCCTGGTTGAGCCTGCTGCATGATCGGCCGAGTGCCGGCGATCAACTGACCTTCAGCCAATGGCTGCGCGCCGACCCGGCCCATGCCGAGGCGTATGCGCAGGCGCAGGTGCTTTGGGAACTGAGCGAAGGCCCGGCACGAATGCTGGCAGATGAAGAAGCCTCGGCGTTGCAGGGTTATCTTGATGCGATGGATCGCCCGCGTCGTCCAGCGCTGTTGCGTTGGTCGGCGGCGCTGGCGATGGCGGCGTGCCTGCTGCTGATGGTCAGCCTCGGCACCGGCTGGCAAGCGCAGCGCTGGCTCGATGATCTGGGCGCCGATTATGTCTCGGCACCCGGCGAGATCCGCACGGTGACGCTGGCCGATCAATCGCAAGTGACGCTGGATGGCGACAGTGCGATTGCCGTGGATTTCAGTCATGGCGAGCGCCGTGTGCAGTTGCGCCGTGGTGCCGGGTTCTTCAGCGTCAGCCACACCGGCGAGCCGTTTGTGGTCGCGGCGGAGCAGGGCGAGGCGCGGGTGCTCGGCACGCAATTCGAAGTGCGTCTGCAACCTCACGGTGCGCAGGTCACGGTGTTGACCGGGAGCGTTGGTGTGACGGCGGATCGTGATGCTGAACAGCAGATTCTTACGGCCGGTCAGCAGGTCGCTTTTGCTGGCGGCACCGCAGAAAAACTGCACGCGGTGGACAGTGAGGCGCAACTGGCCTGGCGTCAGGGCTGGCTGACTTACTACAAGTCGACGCTGGCCGATGTGGTCGAGGATCTGCGGCGTTATTACCCGGGGCGGATTGTGTTGCTCAACGAGGAGCTGGCGGCGCGCAAGGTCAGTGGCAGTTTTCCCAGCAAGGATCCGCAGGCGGTGTTGAATTCTTTACAAGGGGTGATGGGGTTTGAGCAGCATCAGGTGTTGGGGCATCTGATTATTTTGCGCTGAAGCAAAAGGCAAAAGATCGCAGCCTTCGGCAGCTCCTACAGGGGATCGCATTTCAATGCAGGCGCTGCCGAAGGCTGCGATCTTTTGATCCTGAAAAATATTTTCAGATTTGTGGTGAGGTAAACCCGAACCCCATCCGTGTAGTGACTGAAACTGCGAGTCATTCGCATCCGTTGCGGTTCTACACAGGTCATTGAGCAATGAAGTCCAGGGCAAAATCGGGTTCGGTCAAACAATGGTTAGGCGTGTCGGCACTGAGCTTTTCGGCATTGGCGCTGTTGCCGCTGAGCGTCGCGCTCGCCGCTGAAACCGTCAGCAGCCAAGCGCAAAAGCAGTTCAATTTTTCCCTGGCCGCCAAACCGCTGCCGCAAGCCTTGAGCGACTTCAGCCGCGTCACCGGGCAGAGCGTGGTCTACACCGACGAAGCGCCGTACGGTCTGACGGCACCGGCCGTCAATGGCCAGATGAGTGCCGAACAGGCCCTGCAACGTCTGCTCAGCGGCTCCGGCCTCAACTTCCGCCGCACCGACAGCCACACGCTGGCGCTGGAGCCCAAACCCACCGAAGGCGCGTTGAACCTCGGCGCCACCACCATCACCTCGACCCGCGACGAATCGATGAGCTATCAGCCGCCGGAAACCAGTTCGGTGATGCGTTCGTCGGCGTCGTTGCAGGAAGTCCCGCAGACCGTCAACGTCATCCCGGCGCAAGTCATCCGCGATCAAGCGCCGCGTAATCTGGACGATGCACTGGCCAACGTCAGCGGCATCACTCAAGGCAACACCTTGGGCAGCACCCAGGATTCGGTGATGACGCGCGGTTTCGGTGACAACCGCAACGGCTCGATCATGCGCGACGGCATGCCGATCGTGCAGGGGCGCGGCATGAATGCCACGGTCGATCGGGTTGAAGTGCTCAAAGGCCCGGCCTCGCTGCTATACGGCATTCAAGACCCGGGTGGCGTGGTCAACCTGGTCAGCAAGAAGCCTGAACTGACGCAATACAATGCCCTGACCTTGCGCGGCTCGACTTACGGCGACGGCAAGAACGGCAGCGGCGGCAGCCTCGACAGCACCGGCCCGTTGGGCGATTCCGGGCTGGCCTATCGCATGGTGCTCGACCACGAAGACGAAGATTACTGGCGCAACTTCGGCACTCACCGTGAAACCCTGATCGCCCCTTCGCTGGCCTGGTTTGGCGAAAGCACCAAGCTGTTGTTCGCCTACGAGCATCGCGAATTTCTCACGCCGTTCGACCGTGGCACGCTGATCGATCCGCGCACCAATCACCCTTTGGACATCTCGCGCAAAGAGCGCCTCGACGAGCCGTTCAATAACATGGAAGGCCGTTCGGACCTGTACCACTTCGAAGCCGATCACGAGCTCAACGACGACTGGAAAGCCCACTTCGGTTACAGCTGGAATCGTGAAACCTACGACGCCAGCCAGGTCCGCGTGACCGCTATCGACACCAAAAAAGGCACGCTGACCCGCAGCATGGACGGTACCCAGAATGCGATCAGCACCGACCGCTTCACCACCGCCAGCCTCGAAGGCAAGGTCAACGTGCTGGGCATGCAGCATGACCTGGTGTTCGGCGTCGATGACGAGTACCGCAAGATCTATCGCGAGGACTTGATCCGGCAGAAAAGCCTGACCACTTTCAGCTACATCAATCCGGTGTACGGTCGTGAAGTCGCCGGTACGACCGTCAGCGCTCCCGACAGCGCGCAGACCGATGAGCTGCGCAGCGATTCGGTGTTCATGCAGGACTCGATTCACCTCAATGACCAGTGGATTCTGGTCGCCGGCGGGCGCTTTCAGGAGTACGACCAGTACGCCGGCAAAGGTGTGCCGTTCAAGGCCAACACCGACAGCAACGGGCAGAAATGGGTGCCGCGCGCAGGTCTCGTGTATCGCTACACCGACGCCTTGTCGTTCTACGGCAGCTACACCGAATCGTTCAAACCCAACTCGACCATCGCCCCGCTGAGCGGCAGCAGCACCGTGCTCGATGGCAGCATCGCCCCGGAAGAAGCCAAGTCGTGGGAGCTGGGTGCGCGGCTGGACATGCCGGGGCGTGTCACCGGCAACATCGCGTTGTTCGACATCAAGAAACGCAACGTGCTGGTGGCCAATTCCGAAGGCCCGACGACGATTTACAGCGCCGCCGGTGAGGTACGTTCGCGCGGTCTGGAAATGGACCTGACCGGTCAATTGACTGACCACTGGAGCATGATCGGCAGCTACGCCTACACCGATGCCGAAGTGACCGAAGACCCGGATTACAAAGGCAAGCGCCTGCAGAACGTGGCGAAGAATTCCGGTTCGTTGTCGGCGGTGTATGACTTTGGCAGCGTGATTGGCGGCGATCAATTGCGCGTCGGCGCGGGTGCGCGGTATGTCGGCGAACGTGCGGGTAACGCGGTGAATGATTTTGACCTGCCGAGCTACACCGTGGCTGATGCGTTTGCCACGTACGACACCAGGGTTGAAGGGCAGAAGGTCAAGTTTCAGCTCAATGTGAAGAACCTGTTTGATCGCACCTATTACACCTCGGCGGCGAGTCGGTTCTTTGTGTCGATGGGGGATGCGCGGCAGGTTTCGTTGTCCAGCACCCTGGAATTTTAAGGCAAGATCACAAGCCCCTCACCCTAACCCTCTCCCCGAGGGAGAGGGGACTGAGCGTGGGATATTCGAGAGATACACCGACCTGAAAGTAATGCTTGGAATCCATAGTCGATTCGATTTTTCAGGTCGACGTACAGCGCAAGACACCTCGGTAGGTCCCCTCTCCCAGAGGGAGAGGGGACTGATTGGGGGATATTGGAGAACTGCGCCGACGTGATCGATCTTTACCGAATCCAAAATCGACTCGGTCATTCAGGTCGATGTACAACGCCAGACACCTCGGTCGGCCCCCTCTCCCTCTGGGAGAGGGCTGGGGTGAGGGGAAAAGGGCTTAACGCAAAAACGCCTGCCGATACTCACCCGGCGTCCCGCCCAGAACCTGCTTGAACCGATTGGTGAAATGACTCGCACTGGCGAACCCGCACGCCAGCGCGATCTCGCCCAACGGCAACGCCGTCCCGCGCAACAACTCCCGCGCCCGGCTCAAGCGCCGCGCCAGTACGTATTGATGCGGCGGCAGACCGAAACTCGTCCGAAACATCCGCGCAAAGTGGTATTCCGACAGCGCACACAACCCGGCCAATTGTCCGAGGCTGATCGGCTCGGCCAACTGAGTGTCGATGAACTCCACCAGTTGCCGACGCTGGTGTGGCGCCAGTCCACCCTTCAAACGCAAGCCCTGACGCGCGCCGACCTGACTGAGCAAGGTGTGGCTGATCAATTCATGGGCGAGGCTACTGCTCAGCAAGCGTTCAGCAGGCTCGTCCCAATTCAGCGTCAGCAACTGCCGGAAGCGTTGCGCCTGTTGCGGATCTTCGAGAAAGGTCTGCTCGCGCAATTGCATCTCACGCGGTTCGCGATCGAGCAACGTGACGCAACCGAGGGCAAATTGTTCGGCGCTGAAATACAGGTGCGCCAAGCGGATATCGCCGTTGATCACCCAGCCCGATTCATGATCGGCCGGCAGGATGCACAGCTTGTCCGGCCCGCCTTTCTGCCCGGGTTGATCGCGACGAAAGGTACCGGTGCCTCCGGCGATGTAGCAGGACAACGTGTGGTGGGTGGGCGCTTCGTAATCTTGCGCATCGTGGTGGTTGGTCCACAAAGCGGCAGACAAGCCGTCACCAAGCTCGGCGCTGTGCACCAGGCGTGCATTGGGCGAGCTGTTTAACGCTTGAAAGACTTGCAGGGTATCGATGGCGGCCATGGTCGGTTCTCTTCAACGCCTTGCATCCTACTCCGTGGGCACCGCGCTGCCAGCCTGCCGCCAGACAAAAGCGCAAGAATCTGCAAGCGCTCAAACCAGGTCCGGGCAGACACTCAAGGCCTATCGAGGAGTGTCTGCCATGAACCTGTCGTTGTATTTGTTGACCGTGCTGATCTGGGGCACCACCTGGATTGCCTTGAAATGGCAACTGGGCGTGGTGGCGATTCCGGTGTCGATCGTCTATCGCTTCGGCCTCGCGGCGCTGGTGCTGTTTGCGCTGTTGCTGCTCAGCCGTCGCCTGCAACCGATGAACCGTCGCGGGCATCTGATCTGCGTGGCGCAGGGCCTGTGCCTGTTCTGCGTCAACTTCATGTGCTTCCTGACCGCCAGTCAGTGGATCCCCAGCGGTCTGGTTGCGGTGGTGTTTTCTACCGCGACGCTGTGGAACGCGCTGAATGCGCGGGTGTTCTTTGGTCAGCGCATTGCACGCAATGTGCTGATGGGCGGTGCGCTGGGGCTGTTCGGCCTGGGCATGTTGTTCTGGCCGGAACTGGCCGGGCATCAGGCCAGCCCGCAAACCTTGCTGGGGCTTGGTCTGGCACTGTGCGGGACGTTGTGTTTCTCGGCAGGCAACATGCTCTCGAGCCTGCAGCAGAAGGCCGGCCTCAGGCCGCTGACCACCAACGCCTGGGGCATGGCTTATGGCGCGGCGATGTTGTCGGTGTGGTGCCTGGTCAAAGGCATTCCATTCGACATGGACTGGAGTCCGCGTTATGTCGGCGCGCTGCTGTATCTGGTGATTCCCGGTTCGGTCATCGGCTTCACCGCGTATCTCACGCTGGTCGGGCGCATGGGTCCGGAGCGTGCGGCTTACTGCACGGTGCTGTTTCCGGTCGTGGCGCTGAACGTCTCGGCTTTTGCTGAAGGTTATCAGTGGACAGCGCCGGCGCTGGTCGGTCTGGTGTTAGTGATGCTGGGCAATGTGTTGGTGTTCCGCAAACCCAAGGTGGTCGTGGCGCCAGTACAGGGAAAGTTGGCTTGAAATAAACGAGCGCTAAACTTCAGCGCTCGACTTTCAAGGTGATGTAAATCATTACCGGGAAGATGAAATCAACGATATGTCGCGCCCAGTCCTTGGCATTCCATGATTGCGAAGTGTCCATGTCGAACCATTCGACACCTACGGTTTGCAAACAGACGTAATAAATGAAGATGGCCGCGAGTATGCCCATGATCGAGAACTTTTTTGCCTCGTGGAATACTTCTGCGGACGCATTTATGTGGCGATATAGCTGATACGTGCCTATCAGGCACAGCACGGTATACGTAACTTCCAGCGTAATGATGAACCAGTAGATCCGGTGATGGATCATCGGTGATTCAATGGCGCGGTACTTGATGGTTTCGCTGGCAGTGGTGGTGTCCATACTCAGGATATGAGCCACGTAGGTGTAGTTTGAATTGTAGTCAGTAAAGTTGTGGATCATCACCAGCACGCCAAAGAAGCTGATGTAAGCCATTAATATGACTTTGCTGTAACGAATGAGTTTGTCGGTTGTCAGGGTGTTCAAGGTATTGGCTCTCCATAGCGTTTGTCGATTATTCGACAGGCAGGCAGAGCTTATAATGCTGTTGTTTGATTGGCTTTTTTGTTCAATTTCAAGTTGTGTAACGCATAACTAACGGGCAAGTGCAATAACGCACTTGCCCGTATTTTTTTATCCGCGCCAGACTTGCGGGTTGACCAGATCCTGCGGGCGTTCGCCGAGCAGGGCACTGCGCAGATTGGCCAGCGCACGATTGGCCATGGCTTCGCGGGTTTCATTCGTCGCCGAGCCGATGTGCGGCAGGGTCACGGCGTTACTCAACTGGAACAGCGGCGATTCGGCCAGCGGTTCTTTTTCGTAGACGTCGAGGCCGGCGCCACGAATGCGCTTGTTTTGCAGGGCTTCGATCAACGCCGGTTCATCGACGACCGGGCCACGTGAGATGTTCACCAGGATGGCGTCGGGTTTCATCAGCGCCAGTTCGCGATGACTGATCAAGTGGCGGGTCTTGTCGCTGAGCGGCACCACCAGGCAGACGAAATCGGCTTCGGCGAGCAGTTGATCGAGGCTGCGAAATTGCGCGCCGAGTTCCTGTTCCAGGTCGGTCTTGCGGCTGTTGCCGCTGTAGATAATCGGCATGTTGAAGCCGAAGCGGCCACGGCGGGCGACGGCGGCGCCGATGTTGCCCATGCCGACGATGCCGAGGGTTTTGCCGTGGACGTCGCAGCCGAACAGCGGGGCGCCGACGCTGGCTTGCCATTGCCCGGCCTTGGTCCAGGCGTCGAGTTCGGCGACGCGGCGGGCGCTGCTCATGATCAGGGCAAAGGCCAGGTCGGCGGTGCTTTCGGTGAGCACATCCGGGGTGTTGGTGAGCATGATCCCGCGTTCGTTGAAGTAGTCGAGGTCGTAGTTGTCGTAGCCGACGGAGACGCTTGAGACCACTTCCAGTTTGGCGGCGTTTTCCAGTTGTGCGCGGCCGAGTTTGCGGCCGACGCCGATGAGGCCGTGGGCGTGGGGCAAGGCTTCATTGAATTGGGCGTTGATGTCGCCGTTCTTTGGATTTGGGACGATGACGTCGAACTCCTGTTGCAGGTGTTCGATCATGGGCGGGGTGATGCGGCTGAAGGCCAGGACAGTTTTTTTCATCGTTGTTGGCTCTTGTTCGGGCTTGATACCTAGCACGCTAACATTTCTGGCTTGGGGTTGTCTTGGCGGCCTCTGGGCCGACCAGGTTTTGGGTGGTGTTGGGTTTATATCCGTTTTTTGGGGGATGGCGGCTTAGGGTTCCGCCCTTACGGCGGGTCACTTTTTCCAGACGCCCGGAATGCCGGCCCAGAAAAAAGTAACCAAAAAGGCTTGCTCCTACGTGCGGCCCGCTCGCTGGGGCTCGGGGTTCCTTCGCTCCGACGTCGCCTTACAGATCAAGAGCTGCAGCCGAGCTAACGCTCATCCTGTTGAATGGTGAGGAGCGGGGCGTGGTCGGCTTTGGTTTTGTGGTGGATTTGCCCCTCACCCCAGCCCTCTCCCGAGGGAGAGGGAGCCGATGGTGGGCCTCTCAAAATTTGCGTTCAACTCGGACTTTCACGTCGGCGCAACTCTACTAAACACCTCGGTCACTCCCCTCTCCCTGCGGGAGAGGGCTAGGGTGAGGGGCTTTTAGCTGTGTGTTGGGGATTGGGGAGTCCCGCACGCGGTTCACCGCCCGTTCGGCGAGCAGCAGTAGCTGATACCTGCTTGTGCCTGCACTTGAGTCAGACTTTGCAACCTGAGTGGTCAGTGCCCTCATCCCTCGATGATCTCAAGGCCTTGCACATCAATCTGACCATCATGAATCTGGTGCTCCTTGTTATTGTTGTCGAAGTCCTTGAAGGTGAAGTTGAAGGTGGCTTTGAAAATACCATCGGCAATATCGAACTCTTCTACGTCAATTGAGCCCGCATCTTTAATGCTGGTATAGTATTTTGTAATGTGGTGTTGTATATACAAAAAGTGAAACGGGCATGGGAATTTCTCCGTGAAGAAATGTTTGCCTTTCTCGATTTTTGCATCAAATATCAAGTGAATGGTAAATGAGGTGCTTGTGGAGTTTTGATAGGTCGCCTGTAATGCCACCAGTTCTCCATCACTCACAAAGAAATCGGGTTTCCCTTCAAATTTATCGGTGAAGTAGTCTTTGATTCTGGCGTTCACAGAACCGGTTCCTGATTCTCTACGTCCTTCAAATGTATCTCTTGTAATGGTCATGTCTTGCTCCGTTAAATCAAGTGCGGGATTCACTGGTAGTGTTAGCGTGGAGCAGATAATAAGGAACTGTCAGGTTTGACAGGTTGGCTATACCATTTGGCTATAGTTGTTCTATCAACCATAACTCTTCAGGTTTGATTGATTTCTCCAAAGTTGAATCTCTGTCCGTCGGTGGAAGACGCCTGTCAGATGCTCACGCCAGCCCCCTCCCCGAGGAGAGAGGCGATTTGGGGGCTTTCAGAGCCTGAGTTCGACTCGGTATTTCACGTCGGTGTAACTCGCCCAAACACCTCGGTCAGT